>JALSRG010000127.1 GCA_026984915.1 Marinosulfonomonas sp. | reverse complement strand
CCTAGGGTGTCGCACCAGATCGGATTCGGGCATGCACAGGCTGAGGCGCGGCAGAGTTCACACAGGTGAATGCCTTCGCCAAGGTCGGTGAATTCGATTTGGGGCGACATGCTCCATTTCTGTTCGGTGGCCTTTTCCCGCTGCCGTGCCGGGCTCACCACAACCGGACTCACCTTAGGTGAACCCGTCGCATGGACGGATCACGCGTTGATGATGCAGGCTGAACCGCGGTCCGGCGCTAAAAGGGAATTTCGTCATCCATCTCGCCGCCGGCCGGGCCGGAACCGGAGCCCCCGGAGGAGCCGCCGCCAAAGCTGTCTCCGGTCGGGCCGGCCCCGCCGTATCCGCCGCCATAATCACCACCGCCGCCGCCGCCAGAACCGCCACTGCGGCCGTCGAGCATCACCAATGTGCCGTTGAAGCCAGACAGGACGACCTCGGTCGAATAGCGGTCATTGCCGGACTGATCCTGCCATTTGCGGGTTTGCAGCGCCCCTTCGATATAGACCTTGGAGCCTTTGCGCAGATACTGTTCGCAGACCCGCACCAGCCCCTCGGAAAAAATCGCAACCGTGTGCCATTCGGTCTTTTCGCGCCGCTCGCCGGTGTTTTTGTCTTTCCAGCTCTCCGAGGTGGCAATGCGCAGGTTGCAAACCTTGCCACCGTTCTGAAAGGTGCGAACTTCTGGATCCGCACCCAGATTGCCAATGAGAATCACTTTATTTACTGAGCCGGCCATGCGGGTCCCCTCGAATCTAACCATTGTTAACCATGTTCCTACATCAATGCCGCGCGAGGGTGAAGGCGAGGTTAACGGCATTTTTGCAGATCCGCTGAATGAGCCTTCCCTGTCGGGTGAAACATGGCTCTGGCGGATGAATGAGCCTGTTTTTGCCACGCGCAGGCAGATCCTGCCGGATCGGCCAATTGCATCTGGCATACGCAGATTGTAAAGGCTAGAACGCCACTGCTGACGGAAACCGCGAGGAAATGAAATGGCCAAAGCCCGGGACCAGCGACAAATCATCGGACTGTTTCTGCTGATCCTTGTCCAGGTCATCTGCGCAATCATGTTCATGGCCGATGTCATCAGCGATGTTTCGGCCGAAGGCGGGTTGCGCTATATGGATTCGCACCTGATGGTTGAGCTTGTCGCCTCACTGACCCTGTTTCTGGCGATCTATATCGAGGCGCGGCTCATGCTGATCATGCGGCAGCGCCAGAAACAGTCTGAACGCAGCATGCGGGTTGCCAGCGGCGCCTTTCAGCAGGTGATCAACGATTATTTCACCAGTTGGGGCCTGAGCCCGGCCGAATGCGATGTAGCGGGTTTTCTGATCAAAGGCTATTCCATCACCGAAATATCCAAGTTTCGCAAATCGGCAGAGGGCACGATCAAAACCCAGTTGAACGCGGTCTATCGCAAGGCCGGTGTCAGTGGCCGGTCGCAACTGGTCAGCCTGCTGATCGAGGATTTGCTGGCCGAACCCCTGGTTGAAGACGAACAACTGGCATCCCCCGTCCTGACCTGACACTGTCCGGTTTCGCAAGCGGGTTCAGCACAGCAGCACAAAGCGGTTGAAACCGTCGGCATTTCGCCGCTTGTTTTGGCTGGAACTGCATCGGAAAATCGGTATAGTATGCCGCGAAAGAATGAGGGGGCAGGCGTGAAAATTTTTGTCACGGTCTTGATGATTATCGGTATTTTCGCACCCGTTTCCGGGGTGGCAAAATCTCTGAACCTGTCGACCAAATCGCGTCAGGGGCTGTTTCGCAGCCAGACGGCGGTGCTCGATGGGCGGGCGGCCGGGCAGTATTCCCATTCGGTCCGGCTCAAACCCGCGCCGGTGATAACACCGGGGCTGGGCGGGCAATTGCCCTATGGCGGAAAATACCGGGGGGAATATCTGCAAATGGCCCGTGCGGCCGCACGCAAACACGGGGTGCCCGAAGATCTGTTCCTGCGTCTTGTGCAGCAGGAAAGCGGCTGGAATCCAAACGCAAAATCGCACAAGGGGGCTGTCGGTCTGGCGCAGCTCATGCCAAAAACCGCGCGCAAGCTGCGGGTCAATCCGCGCGTGCCACAGCAAAACCTCGAAGGCGGCGCGCGCTATCTGCGTATGCAGTACAATCGCTTTCGCTCTTGGCGTCTGGCGCTTGCCGCCTATAACGCCGGGCCCGAGGCCGTCCAGAAATACGGTGGCGTGCCGCCCTATCGCGAAACCAGGAATTACGTTCGCAGGATTTGGGGCAGTTGAGCGCCGGGCAACCGCCCCGTACCTGAGTGGTGGCGGCTGGTCAGACGCTGCTGAGTTCCTTTTTATGCATCCAGTCTGCGTGCCGGGGCGCCTTTCTGGTCCGGCTCCATTCTTCGAGCATGTCCCATTTGACCGAATCCAGCTTTGCGAGCATCTGTTCCTCTTGCGGGTCGGGGCAGGCCAACTCGACCCGGTGACCGTTCGGATCAAAGAAATAGATCGAATGAAAGATCGAGTGATCCGTCACCCCGAGCACATCCACACCGTTCGCCTCAAGGTGATTCTTGAAAGCAATCAGTTCGTCACGGTCCTTCACCTTGAAAGCAATGTGCTGCACCCAGACAGGGGTGTTCTCGTCACGTCCCATCTCGGGTTTGGTCGGCAGTTCGAAGAATGCCAGAACATTGCCGTTTCCGGCATCCATGAACACATGCATATACGGGTCGGGTTCATGCGTGGAAGGGACGTGGTTTTCGGCAATTGCCAGAACAAAATCCATGTTCAGCATCTTGTTGTACCACTCGACGGTCTCTTTGGCATCCTTGCAACGGTAGGCAACATGGTGAATCTGTTCGATTTTCATCGGCGCATCCTTCTTGGTCGGGGTGGATGCAAGGTTACCGCAAAACCGTTGCAAATGCAACGATATTGACTATCTGTGATCCGGGCCGCTGTAAGCCCGCTCAACCTTTGCCACACGCAATGTATAATGCCTGTACCATCTTTCCTTGCCCAGCTTCTGTGCGAGCAGATGTTCCGACACCTGTTTCCAGTTTCGCAGCGCCTCTTCGTCCTGCCAGTAACTGACGGTGATGCCAAAACCGGTTTCATCGCGGGTGCTTTCAATGCCGATATAGCCGGGTTGCTGCGCTGCCATTGCCACCATCTTGTCGGCCATTGCGCCATAGCCGGCATCACCTTCGCTGCGCAGGGCTGCAAAAATGACGGCGTAATAGGGTGGGGCGGGCAGCGGCGCAAACATCAGTTGGCCCGGCGAAAGGCCGAAGGCGTCTGCCCGGTGTGATGCTGAAAGGCGCGGGTGAAATAGGCGGCCGAGGTGAACCCCAGCTTGCTGGCGACAACATTGATCGGATCACGGGATTCCGCCAGCAGGCGGCGCGCTTCGTAGATGATTCTGTCACTGAGCAAGGCCGAGGCCGGCCGGCCGCAGGCCTTGTTGCACACCCGCGACAGATGCGTCGGGGTGACCCCCAGCGCCTGCGCATAGTCCGAAACGGATTTTCCGCTGTGAAAGTCGTGTTCGATCAGTTCCGTGAAACGGGCCACCAGACGGCGGGCGCGGTCTGGTGATTTTTCCGTGTTTTCGCTCAGCAGGGTCTGACGCTCAAGCCAGACCGCCAGCAGGCCGGCATGGTTTTGCACCGCCTTTTCGCGAAAGGGCTTGCTGCCTTCCACTTCGCGTTGCAGGTTTTCCAAAAGCCCGGTCAATTCCGCCTGATGCATGGCATCGCGGATGCGCAGATGCAAGGCGTCTTGCGGCAGTGTCAGGCCGATCCTTTTCGGAAAGAAAACGGCGGTGCCAAACACCTGCGGCGAAACCTCGAACCCGTGCATGGTGCCGGCGGGGATGAAAATGGCGTTATGGGCGCCATAGCCCCGGGTGATACCACTGATGACAATGCGGCCCTGACCGCGAGTGAACCACAAGAACAGGTCACTGGAATAGCTGCGCATTGCCTCGACCCGCCATTTCGCCCCCTGCGCCAGGCGCGGGATCGGGGTCATGCGGATATCGGGCTGGTCGTTTGAAACATCAATCATTGTCGGCGGTTTTCCGGGCGTATAGGTTTGCGGTGTTCAGGGCAAGCTCTGCCATATCAGTCGG
>JALSRG010000126.1 GCA_026984915.1 Marinosulfonomonas sp. | reverse complement strand
CATATCAGTCGGCATCTCATACCGGCCTTGGGTTCGGTTTGTGCCAGATTAGCCTTATAACCCACAGATACAACAGAAAAAAACGCAAATTTGTGCAAGCATGGCAAAGCGTGGCCGATGCGTTACGGCAAAATCAGCCGGTTCCAGCCGGACATGCGCGCGCGAAACCATGTGCGTTGACGTTTGGCATAACGCCGGGACAGGGTCTTTGACCGTTTGATGGCATCCTCCAGCGACAGATCCCCTTGCAGATGCGCGATCAGCTCTGCCGCACCGATGGCGCGCGATGACAGCCGGCGGGCATCCCAGTCTGCCAGCATTGCCCGGGCTTCCTCCAGCGCGCCGGTTTCCAGCATCCTGTCAAATCGGCGCTCAATGCGCTGGTTCAGCCAGTCGCGGTCCGCCTCGATCAGCAACGTATCGCAATCCGCCAGCGGCATCAGCGGTGGTGGCGTTTCATCCTGCCATTGCGCCAACCCCTTGCCTGTCGCCTTCAGCACCTCCCAGGCCCGCTGAATACGCACCGGATTATGCGTGTCGATGCGCATTCGGCTTTGCGCATCGAGATCGCGCAGCAGCGCCGAGATGCCATCCTTTGCCATCTGTTTGCGTGCTTGTTCACGAATGTCCTGCGGGATTGGCGGAATCTCGGCCAGCCCCTCGGTCAGGGCGGAAAAGTATAGCCCCGTGCCGCCGACGATAATCGGCCGGGCGCGTTCCCGCGCCAGCACGCATTGCAGATCGCGCAGCCACTGACCGACCGAATAATCCTCCTGATATGGCACATGCCCATACAGATAATGCGGCAGCATGGCCTCTTCCTCGGGCGTCGGGCGGGCGGTGAGGATGCGCCAGCCACTGTAAACCTGCAGCGAGTCGGCATTGACGATGACACCGCCCCGGTCGCGCGCGATTTTCAGCGCCAGGGCCGATTTTCCCGCCCCGGTCGGCCCGGCAATCAGAATCGGACGGCGCGGATCGTCACCAATTCGGCCGATCTGCTCTTTATCTGTTGCCACGATGCTTTTCGCCTTTGTTGCCGGTTGAACCTTCGGGCGTTTTCCGACATTTTGCCCCAAGGCGCAAACAAACATATCCACCCGGGGGCAATTCCATGAGCAAAAGCAATAAAAACGCCATCAGCGAGACGGCCGGCACATCGCCCGCAGAACCTGCCACCGGCGATGCTTCGGGCACGCGGTTCAAACGCGTCATGCTGAAAATATCCGGCGAGGCGCTGATGGGCGATCAGGGCTATGGGCTGCACCCGCCCACCGTTGAACGCATCGCCCGGGAGATCCAGTCCGTGCACGCGCTTGGGGTCGAGATTTGCATGGTGATCGGCGGCGGCAACATCTTTCGCGGGCTTCAGGGCAGCGCGCAGGGGATGGAGCGCACCACCGCTGATTACATGGGCATGCTGGCCACGGTGATGAACGCGCTGGCGATGCAATCGGCGCTTGAGGGGCTGGGGGTCTATACCCGTGTCATCAGCGCCATCCCGATGGATCAGGTCTGTGAGCCTTACATCCGCCGGCGTGCGGTCCGGCATCTGGAAAAGGGGCGCGTCTGCATTTTTGCCGCAGGGACCGGAAACCCCTATTTCACCACCGATACCGCCGCAACGCTGCGGGCCAACGAAATGGGCTGCGAAGTCATCTTCAAGGGCACCAGAGTTGACGGAGTCTATGACAAGGATCCGGAAAAACACGGCGATGCAAAACGCTATGACAGGGTGACATATGACGATGTCCTGCAGAAACGGCTGGGGGTCATGGATGCCAGTGCCATTGCGCTGGCGCGCGACAACAACCTGCCGATCGTGGTGTTTTCCCTGGACGAGCCCGGCGGCTTTCGTGGCATCCTGTCAGGGCAAGGCACCTATACAACCGTACACAACTAGCCCTATATACGTGACAACACTGCAATTCGATCCACAGAACAAAGAGAAACGACATGTCGGATGAAATCGAAATTGATCTGGACGACCTGGAGCGCCGCATGGATGGTGCCATGGCATCCCTGCGCAGTGAGTTCGCGTCGCTGCGCACCGGTCGGGCAACGGCCTCGATGCTTGATCCCATCATGGTGGAAAGCTATGGCCAGATGACCCCGATCAATCAGGTCGGGACAATCAACGTTCCGGAATCGCGCATGGTTACCATCAATGTCTGGGATAAATCCCTGGTGCAGAAAGTCGAGAAAGCCATTCGTGAATCCGGGCTTGGCATCAATCCGCAACTGGATGGCACGATCATCCGCCTGCCGATCCCCGAACTGAACGAGGAACGGCGCCGCGAGCTGAGCAAGGTTGCCGGCCATTACGCGGAAAATGCCCGGATCGCCGTTCGCAATGTGCGGCGCGATGGTATGGAAAAGCTGAAAAAGGCCAAAGCCGACGGCATGAGCGAAGACGATCACAAGATCTGGTCGGATGAGGTGCAGGAAATCACCGACAAGCATATTGCGGCGATTGATCAGGCGCTTGAGGCCAAGCAACAGGAAATCATGCAGGTCTGATCGGGCCAAGGCATCAGCAAAGGGGCTGTTTATTTGGCCGAAGCAGAAGAAACCAGACAGCCGTCGCTGCACGTGGCCATTATCATGGATGGCAATGGCCGCTGGGCGCAGAAGCGTGGCAAGCCGCGCCTGTTCGGTCACCATGCCGGGGCCAGGCGGGTCAGCGAGATTCTTGAGGCCTGCCCGGATCTTGGGGTGAAATACCTGACAATATTTGCCTTTTCGACTGAAAACTGGAAACGCACCCAGGCCGAGGTTGCCGGCCTCATGTCGCTTTTCCGCCGGTATATCGAGAAGGAAGCCCGCAAGCTGTTCAAACGCGGCGTGCGGGTGCGCTTCATCGGGGACCGGGTGCGGCTGGATGAGAAACTGGTTTCGCTGATGGATGATCTGGAACTGCTGACCGCGGAAAATGACCTGGTGCACCTGACCATCGCCCTGAATTATGGCAGCCGCGATGAGGTGGCCCGCGCCACCAAGCGGCTGGCCGAGGATGTCGCCGCCGGGCGGCTGCGGCCGCAGGATGTCGATGTGGAAACCCTGCCGCATTATCTCGACACCTGCGTTCTGCCGGATCCGGATCTGGTCATACGCACCTCGGGCGAGGCGCGTATTTCCAATTTTCTGCTGTGGCAGTCGGCCTATGCCGAATATGAATTTGTCGACACGCTCTGGCCGGATTTCTCCGCCGGGGAATTTGTCGAGGTCGTGAACCGGTTCCACCTGCGCGAGCGCCGTTATGGTGCAGTCACCGGATGAGTTCGCCGGCGAAATGGGGTGATCTGGGCCCGCGTATCATGTCCGGGGTGGTGATCGCGACGCTTGGCATTGGCGGCGTCTGGATCGGCGGCTGGTTCTATCTGCTGCTGGTGGCTGTAGTGACCGGCCTGCTGGTTTGGGAAACCGCCAGGATGACCAATCCGCAGCAAAGGGGCGAGGCGGTGCAGGTCGGGCTTCTCGCCGCGGTGGCGCTGGTGCTGGCGCAGATCCTGCCGGCGGATTTCACCTTGCCGGTCGTCCTTGCGCCGGCCTTGGTGGCCGTTGGGCTGATGCAGCATAACCGATTGATTCTCGGGATGTTTTCTGCCTGGATCATGCTTGGCGGCCTGGGGTTCCTGTTGCTGCGCGCCCAAGGCGGGGTGACATGGATGTCTTGGTTGGTTCTGGTGGTAATCGCCTCTGACATGGCCGGGTATTTCGTCGGAAAAACCTTTGGCGGGCCCAAGTTCTGGCCGCGTATCAGCCCGAAAAAGACCTGGTCTGGCACCTTGGGGGGCTGGCTGTTTGCCGCCCTTGTCGGGCTGGGTTTTGTTCTGCTGGCCGGGGCGGGGGGGCATCTGATCTGGATCAGCGTGATTGTCGCCTTCGCCGCACAGATGGGCGATATTGCCGAAAGCACCCTGAAACGCCGGATGGGTGTCAAGGACAGTTCGCAGCTGATTCCGGGGCATGGTGGTGTTTTCGACCGGTTTGACGGCATGGTCGGCGCCTCGGCCCTGTTGCTGATCCTGTTTTTCTTCAATCTGCTGCATATCACGGCGTTCTGATGGCGGTGCGGCGCATATCCATATTCGGCGCCACCGGTTCAATCGGTCAGAGCACGATCGACCTGATCCGCCGCAATATCGAGGAATATGATGTCGTGGCCCTCACCGGCGGACGCAATATTGCGCGTCTGGCCGAGGATGCGCGCGCCTTGCGGGCCGATATGGCGGTAACGGCCTTTCCCGAACGGCTGGGCGAGTTGAAAGAGGCGCTTTCCGGCAGCGGGGTGGAGGCCGCCGCCGGCGAGTCGGCCCTGCTGCTTGCGGCGGACCGGCCGGCAGACTGGATCATGAGCGCCATCGTCGGGGCGGCCGGGCTGGCCCCCGGGCTGCACGCCCTGCGGCACGGCACAACCCTGGCGCTGGCCAACAAGGAAAGCCTGGTTTCCGCCGGACCGTTGCTGCTGGAAACCGCGCGCAAGAGCGGCGCGCGCATCCTGCCGGTCGACAGCGAGCATTCGGCGGTGTTTCAGGCCCTGGTCGGAGAAGATCCCGCGGCGGTTGAAAAGGTCATCATCACCGCATCCGGCGGCGCCTTTCGTGACTGGCCGCTGGAAAAACTGGCGCATGCGACGCTGGAACAGGCCTCGTCACATCCGAATTGGGACATGGGGCAGCGGATCACCATCGATAGCGCATCCATGTTTAACAAAGCGATGGAAGTTATAGAAACAAAAGAATATTTTGGTTTTTCGCCTGACCAGATAGAGGTATTGATCCACCCGCAATCGCTGGTGCATGCCCTGGTCGGGTTCCGCGATGGCGCCTTCATGGCCCATATGGGGGCGCCGGATATGCGCCATGCGATCGGTTACGCCCTGCACTGGCCAGACCGGCGTGAGCTGCCGGTGGCGCGGCTCGATCTGGCCCGCGTGGGCAATCTCGAGTTCAAGGCGCCGGATCAGGCCCGTTATCCGGCGCTTGGTCTGGCCTATGCGGTGCTGCGTGCCGGCGGGCTGAACGGCACGGTTTTCAATGCCGCCAAGGAACGGGCGCTGGACGGGTTCATCGACGGCCGGATCAAATTCACGCAAATGGCGCAGGTGGTTGAACAGGTTTTGGACAGGTTCCAGCAGCAAGGTGGCCATATCAATGCCGCAATGACCCTTGATAATCTCACGCAGATCGACCATTTGGCACGCATACAGTCCGACAGGATCATGACAGAACTGGCATCGGCCTAGGGTCGCCGGAACACGATAAAGAAACAGGCACGCAAAACAGACGCCGGACAGAGGCGCGAAAAGGAAAACTCCATGGATTTCTCAGCACTGATCCCCTCGTTCGGCGGGTTTTTGTTTACGGCGGTTGCTTTTATCGTGGCGCTGTCGATCATCGTCGCAATTCATGAATTCGGCCACTACATCGTCGGGCGCTGGTCCGGCATTCACGCCGAGGTTTTCTCGATCGGCTTTGGCCCGGTCCTCTGGTCGCGGCCGGACAAACGCGGCACCCGCTGGCAGATCGCCGCTTTGCCGTTCGGCGGCTATGTGAAATTTCTGGGTGATTCCGACGCGGCCTCCTCCGGGGTGGACGGAGAGACGGTCGAGGGCCTGAGCGAGGAAGAACTGCGCCACACCATGCACGGCGCGCCGCTGTGGGCCCGCACCCTGACGGTTCTTGCCGGGCCGGTGTTCAATTTCATCCTGTCTACGATCCTTTTTGCCGGTCTGGCGATCTTCATCGGAATTGCCGAAAAACCCCTGACAATCAAAGAGATATACCCGCTTCCGGTGCAGGGTATCACGCTGCAGCCGGGGGACGCGCTGTTGCAGATTGCCGGTCGGGATGTGCCCGAGGGCGAGGGGTTTGCCGAATTTGCCGATGCGCTGCCGCGCACACCGTTGCTGGATTATACCGTGCGCCGGGCCGGTCAGCAGGCGCAGGCCAAGGGGCCGCAATTGTTTCCGCCGCGTGTTGCGGCCGTGCAGCTCAAATCCGCAGCACGCGACGCCGGCCTGCAAAAGGGCGACGTCATCCTGTCGATTGACGGACAGGACATCCTGCGCTTTGACGACATGATAGATATTGTCGAAGGCTCGCAGGGCCGGCCGATGCAATTGAAAGTCTGGCGGCAGGGCAAAACCCTTGATATCACCCTCTCGGCCCGGCGCCGCGACACACCCTTGCCCGACGGCGGTTTCAAGACCCGCTGGCTGATCGGCATTCAAAGCAGCCTGTTTTTCGAGCCGGCCGCCCGTACCGCCGGGCCGGTCGAGGCCCTCAAGCTGGGCCTTGAACAAACCTATGGTGTGATCAAGCTCAGCCTGTCGGGCATGTACCACATGATCGCCGGGCAGATCAGCGCCTGCAACATTTCCGGGCCACTTGGCATTGCCCAGTCATCCGGAGAAATGGCCAGCCAGGGCGCCACCAGCTTCATTTCCTTCATTGCCCTCCTGTCCGCCGCGGTCGGTTTGCTGAACCTGTTTCCAATTCCGATGCTCGATGGCGGGCATCTGGTGTTTTACGCATGGGAAGCCGTGGCCGGCAAACCGCCAAGTGACAAGATATTGCGGATCCTGATGATGATCGGGCTGGCGCTGGTTCTGTCGCTGATGATCTTCGGGCTGACCAACGATCTGTTCTGCAAGTAAGACGCTGCAGGCAAGAGCAAGAGATAGCAACAGTTTTAATCATCCTGCCCAATTCTTGCCTTAATCAACTGTTAGGTTAGGTTAAACCAAGGAAACAGCGAGGTATTTGTCAGATGCAAGCAATTCACAACGGCTATCGTGGCCTGTCTTTGTTGTTTGATCTCAACTGGGATCGGTTGCTGTATCTTGCAACCATCGCGATTGCCTTGATGATGGGCGCATTTATCGGCACGCTCTACGGTTAAATCCGGATGCAGCAAATCCACATGTGACACCGCAGATGTTTGATGCTATCGTGGCCCTGTCGGCAATACCGACGGGGCTTTTCGCTTTTTGACAAGCCCACAACAAGAGGGTAGTCAGACCCCAAGAGGCTTAAAAACGGATCGGGGCACATGAGCTTTTACAGGGACAGAAAAGCCGCGCAATTCAAGCGGGCAAAGGGTATTTTGCGTCACGGGCTGATGGCGCTTTCATTAAGTCTTTCAACGGGTTTCATGCTTGCATACACGGCTGAGCCGGTGCAGGCGCAGGCGCGTGCCTACCGGTTTGACCGGGTCGAGATCAGCGGCAATCAGCGTGTGGATGCGGCAACAATCATGTCCTATGCGGGAATCACCAAAGGCAAGGCCATGTCGGCGGCCGCGTTGAACGATTCATACCAGCGCATTGTCGGCTCCGGTCTGTTTGAAGAGGTTGACCTGCAGCCGCGTGGCAACACGCTGGTGATAAAGGTGCGCGAATATCCGACGATCAATGTCATCAACATCGAAGGCAACAAGCGGCTGAAGGACGAAGACCTGCTGCATATCATCACCTCGGCGTCGCGCCACGTTTACAGCCCCACGGTGGCCGAGGCCGACGCCGCCACGATCGTTGACGCCTACCGCCAGGCCGGCCGCTATGCCGCCACGGTGACCCCGAAAATCATCCGCCGCAGCGAAAACCGTGTCGATCTGGTCTTTGAGGTGGTCGAAGGCAAGGTGGTCGAGGTCGAGCGGCTCAGCTTTGTCGGCAACCGCGCCTTTTCCGACCGGCGTCTGCGCCGGGTGCTCGGGACCAAACAGGCCGGATTGCTGCGCGCCATCATCAAGAGCGACACCTTCATCGCGGACCGGATAGAGTTTGACAAACAGGTCTTGCGCGATTTTTATCTGTCGCGCGGCTATATCGATTTTCAGGTCCTGTCGGTCAACTCTGAACTGGCGCGCAAGCGCAACGGCTTTTTCGTCACCTTCAAGGTGCACGAGGGGCAACAGTTCCGGGTCGGGGAAATCACCACGGTTTCCGATCTTGAGGGTGTTGATCCGGATGAGTTCCAGAAGGTTGCCAAGATCCGTTCCGGCATGGTGTATTCACCGTCGATTGTCGAAAACACCATTGCCCGGATGGAGCGGCTCGCCATCAAGAAAGGCATGAATTTTGTCCGTGTCGAGCCGCGCATTTCCCGAAATGACCGGGATCAGGTGCTGGATATCGAGTTCGCCGTCACCAAGGGCCCGCGGGTTTTTGTCGAGCGGATCGACATCGAAGGCAATGCCACAACGCTCGATCGGGTTATCCGCCGCCAGTTCCGCACGGTTGAGGGCGATCCGTTCAACCCGCGAGAGATCCGCGACGCCGCCGAACGCATTCGGGCGCTGGGTTTTTTCAAGACGGCCGATGTGAATGCCCGCGAGGGCTCGGCCCCCGATCAGGTTGTGGTCGGTGTGAACGTGGAAGAAAAACCGACCGGCAGCCTGAATTTCGGCGCGTCGTTTTCCAGTGATGTCGGATTTGGTCTGACCATCGGATTTTCCGAGCGCAACTTTCTGGGCCGGGGCCAGCGGCTCAGCTTCCGGGTCAATACGGCAAGCAAGGACAGATCATTCGAATTCAGTTTTGTCGAGCCGGCCCTGCTGGGCCGCGATCTGGCCTTTGGCGTCAATCTCAACTACATCACCTCCAACCGCTCCAACGCGGCCTTCAGCACCAAGACTGCAACCTTCAGCCCGTCCCTGACCTTTCCGATCAGCGAAAACGGCCGTTTGCAAATCCGCTACACACTCTCCAGCGCGGAAGTGTTTGACGTCAACGCCAGTTCTTCGGCCATCCTTGCCGCAGATGAGGCGCGCGGGCAGGAATGGAGCAGTAGCCTTGGCTATACCTACAGCTATGACACACGCACCACCGGGCTGAACCCGAATGCCGGCGTCTTGCTCCGCTTCAGTCAGGATTATGCCGGACTGGGCGGCGAAAACAAATTTGTCCGCACGACCGCATTGCTCGGGGCAGAAACCAAGGTCCTGAATGACGAAGTGACCCTGCGTGCCGTATTGGAGGGGGGCGCCATCGCCACCATATCCGGCGACAGCCGGGTGACCGACCGGTTCTTCCTGAACAGCTCCAAGCTGCGCGGGTTTGAGCCAAACGGGGTCGGCCCGCGCGACCTGACCGTTCCCAACCGCGACGCCCTTGGCGGCAACATTTATGCCGTGGCCCGGGTCGAGGCAAAGTTTCCGCTGGGCCTGCCCGAGGAATACGGTATTTCCGGCGGCCTGTTCCTTGATGCCGGCTCGGTCTGGGATCTGGACAATCTGTACGGCACCGCTGTTGACGACAGCATGCATCTGCGCTCCTCCATCGGGTTTTCCATTTTCTGGGAAACCGGAATCGGCCCGTTGCGGTTCAATTTCTCAAAGGCGATCAAAAAGCAGCCCTATGACCTTGAGCGCAGTTTCGATCTGACTGTTTCAACGACATTCTGAAATGCCGGGACCGAGACCAGTCTTTGCGCGTCTGGCCATTGCAAGGCTGCTGGCCGCTGTGCTGTGGGTCAGCATGTTGGGGCTTGCCCCGGCAACGGCCCAGCCGGCGGGCGGCACGCAGGCCACGCCGATACTGACCATCAATCAGGAAAGGCTGTTCAAGGATTCGCTTTTTGGCGAGCGCATCATGCGCGAACGGGAAGAGGCCAGCCGGGCTCTGGCCGCGGAAAACCGCAAGATCGAGGCCCAGCTGACAGCAGAAGAGAAGGACCTCACCCGCCAGCGCAAAACCCTGCCGCCGGAAGAGTTCCGCAAACTCGCGGATGCCTTTGACGAAAAAGTGCAGGGCATCCGCCAGGCGCAGGACAGCAAGGCACGCGCCCTTGCCCGGCAGATTGAAAACGAACGCCAGGTGTTTTTCGGAAAGGTCCTGCCGATCCTGAATGAAATCGTCCGCGAACGCGGAGCCGTTGCCATACTGGATCGGCGCGCCATCCTTGTGGCTTCCGACAGCATTGATGTAACCGATGAGGCATTGCAACTGATCGACAGCAGAATTGGTGACGGCAAGACCTCACAATAGGAAACGCCGGCTCATGCGGCTTGTTTCGCTCCGCATGAATTGATAGGCAAATCCAACAGTAAAGCGACAGAAAGAAACGGGCATATGACAGACAGTATTACTTCAGCCGACATTGATTTGATCCAGCGTATTATTCCGCATCGCTATCCGTTTCTTCTGGTCGACAGAATCCGCGATATCGTCGTTGACAAGGGGGCGGTCGGCATCAAGAACGTGACCTTCAACGAGCCGCATTTTCAGGGGCATTTCCCCGGCGCCCCGATCATGCCGGGCGTCACCATCATCGAGGCCATGGCGCAAACTGCGGCGGTTCTTGTCGGTATCAGCCTCGATCTGATCGACAAGGAATTCCTCGTCTATTTCATGGCGATTGACAAATGCAAATTCCGCCGCATGGTCGTTCCGGGCGATGTTCTGGAGATGGATATGCAGGTGATCCGCAAGGGCACGAAAATCTGGAAGTTTCACGGCATTGCAACCGTTGAGGGTGAAGTGGCCGCCGAGGCGGATATCACCGCCATGCTGGATCTCAAGGAGGCCTGACAGATGCGCATCCACCCAGATGCACAGATCGACGCGAGCGCCCGGATTGCCCCCGGCGCCCGGATCAGTGCCGGGGTGCGCATCGGGCCGTTTTGTGTGGTGGGCGATGATGTCCTGCTGCGCGAAAAGGTCGAGTTGAAAAGCCATGTGGTCGTTTCCGGCCAGACGGAAATCGGCGCCGAAACCGTAGTCTTTCCCTTTGCCTGCATTGGCGAAATCCCGCAGGATCTGAAATACGATGGCGAGAAAACCCGCCTGCTGATCGGTGCGCGCAACAGAATCCGCGAAGGCGTGACCATGAACACCGGCACCAAAGGTGGCGGTGGGGTGACAAGGGTGGGTGATGACTGCCTGTTCATGACCGGCGCGCATGTGGCCCATGACGCAACGGTTGGCAATCGGGTCATTCTGGCCAATCAGGCCGCGCTGGCCGGTCATTGCGTTGTCGAGGATGATGTCATCATCGGCGGCCTGTCCGGCATCCACCAATATGTCCGCCTTGGCCGTGGTGCCATTATCGGGGCGGTTACCATGGTTACAAATGACGTGATCCCCTATGGTCTGGTGCAGTCGCCGCGGGGCGAGTTGGACGGGCTCAATCTGGTCGGCCTCAAACGCCGCGGTGTTTCGCGCGAAGACATCACCGCCCTGCGCGCCGCCTACCAGATGCTGGCACAGGGGGATGGCGCCTTTCAGGAACGCGCCCGACGCCTTGGCGAAGAAACCAGCAGTGCCTATGTCCGCGAAATTGTCGATTTCATCACCGGTCACAGTGACCGCTCATTCCTGACGCCCAGTTAGCATGGCCGGTCGTCTCGCCATACTTGCCGGCCGCGGCGCATTGCCAGGCATTCTGGCCGGGGCGGTTTCGGATGCGGTTCATGTGACATTCAGCGGCATCGCTGTCGGGGTGCCGGCCGGCACGGAGCATCTGCCCACCAGTTTTGAACGCCTCGGAGAGCTGTTTTCCGGGCTTGCCGAAAAGGGTGTCACCGATGTTGTTTTTGCCGGTTCCATGTCCCGCCCGGCCCTTGATCCCTCGCGGTTTGATGCGACAATGCATGCGCTGGCACCGCGCCTGATGATGGCAATGGGGCAGGGGGATGACAGCCTGTTGCGCACCGTGGCGGATGTGTTCGAGGAGAAAGGCTTTGCGGTCAAGGGGGCGCATGAAATTCTGCCTGATCTGCTTTTGGCCCGGGGCAGCCTGATCGGCCCGGAACCCGGAAAGGGGGATCTGGATGATGCCACAAGGGCGGCAACGGTGCTGGATACGCTGTCGCCGCTGGATGTGGGGCAGGCGGCGGTTGTTGCCGGCGGGATGGTGATGGGCATTGAAACCATTCAGGGCACCGATGCCATGCTGCGCTTTGTCGGCAATACGCCCGCCGCGCTCTGGCGCAAACGCGGTGTCTTGGTGAAACAGCCCAAGGCCGGGCAGGATTTGCGGTTTGACATGCCGATGGTTGGCCCGGCCACGCTGCGCAATGCTGCGGCTGCGGGTATCGGTGGCGTTGTCGTTGCCGCGCAAAAGGTTCTGGTTCTGGACCAGCCCGCCATCCGGCAGATTACCCAGGACAACGGCATTTTTCTGCTGGCCCGATGAAACGGTTTTTCCTGATCGCCGGAGAACCGTCGGGCGACATGCTCGGCGCGGCGCTCATGGCCGGGCTGAAACAGCTTGAACCAGATGTGGTTTTCTCCGGCGTTGGTGGCCCGCTGATGCAGGCTCAGGGGTTGCACAGCCTGTTTCCAATGGAAGAACTGTCGGTCATGGGCCTTGCCGAGGTGCTGCCAAAATACCGCCAGTTGATGCAGCGCATCAGGCAGACCGCCGCCGAGGTGGTACAGCAGAGCCCCGACGCGCTGATCAGCATCGACAGCCCCGATTTCTGCCTGCGGGTGGCCAAACGGGTCAAGGCGCAAAGCCATGTCAAAACCATCCACTACGTTGCCCCCTCGGTCTGGGCCTGGCGGCCCGGACGGGCGGCGAAAATGGCCCGGGTGATTGACCATGTGCTGGCCTTGCTCCCGTTTGAACCACCCCTGATGCAGGCCGCCGGCATGGGCTGCGATTTTGTCGGCCATCCGGTGGTGGCCGAACCACAGGCCACGCACGAACAGGCGCAGGATTTTCGCACCCGCCACGGGATCAATGACACCCCCTTACTACTTGTGCTGCCCGGCTCACGCCGTGGTGAAGTCGAACGCCTGATGCCGATCTTTGGCGAAACCCTGCGCCAATTACACAAAGAGCGCCCCGACCTGCGCATTGTCCTGCCCGCCGCCCCATCGGTTGCCACACGGGTGCAGGAACTGGTGGCGGACTGGCCCATCCCGCCACAACTGCTGAATGCCGCAGACCTGCCTGAAAAACGCGCGGCTTTCGCCGCCGCGGATGTGGCCGTGGCCGCCTCGGGCACCGTGTCTCTGGAACTGGCGGCCGCGGGCACGCCCATGGTCATCGCCTATAAATTCAACTGGCTCAGCTGGCAGATCATCCGGCGCATGGCCCTTACCGACACGGTAACACTGGTCAATCTGGTCTCGGATAGCCGCGTGGTGCCCGAATTTCTCGGCGAAAACTGCCTGCCGGACAAAATCGCCAGCGGCGTGCTGGATGTGCTGAACAACCCGCAATCCCAGCAAGAGGCAATGGCCCTGACAATGGAACGCCTCGGCCGCGATCAGGAACCGCCGGGATTACGCGCGGCACGGGCGGTTCTAAAAGCTCTATAGCCGATCTTTGTTCCCCAAATATCCCCGCCGGAGGCATGGAATCTTTTTGCACTGCGCCTGAAATCATTCCCCCCGCCAGATCCAGCCCCCGCCAAAGATCCGGCTGCCTCCATCCTCGTAAAACACACAAGCCTGCCCCGGCGAAACGCCTTCTTCCGGTTCCAGCAACTCCACTTCAGCTGTGGTTGCCGATAGGGGTCGCACAATCGCCGCCCGTGGCGGACGGGTGGAGCGCACCTTGACGGCCAGATGCCATTCGTCCTGACTGTCAAACGGTGCATCCCCCAGCCAGTTGATTTCGCGCACTGGCACGATCCGCGTGCTCAACGCCTCTTTCGGCCCCACCACCACCTCGCGGCTGTCCGCATCCAGTTTTATCACATACATTGGCCCCGCCGGCCCGCCGATGCCAAGCCCGCGCCTTTGGCCGATGGTATAGTGGATCACCCCGCGATGTTGCCCCAGCACATTGCCATCCAGATCCACGATATTGCCGGGGCTTGCCGCTTCGGGCCGCAGCTTTTCGATCAGCGCCGCATAATTGCCGTCGGGCACGAAGCAGATATCCTGACTGTCCGGCTTGTCCGCCACCGCCAGCCCGTGTTTCACCGCCAGGGCCCGCGTTTCGGCCTTGGATTGCAGATGCCCCAAAGGAAAGCGCAGGAAATCCAGTTGCTCTTGCGTGGTGGGAAACAGGAAATAGCTCTGATCGCGTGTCGGGTCGGCCGCCATATGCAGCTCGGCCCCCGTCAGCCCCCCCTTGCGCTGGATATAATGCCCCGTCGCCATGCAATCGGCGTCCAGATCGCGCGCGGTGGCCAGCAGATCCTTGAACTTCACCCGCTCGTTGCAACGGATGCAGGGCACCGGTGTGGCGCCGGCCAGATAACTGTCGGCAAACTCGTCGATCACGGTTTCCCTGAAGATATTCTCGTAATCCAGCACGTAATGCGGGAATCCCATTTCCTCGGCCACGCGGCGGGCATCATGAATGTCGATGCCGGCGCAGCACGCGCCCTTTTTGGCCAGCGCCGCCCCGTGGTCATAGAGCTGTAGCGTGACTCCGACCACGTCATAGCCCTCGGCCGCCAGTTCGGCGGCGACAACAGAACTGTCCACACCTCCGGACATGGCCACAACCACGCGGGTTTCGGACGGGGGTTTGGCAAAGCCCAGCGAATTCAGCACCGGGGCAGGGGCGGCAGTGACAGCCATCGGCATTCTCCTTCAGGAAGTGTGAAAGAATATATGAAAATGCGAAGAACTAACAAGGGGCGGTTTCACGGCTCATTAACGGGCCTGGGCCATCTTTCTGCGCAAAGAACGAGGGGACAGCCATGTTTTTGAAGAAAGTCGAAGGCCCGCGAACCGTTACCCTGCCGGATGGCACGGTGATGACGCGTGCCGATCTTCCACCCGCGGGCACGCGCCGCTGGGTCGCCAGCCGCAAGGCCGCCGTTGTCAAAGGGGTCCTGTCAGGACTGATTCCCCTGTCCGAGGCGCTGGAACGCTACGATTTGTCGGAAGAAGAATACTTTTCCTGGCAACATGCCATTGAACAGCACGGAATAAAGGCCCTGAAAACCACACGTTTACAGAAGTATCGACAATCTTAAGGCGAGAATGCTAACAATCATGCAATGGTAACTTGTAGTTAACCAATTTTAGCGAGGGTGGTGTCAGACGAAGGGATAGTAGCGGAGATACTGATATGCGCATTTTGCTGGTTGAAGACGACCCAACAACCTCAAAAAGCATCGAGATGATGCTCACACATGCCAATTTGAATGTTTACTGCACCGATCTTGGTGAAGAGGGCATCGATCTGGCCAAACTGTATGATTACGATCTGATCCTGCTGGATCTGAATTTGCCGGATATGAATGGTCACGAGGTCTTGCGCCAGCTTCGGCTTGCGCGGGTGGAAACCCCGATCCTGATTCTGACTGGCGCTGATGACACGGAAAGCAAAATCAAGGGGTTCGGCTTTGGCGCCGATGATTACCTGACAAAGCCGTTTCACCGCGAGGAACTGGTGGCGCGCATACATGCCATCATTCGCCGTTCAAAGGGACACTCGCAATCCATTATCATGACCGGTCGAATCGGGGTCAATCTGGATGCCAAGACGGTCGAGGTGGATGGCAAGACCGTGCATCTCACCGGCAAGGAATACCAGATGCTCGAATTGCTGAGCCTGCGCAAGGGGACCACGCTGACCAAGGAAATGTTCCTGAACCATTTGTATGGCGGCATGGATGAGCCGGAACTGAAGATCATCGACGTATTCATCTGCAAGCTGCGCAAGAAACTGGCCGAGGCCACCGGTGGCGACAGCTATATCGAAACCGTCTGGGGCCGGGGCTATGTTTTGCGGGATCCCACGCCAATGGGTATGGGGGAGCCATTGGCCATCGGGGCCTGACGCCGGCAGCCTGGCATTCCGTGCCCGGCTTTTGGCAGACTGAATTCCAACAGCCTGATTTTTCTGTTTCGCGGGCCGGCGTTGTCGTCGGCCCGTTCTTGCTGATGCGGTCGGGTCTTGTTTCCTGATATTGTTTCCGGCGTGGCGTGCACGGCTTTCGCTGGATCTCTCCTGGCCTGTCTCCTATCTAAGGAGGGTAGCGGAAGGGAGGCCAGATGAAAAATCTGAAACCAGTTGCAGAACTGAGCCGGGATGAGGCCGAAAAGGAACTTGCCCGGCTTGCCCGCCTGCTGAAACGCGCCAACACCGCGTATTACGTGTCTGACCAGCCGGTCATGTCCGATGCGGAATACGACCGGCTGAAACAACGCAACCTTGCGATCGAGACCCGGTTTCCCGATCTCAAGCGGCCTGACAGCCCGTCCAATCTGGTCGGGGCGCCGCCGTCCTCTGCCTTTGCCAAGGTCGTGCACAAGGTGCCGATGCTGTCGCTCGAGGACATATTCGACGATGCATCGGTTTACGAATTTGACGAAAGCGTGCGCAAGTTTCTCGGCCTGTCGGCGGAGGATGCAATCGATTACAGTTCCGAACCGAAAATTGACGGCCTTTCGCTTTCCCTGCTTTATGAGAACGGCAAGCTGGTGCAGGGGGCGACACGGGGGGATGGCAAGGTTGGCGAGGATGTCACGGCGAATGCCCTGACCATTCGCGACATTCCGCACCATCTGAAACCGATCGATGGCCATCTGCCGGAACTGATCGAGGTGCGCGGCGAATGCTATATGGCGCATTCCGATTTTTTCGCCCTGAACGAACGCCAGAAACAGCGGGGTGAAAAACCATTTGCCAACCCGCGCAATGCTGCCGCCGGCTCTCTGCGCCAGCTTGACCCGGCGATCACCGCCGAGCGCAACCTCAGGTTTTTCGCCTATGCCTGGGGCGCGCATTCAGAGCCGGTGGCCGATACGCAGATTCAGGCGCTCAGGCGATTCGCCGCAATGGGGTTCAAGGTGAATATCCTCAGCGAGCTTTGCCACACGCCCGACGATCTGGTGCACGAGTTTCACAAGATCGAAGATATGCGTGCGACGCTGAACTATGACATTGATGGTGTCGTTTTCAAGGTGAACAGCATCGCCCTGCAACACCGGCTCGGCTATCGCTCGACCACCCCCCGCTGGGCCATCGCCCGCAAGTTTTCCCCGGTCGAGGCCTGGACCTGGCTGCGAAAGATCGACATCCAGGTCGGGCGCACCGGTGCCCTTTCGCCGGTGGCACGCCTGCAGCCGGTCACCATTGGCGGGGTCGTCGTGTCAAACGCCACCCTGCACAACGAAGACTATATCGCCGGACGCGATTCCAGGGGAAACCCGATCCGCGACGGGCGCGACATCCGCGAAGGCGACTGGGTCAAGGTCTATCGCGCCGGCGATGTCATCCCGAAAATCGCCGATGTGGATCTGTCCAAACGTCCGCCCGGCAGCGAGCCTTACAAATTTCCGGATCATTGCCCGGTGTGCGGTGCCCTGGCGGTGCGCGAACCCGGCAGTTCCGTGCGCCGCTGTACCGGTGGTTTGTCCTGCCCGGCCCAGGCAATCGAGCGGCTCATCCACTTTGTATCGCGGCCTGCCTTTGATATTGTCGGCCTGGGGGCGCGGCAGATCGAACAGTTTTACGTGCTTTCCTGGATCGAGGAACCCGCCGATATTTTCACCCTCGAGGCGCGGGACCGCGCCGGTAAAAAGGCGAAATCAGACCCTGAGCAGATGCTGGAGAAACTGACCGGCACCGATCCGGAAAAGGCGCGCGAGCGGCTGGCTTCGGCGCTCGGGCTGGAACGGTTTGATACGGACAAAGTGGCGGAACGCTTTGAATCGCTCAGCAAGACGCCGCTGGCACAGATGTTCGGCTGGGGCGAAACCTCGGCCCGGAATTTGTTCCAGGCCATTCGCGCGCGCCGGCGCATTGCCCTTGACCGGCTGATATTTTCGCTCGGCATCCGCCATGTGGGGCAGGTGGCGGCAACCATGCTGGCCCGCAGCTTTCACAACTGGTCGGCGTTTTATGAAACAATGACCACGGCCACACCCGGTGAGGGGGCGCAATGGGATAGTCTGGTGGCAATCGACGGCGTTGGTCCGGTGATGGCCGAAGCGCTGGTGCTGGCCTTTCAGCAGGAAAAGGAACGGGCCCTGATCGACCGGCTGGTCGCCCAGCTCGAAGAGATAACCGAGGTCAGCGCACCGGCGCCGGTGGACAGCCCGATTGCCGGCAAAACCATTGTCTTTACCGGCACATTGCAGCATATGACCCGCGCCGAGGCCAAGGCGCGCGCCGAGGCCCTGGGGGCGAAGGTTTCCAACTCGATCTCGTCGAAAACCGATCTTCTCGTGGCCGGCGAGGGTGGGGGCTCAAAGCGCGGCAAGGCTGAAAAGCTTGGGGTCAGGACCGTGGATGAGGCAGGCTGGCTCGACCTGATCGGTGGCGTATGAGCGGCCGACCCGAGGTTCTGTTTCCGCTCTTTGCCGAGCTTGAGACCCTGGAAGGTGTCGGGCCGAAAACCGCGGCGCATTTCGCCCGCATGGGGGTGGAAAAACCGCGGGATCTGATCTTTCACCTGCCGCTGGCCGGGGTTGACCGCGAAAAACGTGATACTGTTCAGGGGGTTAAACCACCTGCCGTGGTAACGGTCGAGGTCGAGGTGGGCCAGCACCATCCGCCAAAAATACGCGGGCGTCCCTACCGGGTCGATGTGCAGGACAGCAAGACCCGGTTTCAACTGGTCTTTTTCCATGCCCATGCCGAATATCTGCAAAGACAGTTGCCGACGGGTCAGCGCCGGCTGATTTCGGGCAAGCTTGAATTTTTTGATGGCATCGCCCAGATCGTTCATCCGGATCATATCCTGCGCCCCGAACAGGCCGGGCAGATACCGGCGTATGAGCCGGTATACCCCCTGACCGAAGGGGTGACGCAAAAGCTGATGGCGCGGGCGATGCAATCGGCTCTGGCCAGGGTCATGCCGCTGGCCGAATGGATAGATCCCGGCCTGAAAAAACGCGAATCCTGGCCGGACTGGGACAGGGCGCTGCACATCGCCCATGCGCCGAAATCAGCCTCGGATCTGTTGCCAACCGCCCCGGCGCGGGCCCGTCTGGCCTATGATGAGCTGTTTGCGCATCAATTGACGCTGGCGCTGGCGCGGGCGCGTCAGCGGCGGGGCAAAGGCCGCCCGTCCCGTGCGACCGGCAAACTCCAATCCCGGGTTCTGGCGGCATTGCCCTACCGGCCGACCGGTGCCCAGCAACGGGCGATCGAGGAGATTTCCGCCGATATGGCCGGCCCCCAGCGCATGAGCCGGCTGTTGCAGGGCGATGTCGGCTCGGGCAAAACGCTGGTGGCTTTCATGGCTTTGCTGGTGGCGGTGGAATCCGGCGGGCAGGGGGTGATGATGGCCCCGACCGAAATTCTGGCGCGTCAACACTATCAGGCCCTGTTGCCGCTCGCCGAAAGCGCCGGTGTGGTTCTGGAAATTCTGACCGGGCGCGACAAGGGGCAGGAACGCGCGGCCAAACTGGCGGCGTTGGCGCGGGGTGACATTCAGGTGCTTGTTGGCACGCACGCGGTTTTCCAGAAAGATGTTGTCTATCATGATCTGCGGCTGGCGGTGGTTGATGAACAGCACCGTTTTGGCGTGCGCCAGCGGTTGGAACTTGGCGCCAAGGGGCAGGTGGCCGATGTGCTGGTGATGACGGCCACGCCGATTCCGCGCTCGCTCGCGCTGGCGCAATATGGTGACATGGATGTCTCGGTGCTGGATGAAAAACCGCCCGGTCGTCAGCCGGTTACAACCGCGCTCGTGTCGCTGGGGCGGATCGACGAGGTGGTGACGCATCTCAGAAATGCCATTGCCGAGGGGCGGCAGGCCTATTGGGTCTGCCCGCTGGTGGATGAAAGCGAGGTCTCGGATCTGACCGCCGCGCAGCAGCGGTTCGAATTCCTGCGCGCCCGTCTGGGCGAGGGGGCCGTCGGCCTGGTGCACGGGCAGCTTCCGGCGGCCGAGAAAGACGCAGCAATGGCGCGGTTCGTGGCCGGGCAGACCAAGGTTCTGGTAGCGACAACGGTGATCGAGGTTGGCGTGGATGTGCCAAACGCGTCAATCATGGTGATTGAGCGGGCCGAGAGCTTTGGTCTGGCGCAATTGCACCAGTTGCGTGGTCGCGTCGGGCGCGGCTCGGCGGCCTCGACCTGTTTGCTGCTTTATAAATCGCCGCTGTCCGCGGCAGGGCGCCGGCGGCTGGAAATCCTGCGCGAAACCGATGACGGGTTTCGCATCGCCGAGGAAGATCTGGCCATGCGCGGCGCCGGGGATCTGATCGGAATGGCGCAATCCGGCCTGCCGAAATTTCTGGTGGCGGATCTTGAGCACCAGACCGATCTGATGGCCACGGCCCAGACCGATGCCCGCAAATTGCTGCAAGAGGATCCGGAGCTGCTCAGCCCGCGCGGGCAGGCCACGCGGGTTCTGCTCTGGTTGATGGAGCAGGATAAATCTATTCGTTTGATTACAGTGGGTTAACGGGCGATCACGCGTTTTGTTCGCTTTTGTTCGCCAAAAGTTCTTTACAATTGGTTAAAATAATGAGAACAAAGTAGCAACAACGAGCAGGTTAAAAGGAGAACATCCCGATGATTAAGGATCTGAAAACAGTTCTGTCACGCTCCTCTGCCACGGTGGTGCAGGACACTATCGGGGTTATCGCGCTGGCGATCACACTGGTTGTCGGCCTGAATCTTCCGGGTCTCTTCTGATCGTGCCTGTTCATAGCGACTGCCTGGTGTTTGGCAGAGCCTTACGTCGCACATCCTGTCCCCAATCGGATGCCCGACATATATTGCCTGTCCCTGTCCGGATTTAGCCGGGGGGCGCGCCTGTCCTCCCCGGCTGGCCTGTGGCTCTGCAGAAAACACGCAACCTGCCGCCGCCTTTCCATGCGAGAGTGCGGCGGCTTTTTTATGCGCAGGCGGATTTGGCGGCCTGGTCAAACGCGTCCAGCGTCGCCTCCAGCGCCAGCATGATTGACGCGTGGCGGTTGCGGAAATCACGCGCCGGCAACAAAACCTCCAGCCCGTCAAACGGGGCTTCGGGCACGGGGCCGTTTTCCTTCAGCATGGCGGAAAGCTGGTCACGGGCGCGCTCGATCTGTTCGCGGCTGCAACCGATCACATGCGCCCCCACCACCGAGGCCGAGGCCTGCCCCAGGGCACAGGCTTTCACATCCTGGGCAAACTCCTGAATTTTGCCATCGCGAATGACAACTTCTGCAGTTACGGTTGAACCACACAGCGGCGAGCGGCGCTTGGCAACGCCACAGGGCCGGTCCAGATGGCCCAGATGCGGAATATCCGCGGCCAGTTCCAGAATGCGGCCGGAATAGAGATTGATCAGATCGCTGTCACCACTCATGGCTTTTCCTTTTCTCACTCTCCTGACATAAATAGAACCAACCGCGCCGTTGCAAAAGGTTTTTTGAAACAATGTCCGAAATAACCCGTTTTGACCCTTCGACCTTGGTCTACAATGAACAGGGCCTGATCCCGGCGATCGCCCAGGATGCCGGCAGCGGCGAGGTGCTGATGCTGGCCTGGATGAACCGCGAGGCGGTGGCGCGCACCCTGAAAACCGGCCGGGTGACCTATTGGTCACGTTCGCGCGCGGCGTTCTGGGTCAAGGGCGAAACCTCGGGCCATGTCCAGGATCTGGTGGAAATGCGCCTTGATTGCGATCGTGACTGCCTGCTGATTCTGGTGCAGCAAACAGGGCCGGCTTGCCATACAAACCGGCGCACCTGTTTCTACACGGCTGTTCAGGATGGCCAGGAGGCAGAGCTGATGGCGCCCCAGTGATCGGCAGGATAGGTATTTACCTGAAGGGGATTCCTTTGTTAGGCTCCAATGGTTGATTGAACATGGAGCATTTTATGACGCCTTTACGTATTTTGACCAGGCTCGCAGGCCTGGCCACCACATCCGTTTTTCTTGCCACAACGCCTGTTCGGGCCGAAGTCTCGGCAAAGGACATCGGGTTTGACCCACATGAATCCTGCTATGAAATCCTGCAACGCCCGGATGTGACAAAGATCATGGCCGCAGCCTGGGTCTTTGGCTACCTTGGGGCCGAACGCGGCGACGTGCGCCCGGTCGATTTTGGCAATGCCAAGACCATGCTGAAAAACCTGGCAGAGCCCTGCGCCGCCGATCATGACCTGTCCCTGCTGGAGCTGGTTGCAAAGAACAAGGCCGGTGCGCAGACCACAGCCGGTAGCGAAGCCGAGGCGCGCAGCCTGTTGCTGAAGTTCTTTGCACCCGGCGCCGATCTGGCCGCCCTTACCGCGGCTCTTTTTCCCAGCGAAGCAGAGGTGCATATGGTCTATAATGATCCTTTGGCCTCGCGCCTGGCCGCGTCCTATGCCGCCGCTTTCAAGCCCGGTATAAAATTCGGCCCCAAGCCCGAGCATGACGATCTGCTGATGTATTACACAACGACAGGCCGCTTGCAGGCGGGGGATCCGATGCTGGAAAATTTTCCGGGCGGCTACAAGAAGGTGTTGCAGTATTTCAAGGCGGATGTGCCGATCGTGCGCTTCAAGTTCGTCAAGAAAGGTGAAACGCTCGGCCTGGCCGTTGATGGGCTGGTCTATGTGAATGACCACTGGGTGATCATGCCAAAACCCTGGCGGGGGCTGGATTAGGGCGTAGAC
>JALSRG010000125.1 GCA_026984915.1 Marinosulfonomonas sp. | reverse complement strand
ACAAGGTGCCGGCAAGCGAGGCGGGTGTGTTCAACAACATGGGGGGCGAGCTGTATGCCGCCTATCAGACCCGCCTGAAAACCCTGAACGCGGTGGATTTCGGCGATCTGCTGCTGCATGTGGTGACGATTTTCCAGACCCACAGCGATGTGCTGGAACAATACCGGCGCTGGTTCAAATACATCCTTGTGGACGAATATCAGGATACCAACGTCGCCCAATACCTGTGGCTGCGGCTGCTGGCGGGCGGGCACAAGAACATCTGCTGCGTGGGCGATGACGACCAGTCTATTTATGGCTGGCGCGGGGCCGAGGTGGGCAATATCCTGCGGTTTGAGGCCGATTTCCCCGGTGCGGTGGTGGTGAAGCTGGAGCAGAACTACCGCTCGACCCGTCACATCCTTGGCGCGGCATCCGGCGTGATCGCCGCCAACGAGGGGCGGCTGGGCAAGACGCTGTGGACCGAGAAGAACGAAGGCGAGAAGGTGCGCCTGATCGGCCATTGGGACGGCGAGGAAGAGGCGCGCTGGATCGGCGACGAGGTCGAGGCGATGCAGCGCGGTACTCGTGGGCAAGCGCCTGTGTCGCTGGACGATATGGCCATTCTGGTGCGTGCCAGCCACCAGATGCGGGCCTTCGAGGACCGGTTTCTGACCATCGGCCTGCCCTACCGCGTGATCGGCGGGCCACGGTTCTACGAGCGCATGGAGATCCGCGACGCGATGGCCTATTTCCGCGTTACGGTTAGCCCCGAGGATGATCTGGCGTTCGAACGCATTGTCAACACGCCGCGGCGCGGGGTGGGGGACAAGGCGTTGCAAACCATCCAGCGGGCGGCGCGGGAAAACGGGGTACCTTTGCTGATGGCCACGCGGATGCTGCTGGAAGCCGGCGAGATCAAGGGCAAGGCCAAGGGGGCGTTGCAGGCATTGGTCGGTGGTTTCGCGCGTTGGGCGCGGGTGGCTGGTGATGAAAATGCCAGCCATGTGGAACTGGCCGAGGTGATCCTTGAGGAAAGCGGCTATACCGATATGTGGCTGAAGGACAAATCGCCCGAGGCAGCAGGAAGGCTGGAAAACCTGAAGGAACTGATCAAGGCGCTGGAGCAGTTCGAGAACCTGCAAGGGTTTCTGGAACATATCGCGCTGATCATGGACAATGCGTCCGAGGATTCCGAGGAAAAGCTGACCATCATGACCCTGCACGCGGCGAAAGGGCTGGAGTTCCCCGCCGTGTTCCTGCCGGGCTGGGAGGACGGGCTGTTCCCCAGCCAGCGCAGCATGGATGAAAGCGGGCTGAAGGGGCTGGAGGAGGAACGGCGGCTGGCCTATGTCGGCATTACGCGGGCCGAGGAGCTGTGTACCATTTCCTTTGCCGCCAACCGCCTCGTTTATGGCCAGTGGCAATCGCAACTGCCCTCGCGTTTCATTGATGAGTTGCCCGAGGAACATGTCGAGGTGCTCACCCCGCCGGGACTCTATGGCGGCAATTTTGGCGCTGCTGCGCCAGCGTCGGTCTCGGTCGATATGGAGGAGCGGGCTGCGCGCGCCGACGCTTACAGTTCTCCTGGCTGGCGGCGGATGCAGCAGCGAAAATCAGCACCGGTTGCAAATCCGCAAATCATTCAGGCCAGCGCCATTGCCAGTTTTACGCAGGGGGATCGCGTCTTTCACCAGAAATTCGGCTATGGTTATGTGATGGGGGTAGAGGGCGACAAGCTTGATATCGAGTTTGAGAAGGCGGGGGCGAAAAAGGTTGTTGCGCAGTTTGTCGAACCCGCTGATCGCGCCGGTGAAGTCCCGTTCTGATCCGGTTTCGCCGGGCTGACGCCCGTCGACCCGCGCTTCGCCCCTGACGGGGCTTCGCGCTGGATGCCTTCGGCGAAGGTATTTCGGGCAAGAAGAAGATATGGTCCTTCATCTTGCCCGAAATACCTCTGCCAGAGGCATCGCCCCGAAGGGGCCAAATATAGTGTGTGCCGCAGGCACGCCTTTGGATCAGGATATCAGGATGGGATACAGGGTGGCCACCAGCAGCAATCCGGCGGTGATGTTGAATATCCGCAACCGGCGCGGGGTGTTCAGGAAACGGCTCATTTGCTGGCCGATCATTACCCAAGTGGATATGGCGGGCAGGTTGGTGAGGCCAAAGATGCCGGCAACCACCACTATATCGGTTAAGGAGGGCGCGGGCGGGGCGTAGGCGCCCAGGGCGGTCAGGGCCATGCTCCAGGCCTTGGGGTTGACCCATTGAAACGCCGCCGCCTGCAGGAAACTCATCGGTTTGCTGCCGGTTTTCGCCCCCTTGGGCGCTTTGCGGTTGGAGCCGATTTTCCAGGCCAGATACAGAAGATAGGCCACGCTGGCCGCTTTCAACACCGTATAGCTGACCGGCCAGGCGTCAAACACCTGCACCAGTCCGGCCCCCACCAGCACTACCATGAAGACAAAGCCGATCGAGACCCCCAGCATATGCGGCACGGTGCGCTTCAGGCCGAAATTGGCGCCTGAGGCCATCAGCATCAGGTTGTTCGGCCCCGGGGTGATGGAGCTGATCAGGGCAAAGGCGATCAGGGCGAGGATCAGGTCTGTGGTCATTTCAGGTTGCCTTTGTTCCGCTCGTTCGGCAACCATGTTTGAAAACGGGCGCAATATTGCGTCTAATACCCCTGATAATCAGAAAGTATAGCAATAGATGACCGGAATAGACGCTAAAAGCGAAGAAATATTGCGCATCCTTCAGCGGGACGGGCGGATCAGCAATATTGATCTGGCCGAACGGGTGGCGCTGTCCCCCTCGGCCTGTTTGCGCCGGGTGCAGGAACTGGAACGGCGCGGGGTGATCAAGGGCTATCGCGCCGTGGTGGACCGTGAAAAGCTGGGCAACGGGTTTACGGTTTACGTGGCGGTCGGGCTGTCTGAGCACAGCAAAAGATCTCAGGAGGAATTCGAACGCTCCATGCGCCTCGCCCCACAGGTGCGTGAATGCCACAATATTGCAGGGTCTTTCGAGTATCTGCTGCGGGTCGAAGTGGCAGATTTGGCCAGCTACAAGGTATTTCACACAGATATCCTGGGCACGGTCCCCAAGGTAAACGGCATCACCTCATATATGGTGATGGGATCACCCAAGGATGAACGCAACTGAATGGTTGAAACCTGAAGGGTTTTCGGGGATGGTCTGCCACAATGCAGCAAACGCATTGCAATAGCCTGACTTCCGGAAAGGAACACGCAACATGATTGCCTATGTCACCGTCGGTGCTGATGACATTGCCCTTGCAAAACGGTTTTACTCTGCGTTTCTGCCCGCCCTTGGTTACGGGCTGAAGGAGGGTTCTGAGGGCCTGAGTTATGCGCTGCCCGTACCACCGGGTCAGTCTGCCGTTCTGCCGGATTTCTACGTTAAACCAACCTTTGATGGACATCCGGCCTCGGCCGGAAACGGCACTATGATTGCATTCGAGGTTCGCAGTCAAAAAGAGGTTCGCGACCTTCACGCTGCCGCACTTGCCGCAGGCGGCTCTGACGAGGGACAGCCGGGCTTACGTGACTCGTATGGCCCTCATTTTTATGTGGCCTACCTTCGCGACCCGCAAGGTAACAAGATCGCTCTGTTCTCCAGCGATCCTAGGTCTACGCCCTAACGAACCAGGACGAGACGGGTAGCGCGGGTTGCACGGGTGGCAAAAGCCATTCGCCGCGTTACAGAAAATCGGTAGAATGGGTTCTTTCCCGGATTTACGGCAGTTCAGTCACCGAACCCTTTATCCGATCTTAGCGCGCACGGGTTTCCGTCAGGGTCAGAAAATTCGGCAGTAGTGCCCCATTTGTGACGAATGACCCTGAGAGTGATACCCTTGCTCTGCAGTTCATTGCACGTCGCTTCAACGTCCGGAACATTGAAACGGAACTTGGTGGGGCATTTGTCTTTCGTCTTTACACCCTCAGATGAAACACCATTCATCTCGACCATCAAGTATGTGTCACCCAGCGAAAAAGTAGTGAGATGTTCCCCCTCGCGATCTATCTTGTGCAAGATTTCCAACCCCAAAACATTGCCGTAGAAATTGACGCACTCCTGATATTTGTGCGTGAAGAGAATAATACCTGCCTTTGTGAAATTCATTTCTTGTGCCTTTCGTGGTTCCTGGTCGCGAAATTATTCGTGTCTTATATGCGTCTACAGGCTCAAGTCAGGTTCAGGTCAAGCGATAAATCGTGGCGGTGATGTTGGCCTAAATCATGGTGATTGATGTCATGAAGGGCAGGAAACCAGAGATCCGCAGTTGCGGGAGTTGAGCACACGGATATTTGCACCGGTCAATTGAAACGCCAATCCCCAAAAAGAAACGGCAGCGCCCGGGAGGAGGTGGGCACTGCCGTTCTTTTTCGCGTTGGGCTTCAGGGAGGAGATAACCCGCGGCATCTGTGTTGGGCTGTTCAGCCCGGATTTTGCGCGATGACGCCAGGGAGGAGAAGACGCCATCGCGGTTCCACAAGGACTCCAGGGAGGAGAAGAAGCCCTCGGGGAATGAGAATTCTTTACCGGCCGTAGACGGCTTCAAGGGCGACGCCCTTGATCATCGAGCGGCTCAGGCCCAGATCCGCAAGCTCGCGGTTATCAAGGGCAGCCAGTTCTTTTACTGTGCGGCGATACATGCGATAGTTCTCAACGCGCTGCAGGGCCGATTTGGTGAATGCAGCAATGCGATGTGCAAGGTTGCTTTCAAGGGTGCGGATATCGGATGCGAATGCCATTTTACTCGTCTCGGTATTTGCTTGACCTAAGTCAGTTAACTTTCTGTCAGAAGCCGTATTGCCTCTGACAAAGAGGAACATAAGCAATTGCTGCAGTTGCACAACACTCGGAATGATCAATGCCGCTATGCAGAAAATGCATACGTAATGCTGACCTATTTTCCGAAGAGCCCCGGTTGAACCTGTTTGCAGGCGGCCGGATGAAATGACCCCTTGCGCTCAGGGCGGGAATGAACACTGTTGCAAGGAATTCGAATGAGGAGAAGACAATGACGGTAACCCGCGACGACGTGCTTGCAGCGCTGAAATCAATCAAACTGCCGGACGGCGGTGATCCGGTCGGCCGCAATCTTGTGCGGGCTCTTACGCTGGAGGGGGGGCATGTGCGTTTCGTGATCGAGGCCGAGAGTCCCGAACATGCCCGCGCAATAGAGCCATTGCAAAAGGTGGCCGAGGCAACGGTAAAGGCGTTGCCTGGGGTGGAAAGCGTTTCGGTTGTGCTGACGGCGCATGGCCCGGCCTCTGCGCCGCAATCCCCGCCACCCGATCTCAAGATCGGTCGTCACCCGACGCCACAGCAAGGCAAGCAGCGAATTGAAGGCGTTAACCATATCCTGGTTGTCGGCTCGGGCAAGGGCGGGGTTGGCAAATCCACCGTATCGTCAAACCTTGCGGTCGCGTTGGCGCGGGCCGGGCGGCGCGTCGGCCTTCTGGATGCCGATATTCACGGCCCCAGCCAGCCGCGGATGATGGGGCTGTCAAAACGCCCCGCCTCACCTGATGGGAAAACCATCATTCCGCTGCAGGCGCATGGCGTGACGGTAATGTCCATCGGGCTTATGCTGGAACCGGATCAGGCGGTTATCTGGCGCGGACCGATGCTGATGGGGGCTTTGCAGCAAATGCTGGGGCAGGTGCAATGGGGCAAGCTGGATATTCTGCTGATAGACCTGCCGCCCGGCACCGGAGACGTCCAACTGACCTTGGGCCAGAAAACCGAGCTTGACGGCGCATTGGTGGTCTCGACGCCACAGGATGTTGCCCTGCTTGATGCGCGTCGCGCAATCGACATGTTCAAAAAGCTTGACGTTCCGATTGTGGGACTGATTGAGAACATGTCGGTTTTTGTCTGCCCCGAATGCGGCCATGAATCACATGTATTCGGTCATGGTGGCGTGCGGGCCGAGGCCGAAAAGCTGAATTTGCCGTTTCTCGGGGAATTGCCTCTGGCATTGGATGTCAGGGAGGCTGGCGACAGTGGAACGCCAATCGCCGCCGGCACCGGCCCGCTGGCCGAGGCATATGCAAATCTGGCGCGCAGGCTGATGGATATGGGCGTGGCCTGAAAACGGCCGGCTGCAGGGCTTGGGAAATCATGGGACGGGCGGAAGGCAGCCCGCCCCGAGTCCGGATATATGCCGCGAATCATGCCCGAAAAAACCGCAACCCGTGAAATTTAACCCATTTTTTACCGGTATTTTCGAAATATTCTGTAACATTCGGATTTTTTCGGGATTTTATGGGAAAAATAGCAGGCGCATGCGTGAGTCTATATTTAGCGGTGCACTGGGTGGGTGCATCTAATTATGGTGTAATTTTTGCTGAATTGGCCACAACATCTCGTTTTCGGTGTATGTAAAAAACCACATCTAGTCAAAGAATCCCAAAAATTACTATTGATTACCATGAAATCCCATGTCAAACATGGCTTACGGATGAGGACGGGCCAGAACAGGGGCAGATAAAGAACCCCGAAATAGGCACCAAGTCAGGTTTCATACAGGCACCCGCTTTCATCTGAATGCAGATCCGGCGCGCGAGCGAGCAGACATCCCCCCAGGTGGCGCGCGCAGCTGGACTTCCCGGAGACGGGACGAGGGCGGCGGATTGGGCAGTGGCAGCAGCTCAATTCGCCGTAACCCGTTTCAGGGGTGAAAGCGGGGGCAGGTGAAGGAGTCGCGGATCGTGACGGGGACTTTCAGAGGCGATGGCATCCACAAGGTGGATGCAAAGGGCAGGGTGTCTATCCCGGCGCTGTTTCGTCGTGTCCTTGAGGCGGGCGATCCGCGCTGGGAGCCGGGTGAAAGCCCGAATCTGGTGATTGTCTATGGTGATGCGCGGCGCAAGCAACTCGAATGTTTTACCATAGAGGCGATCGACGAAGTTGACAGAAAAATTGCCAAACTGCCGCGTGGCTCAAAGAAGCGCCGCGCCTTGCAGCGTCTTTATCATGGCCAGGCCCATCCGACGAGTGTGGATGAAACCGGGCGTCTGGTTCTTCCGGCCAGACTGCGGGAAAAGACCGGGCTGACGGGCGAGGCGTATTTTGTTGGTAATGGCGATACGTTCGAAATCTGGAACCCGCAGACATACGAAGCCGAGATGAACGCCGGGCTGGAGGCCGATGAGGAGTTTGATCCGGATGTCGATCCTTCCGTCTATCTGGATGGTGAGGAAGGGGCGTAAGTCATGGCCGCCTCTTCAAAAGAACTGGCACCGCCGCATATTCCTGTCCTTTTACATCCGCTGTTGCGGGCGGTCGCGCCGGTCAACGGCCTCTGGCTTGACGGAACGCTGGGTGCGGGCGGCTATGCGCGCGGCCTGCTTGATGCCGGGGCCGAACGGGTGATCGGGGTTGATCGTGACCCGCTTGCACTGGAACTGGCGGCCGAATGGGCCACTGAATACGCCGGCCGCGTTCAACTGGTGCGCGGCAATTTCCGCGATCTGGATACTTACGCCGATCAGCCCCTGGGCGGCGTTGTGCTTGATCTGGGTGTATCCTCCATGCAACTCGACCGGCCAGAGCGGGGGTTTTCCTTCATGAAGGACGGCCCCCTTGACATGCGGATGAGTCAATCAGGCCCTGACGCGGCCGATCTTGTGAACTCGGCCGAGGAAAAGACCCTCGCCGATGTTCTCTACCATTATGGCGAAGAACGTTCCGCCCGCCGGATTGCACGCGCAATTGTTGCCGAGCGCAGCAAAGGCCGAATTGCCACCACGCGGCAACTCGCGGAAATTGTCGAGCGGTGCCTGCCGCGCGCGAAACCGGGCCAGGCGCATCCGGCCACGCGCAGCTTTCAGGCGATCCGCATCGCCGTCAATAATGAATTCGGCGCCCTGATCGAGGGGCTGGAGGCCGCGGAACGCGCCTTGGCACCGGGTGGGAAACTGGCGGTTGTCAGCTTTCATTCCCTGGAAGACCGGGTGGTCAAACGTTTTCTTCAATCCCGTTCTGGGCGGGGGGGGAACGTAAACCGCTATGCGCCCGAAACCCGCCAGGAACAACCGCAATTCAAGCTGCTGAGCCGCAAGGCCATCTCTGCGGATGAGGAAGAACTGGCCAAAAACCCGCGCGCGCGCTCGGCCCGCCTGCGTGTGGCGGAACGGACAACAGCCAGCGCCGGGCCGTCAGACAGGGGGGCCCTGGGGCTGCCGGCATTCCAAGGCAAGGGGGCATTTTGATGCGGAGTTTCTTTTTTGTGCTTTCAGCTCTGGCCGTTATGGGGCTGGCCTTCTGGGCCTATCGGGAAAGCTATGAAACCCAGCAATCGCTGAAGGCCGTTTCAGAATTGCAGGCACGTATTGGCAAGGAAAGAGAGGCCCTCAGTGTTCTGCGCGCTGAATGGGCCTATCTGAACAGGCCCGATCGCCTGCGTGAATTGGCTGACCTGAATTTTGACCGGCTCGGGTTGCTTCCGCTTGACGCAGGCCAGTTCAGCCGCGTTGATCAGGTTGCTTTCCCTGCGGTTACCCTGCCGCCCATCACCAACCCCGTTGATGTTGTCGGCAATCTGGAGACTACCCAATGACCCGTACACCGCTGCGCCCTCTGGCCAGAATTCTGGATGCGCGTGCCAAGGGCGAAAACCCCGACGTGATCGAACGGGAAAATATTCGCAAACGGCATGAGGAAATGCGCGATAAATTCCGTCGCCGGTCCGAAGGCCGGCTCTTGGTGCTTGGCGTCTTTTTCTTCTGTGTTTTTGCGCTGGTTGGCGTGCGCATGGGGGTTTTGGCCATGAGCGAACCCGGTGAGCCGCGAACGGCTGCGAGTGGCACGAACATTGTGGCTCAGCGGGCTGATATCGTGGATCGCCAGGGCCGTATTCTGGCAACAAACCTCAGCACTTACAGTCTTTATGCGCAACCGCCGCTGATGATCGACAAAAGACGTTCTGCGCGCGAACTGGTGGCAATCTTTCCCGATCTGGATGAACAGAAACTGGTGAAACAGTTTACCGGCAAGCGTAAATTCCTCTGGATCAAGAAAAAGCTGTCCCCCGAACAGATGCAGCAGGTTCATGATATCGGTGATCCCGGTCTTTTGTTTGGTCCCCGCGAAATGCGGCTATATCCGAATGGGAAACTGGCAGCCCATGTTCTAGGGGGGGCCTCGTTTGGCCGTGAGGGCGTGAATTCGGCCGAGGTGATCGGTGTCGCCGGGGTCGAAAAAACCTTTGACGCCTATCTTCGCGATCCGGCCAATGGCGGCAGGCCGTTGCAGCTGTCGCTTGATTTGACGGTGCAGGCGGCGGTCCGGCGGGTGTTGTGGGGCGGCATGAAGCTGATGAATGCACGCGGCGCGACCGCCGTATTGATGGACGTGAAGACCGGAGAGATCGTCGCGCTGGCTTCGCTGCCTGATTTTGATCCGAATGATCGGCCCCGGCCCCTGACCAAGGGTGAGGCAGCGGACAGCCCGCTGTTTAACCGGGCGGTTCAGGGTTTGTATGAACTTGGATCAACCTACAAGATATTTGCCGCGGCGCAGGCCTTGGACATTGGCCTGATGAATCCGTCCACCCTGGTTGATACCAAAGGGCCGTTGCGGTGGGGGAAATACAAGATCCGTGATTTCCACAATTACGGCAACCAACTGACGCTTACCGACGTGATTGTGAAATCCTCCAACATCGGAGCGGCGCGCGTGGCCTTGCAGATCGGTGCCAAACGCCAGCAGGAATTTCTGAAATCCCTCGGGCTGTTTGACCCGACAACCCTGGAAATGGTCGAGGCCAGGGGCGCACGCCCGCTGTTGCCGCCGAAATGGAGCGAAATATCAACCATGACGGTGTCTTACGGCCATGGCATTTCGGCAAGCCCGGTGCATTTGGCCGCAGCCTATGCCGCCATGGTAAACGGCGGGACCAGGGTGCAACCCACCCTCTTGAAACAGGCCGGGCCGCAAAATGGTGAACGTGTCATCTCGCAGAAAACTTCGGAAACTATCCGCAACATGCTGCGTCAGGTTGTTGTTCGTGGCACCGCCAGCTTTGGCGAGGTCGAAGGCTATGCCGTGGGCGGCAAGACCGGGACAGCCGACAAGCCAAAACCCACTGGCGGATACTACAAGGACAAGGTCATCGCCACCTTCGCCAGTGTTTTCCCGGCCAATGACCCGAAATATGTCCTGATTGTCACTTTGGATGAGCCGGTGGAAACATCCGGCCCGAAACCGCGCCGCACGGCGGGCTGGACAGCCGTTCCCGTGGCGGCAGAAATAATACGTCGCGTCGCACCGCTTTTGGATATACGCCCGCAGATTGAACCTCTGCACCCGGTTGGGGTAACACTGACCAGCAACTGAAGAGACAAGGGCAGCTTGAATGGCAAATCCCTCGGGGAATAACCCAAAGGTGGCTTCTCTGGCCGCGCTGGGGTTGCGGGCTCAGGATGGACGCGAGAGCGACATAACCGGCCTGTCTGTCGACAGCCGGCTGGTGAAGCCGGGGCATTTGTTTGCGGCGCTTCCCGGTTCACGCGTGCATGGTGGTGAATTCATCCGGTTTGCCCTGCGCATGGGGGCGGCGGCAGTGCTGACCGACCGGCAGGGGGCGGAAATTGCAAGGCAGGAACTTTCTGCGACCGGCGTGCCCTTGGTTCTGGCCGAGGATCCGCGGCAGGCGCTGGCCTATGCCTCTGCCCTCTGGTTTGGTGCGCAACCCGAAACGATGATTGCCGTGACCGGCACCAACGGCAAAACTTCGGTGGCAACATTTACCCGCCAGATTTGGGAAGAAATGGGCATTTCCGCCTGCAATTTCGGTACAACCGGTGTTGAAGGCGCTTACAGCGCGCCGCTTTCCCATACCACGCCCGAGCCGATCACATTGCACCGCCTGCTGGCCGAGATGGCCGGTGCAGGGATAACCCATGCGGCGATGGAGGCGTCTTCGCACGGGCTGGACCAGCGGCGGCTGGATGGTGTGCGCCTGAAGGCGGCGGCTTTCACCAATTTCACCCAGGACCACCTGGATTATCACGAAACCTTCGAGGCATATTTCGCGGCCAAGGCCGGCCTGTTTACGCGTGTCCTGCCTGATGATGCCGCCGCAATCATCAATATCGACGATGCGAAAGGCCCCGAATTGGTGGAAATGGCCCGTTCTCGCGGTCAAAACCTGCTAACCTTCGGCCAAAGTCCGCAGGCGGATCTGCGCCTTGCCGGGCAGCGTTATGATGCGACCGGGCAGGACATCCGGTTTGTCTGGCAGGGGCGGGCGCATCAACTGCGGCTTGATCTGATCGGCGGGTTTCAGGCGCTGAATGTCCTTGCCGCGGCAGGTCTGGTGATTGCAACCGGTTCAGATGCACAGGAGGTTTTTGACAGTCTGCACAGGCTCAAAACCGTACGCGGCCGCATGCAGCTTGCGGCCACGCGCGAAAACGGCGCCGCCGTCTTTGTCGATTTCGCCCACACGCCCGATGCGGTTGCAACGGCGCTTCAGGCACTGCGGCCGCATGTCTTGGGGCGCCTCGTTGTGGTGCTGGGTGCCGGAGGGGACCGTGATCCCGGCAAACGCGTTCTCATGGGGCAGGCCGCGCGGGACCATGCCGATGTGGTCTTTGTCACCGATGACAACCCGCGCAGCGAGGATCCGGCCCTGATCCGGGCCGCCGTGATGCAGGGGTGTCCGGGGGCGACCGAAGTCGGCGACCGGGCCGAGGCGATCTTGCGCGGGGTTGATGCGCTGGGGCCGGGGGACGCATTGCTGATTGCCGGAAAGGGGCATGAAACCGGGCAGATCGTCGGTGACGATGTTCTTCCGTTTGATGACAGCGAACAGGCCAGTGTTGCTGTTGCCGCTCTGGAAGGGCGGCTGGCATGAGCAGGCTCTGGACCGCCAAAGAAGCCGCAGAAGCCACCGGCGGAAAACGCATGGGGCCTGACTGGCAGGCCGCAGGTGTTTCAATTGATACGCGCAGCATGGCCAGGGGTGATCTGTTTGTTGCCCTGCGTGATCAGCGCGACGGGCATGATTTCGTGGCCTCTGCGCTGGCAAATGGTGCGGCCGCGGCGCTGGTCTCACATGTGCCCGAAGGGGTGGACAGCAACGCGCCGCTATTGCTTGTGCCGGACGTGCTGCAGGCACTGGAAGATCTCGCTCGAACGGCGCGCGCGCGGTCGCAGGCGCGTGTTGTGGCCGTGACCGGATCAGTTGGCAAAACCTCGACCAAAGATATGCTGTCGGCGGCCTTGTCCGGGCAGGGCTGTGTCCATGCCGCTGAGAAAAGCTATAATAATCAATGGGGTGTGCCGCTGACTCTGGCGCGACTGCCACGCGGGGCGGATTACGCGATCATCGAAATCGGCATGAACCATGCCGGCGAAACAGCGCCACTTGCCCGATTGGCAAGGCCGCATGTCGCCATGATTACCACCGTGGCGGCCGTCCATATGGAAGCCTTTGACGGTCTTGACTCCATCGCCCGCGAAAAGGCAGCGATCTTTTCGGGGCTGGAAAAACAGGGTGTCGCCGTGGTTAACGGGGATTTGGCAACAACGCCGCTCTTGTGCGCCGCGGCGCAGCAGGCCGGTGCAGGCTGTGAAACCTTCGGAATTTCGAAAAGTTGCACGCATCGTTTACTGGATGTGCAGATCACAAATGGAAAAACCGTGGCGCGTGCCCGCATTGGCAAGACCGCGCTTTTGTTCAAACTGGCAACCGCCGGGCGCCACTTTGCCATGAATGGCTTGGGGGCGCTGGTTGCGGTTCAGGCTCTCGGGGCTGATCTGGCGCAAGCGGTCTGTGGCCTGTCGGCTTGGCAGCCACCGGCCGGGCGCGGCACGCGGGAAACGGTTTTTCTGGATTCTGCCGATGCGGAACTGAACTTTGAACTGATCGACGACGCCTTCAATGCCAATCCGACCTCTGTGTCAGCCGCACTCGAAGTGCTGGAGGCAACAACCCCGCGTGACGGCGTCGGGCGTATCCGCAAGGGAAGGCGCATCGCCATTCTGGGCGACATGCTTGAGTTGGGGCAGGACGAAATGCAGATGCATGCGGATCTTGCCCGTCTGCCGTCCCTGCCAAAACTGGATCTGATCCACTGTGTCGGGCCGCGCATGCATGCGCTTTGGCAGGCTTTGCCGCAGCATCAGCGCGGCGCCTGGACGGAAACGGCGCAAGACCTGTGCGAACAGGTCTATCAACTGGTTGACGCCGGGGACGTGGTTCTGGTCAAGGGGTCAAAAGGCGCACAGGTTTCGCTTTTGGTTGACGTGCTGCGTAATTTGGGCCATCCGGAGCCCGCAGACAAACAAGGGCAAGTCTAATGTTTTACTGGTTGGCCGGACTTTCAGACGGCGGTGATTTTTTCAATCTGTTTCGCTATATTACCTTTCGGGCGGGCGGGGCCTTTTTTACCGCACTTGTTTTCGGATTTCTTTTTGGCCGTCCGCTGATCAACCTGTTGCGGCGCCGCCAATCCAACGGCCAACCCATCCGCGAGGACGGGCCGGAAAGCCACCTGATCACCAAGGCCGGAACCCCGACCATGGGTGGGGTGCTCATTCTTGGCGCGCTTGTGGTTTCCACCTTGCTCTGGGCGCGGCTTGATAATCCTTATGTCTGGATCATCCTGTTCGTGACGGTCTCCTTCGGGGCGATCGGATTTGCAGATGATTATAAAAAAGTCAGCAAGAACAATGTGGATGGCGTGTCCGGTCGGGTGCGGATGGGGCTGGGCCTGATTGTGGCGCTTGTGGCCTCCTACTGGGCCGCACAGGTGCATCCCGATGGCCTGCGCTATCAACTGGCCCTGCCGGTTTTCAAGAATACCCTGATCAATCTGGGGCTGTTGTACCTGCCGTTTGCGATGGTCGTGATCGTCGGCGCGGCCAATGCGGTGAACCTGACGGACGGGCTGGACGGGCTGGCAATCATGCCGGTGATGATCGCGTCCGGCACTCTGGGGGTGATCTCCTACTTTGTCGGCAACACGGTTTTTTCCGAATATCTCGGCGTTCATTATGTGCCCGGCACCGGGGAAATCCTGATCTTTACTGCGGCCCTGATTGGCGGCGGGCTGGGGTTTCTCTGGTACAATGCGCCGCCAGCCGCGGTTTTCATGGGGGACACCGGTTCATTGGCGCTGGGGGGCGCGCTGGGCGCGGTCGCGGTCGCCACAAAGCATGAAATCGTTTTGGCGATTGTCGGCGGGCTGTTCGTGGTCGAGGCCCTTTCGGTGATCATTCAGGTGCTGTATTTCAAACGTACGGGCAAACGGGTCTTTCTGATGGCCCCCATTCACCACCATTTTGAAAAGAAGGGCTGGTCTGAGCCGCAGATCGTCATCCGGTTCTGGATCATTTCCCTGATTCTGGCGCTGATCGGGCTGGCCACGCTGAAGGTACGCTGAAAAACTTCCTGTCCCTGAACATGAACAGGGGCAGGTATTGGGAAAGGGCAGGAAATGATCCCCGTTCGCGGATATGAAGGCCAGAAAGTCGCGGTGCTCGGGTTGGGGCGTTCCGGGCTGGCAACAGCCGCAGCACTTCAGGCCGGTGGCGCGATCCCGCTTGTCTGGGATGACAATGCGCCTGCGCGCGCTCTGGCCGCCGACAAGGGCTATAGCCTTGTTGACCTGACACGCAATGATGCGCTGCGCGACGGAGTCTCGGCCCTGATCGCATCGCCGGGGATCCCCCATCTTTACCCCGCGCCACATCCCGCCGTGGCGCATGCGCTGCGTGCCGGTGTGCCGGTTGATAATGACATCGGCCTGTTTTTCCGCAGTTTCGCCACACCGGAATGGAGCGCGTTTGAGCGCGCGCCGCGGATCATTGCCGTGACCGGCTCCAACGGCAAATCGACAACCTCGGCGTTGCTTCACCATATTTTGCAAGAGGCGGGCAAGCCATGCCAACTGGCCGGCAACATCGGCCGGGCGGTGCTGGATATGGATCCTGCGCATGATGGCGAGGTGGTGGTGCTGGAACTGTCCAGCTACCAGACGGAACTGGCACGCTCCCTGACACCCGACATTGCGGTTTTTACCAACCTTTCACCCGATCATCTGGAGCGCCACGGCGGGATCGGCGGGTATTTTGCCGCCAAACGCCGGCTTTTTGCCGAAGGCGGGCCGGACCGTTCGGTGATCGGGGTGGAGGAGGTGGAGGGCCGGTTTCTGGCAAACCAGATGGCGGTCGGCGGCGCAGACGATCAGGTGATCCGGATTTCAACGCTTGAAAAGCTGACAGGCGCCGGCTGGTCGGTTTTTGCCCGCAAGGGCTTTCTCAGCGAATACCGCAAGGGCCGGCAGGTCGGGGCGATAGATCTGAGAAACATGCCCGGCTTGCCCGGGGTGCACAATCATCAGAATGCCTGTGCGGCCTATGCGGCAGTGCGCACCCTGGGTGTGGCCCCAAAGGTGATCGAAAACGCCCTGCGCAGCTTCAAGGGGTTGCCGCATCGCTGTCAGATCATTGGCGAGAGGGGCGGGGTGGTCTTTGTGAATGACAGCAAGGCCACCAATGCAGACAGTGCCGCCAAATCGCTGCAGGCCTTTGAACGCGTCCGCTGGATCGCCGGCGGCCAGGCAAAGGCAGGCGGGATCAGCGCGCTTGCCCCGCATCTCGGACATGTCGCCAAGGCTTACCTGATCGGTCAGTCGGCCGCGGAATTTGCCGAAAGCCTCGGCAATGTTCCCCATGAACTCTGTGAAACCATGGAAAAGGCTGTTTATCAGGCGGCAAAGGATGCAGAATCCGGTGATGTGGTTCTTTTGGCACCCGCCGCCGCCAGTTTTGATCAATATGATAATTTTGAACAGCGCGGCGATGAATTCGTCAGGATTGTCAGCACGCTTGCGTAATTCCGCTTTGCAGGCAAGATCGGACAGAAGCCCTATATCCGATTGCGGTCGAAGTTTGTAAACTGCCCCGGAACCATTTTGTTTTACCAGTGCGGGAGAAACCTATGATCGGTGTGTTTCGGTTGATCGTGATGCTGGCTGTTCTGGTCGGGCCTGCCATGCCCGCCCATGCACAATCCGCAGCACCAGAAGGGCAGGAACCGGCAAACTGGCAGATACTGGTAAAGCCGGTGACTCCGTTCGTCATGCGGGCGGATGATGGCCAGATCACCGGCTTCAGTATTGATCTCTGGCAGGCGATAGAACGGAAACTGGCCGTTCGCAGCCATATTGTGATGCTGCCGGATCTGAATGCCTTGCTGAATGCTGTAAAAGACGGAAAAGGCGACCTCGCGATTGCGGCCGTGACGATCACAGCCGAGCGTGAGCGGCTCATGGATTTTTCGCATTCCTATTTTCGCTCCGGCTTGCAAATTGCTGTCCGACCGGGCCAAGAAGGGGTTTTTGCCAAAACCCTGTCCGTGTTGAAAGCCATGTTCAAAGCGTCAAGCTTCCGGTTTGCAATGATGGCGCTGGCCATTCTGGTGCTGGTGATGGCGCATATCATGTGGTTTCTTGAGCGCAAGCGAAACCCGGATTTCACCCGGAGTTACCCGCTGGGCTTGTGGGATGCCGTTTACTGGACGCTGGTCACAATCTCGACCGTTGGCTATGGAGACAAGACCCCCAAAACCAATGCCGGGCGGGCTGTCGCACTGGTGCTGATCGTTTTCGGGTATGTCGCCTTTGCCTGGTTTACCGCAACCATCACCTCGGCCGTGACCGTGTCGGAACTGACCGGCTCGATAAACGGTCCGCAGGATTTGGCCGGCAAGACCGTGGCAACGGTGCGCAACTCGACCAGCGAAAAATATTTGCAGCGCCTGCCGGGGGTACAGTTGCGTTCGGTGGATCAGATCGAACAGGCCTATGAGCTACTGGATCGTCAGGAGGTGCAGGCAATTGTTTACGATTTTCCGGTGCTCAGCTATTTCGCGCTGCATGATGGTGCTGCCAAAATCCGGCTGACCGGCCCGGTGTTTCAGCGGGAACCCTACGGCATTGTCTTTCCGAAAGGATCGCAATTGCGCGAGGCAGTCAATCAGGCCCTGTTGCAGGTGGTGGAAAGCGGTGAATACGAAATCATCTACCGCAAGTGGTTTGCGGCCGCACCCAATTGAACGGCGAAAGGCCCGCCGGTTGCCGGGCGGGCCTTGGCCTTTGCATTGTTCGGTCTTGGCGGTTTCAACCCCGATCGTGGCAGCACCGCCGGCCAGAACCGTTATTCAACCAGCATGGTATATTTGCTGATGAAATCCTCATTTTCGTCAATCACCGTTTCAACGACGTGAATGGCATCCTGCAATGTTGCAATCCCGGTGATCGAGCTGTCCCGCAAGCGGATCGTGTAGGACAGATTGCCGTCAACGTCTGATTCCGTGTTGATGAACAGGCTCATGCGGGATCCAACGCGGATGTAATGGGCGCTGCGCAATTCCTTGCCCTTGTAGGTCCATTTTCCGCGCATATCATGCAGCACAAAACTCTTGATGCTCTTTGGAAATTCCATTTCGTTTCTCCATCTAAGGCTCACGGCAGGTCAGAACGCCCCAAAATTCAGGTGTGGGTCCCCCCACGTCGTTCTGTCCTGCCACAAGGTTTTCCACTCCTGTCTATGCCGCGGCCGGCTCGATCCCGGACATGCCGGTTGCCGAGTCGTCAATCGCATTCTCCGATCGGGCGATCACCACGGCTGCGCAGGCATCCCCCCACACGTTGATCGCGGTGCGGAACTGGTCAAGGATCCGGTCAATCGCCAGGATCAGGCCAATGCCGTCCAGCGGCAGACCGGCCGCCGTCAGAACGATACCCATGGTCACCAGACCGGCGCCCGGAATGGCCGCTGCGCCAATGGCTGCCAGCGAGGCCGTGATGAAGATGACAATCTGCATGCCAAAGGTCAGGTCGATCCCCAGCAACTGGGCGATAAAGATAACCGCCACGGATTCATACAGCGCTGTGCCGTCCATGTTGACCGTTGCCCCGAGTGGCAGAACAAAGTTGGATATCTTTGGTTCCACCCCGGCGCGTTCGGTCAGGTTTGACATGGTCATCGGCAATGTTGCCGCCGATGAGGCAGTAGACCAGGCCGTCATCAGTGCAGGTGCCACAGCCTTGAACAGTTTGATCGGACTGTACTTGCCGAAAATCCACACCAGTGCGGTCAGCGTGATGAAAGCATGAATGGCAAGCCCGGTCAGCACCGTCAGGGCGTATTTTCCCAGCGCCGCAAGCGCTGCAAAACCCAGATCCATGAAGATCGCCGTCACCAGCATGAAGATCGCGTAAGGCGCGATTTTCATCACCGCCATGATGCCGGCCTGCATGATCCGGTCCAGCCCGTGAATGACCTCGACCATCGTATCTGACGCCTTGCCGACGATAGAGGCCATGATTGCCAGGAAAATGGTGAAGAAGATCACCTGAAGGATATTGCCCTGGGCAAAGGCCGCAGCCGAGTTTTTCGGGATCATGTTGACGAAAGTATCGACAATGATGATCACTGCCGATTTTTCGCCAACCCCGGCGTTTCCGACCTTGCCGGGGACTTCGGCGCCAATCCCCAGGGCCGACAGGGCCTCCTTGTCAATGCCCAGACCGGGGTTGAAGACATTCACAACGATCAGGCCAGCGGCAACCGCCAAGGCTGTCGTTAGAAAGTAGAACCCGACCGTCTTGCCGCCCAACTTGCCAAGTGCGCGAACATCGCCAAGATTGACAATGGCCATGAAGATCGAGGCAAACACCAGCGGAATGATCAGCATCCGCAGCAGACGAATGAAGATTTCACCGCCATATTTGAAGATGGTCTTGATGATGTAGATCGGTCCACTGTCAATGCCTGTCCCGTAGGTCACATTGATAAACAGCCCAAGCGCAATGCCGAGCACGATGCCGAGCAGGATTTTCCATTGTAAATCCAGCCCCTTTTTCTTTTTCGGTTCACTCGTAGCCATGGCTCAGTCTCCCCCGTAAACGTCATCGGTAATATTATAGCTGCGTATCGAAAGCTGCGCTTTTACCGGAATGTAATTGTTCATGTATTCAACGACGCGCCCGTTGCTCTGCAATTCCGCCAGGATGAACGTATCCAGCAGATGGACAAAATCGAGATTGCCCTTGGCCACGGCATAGCCGTAATTGTCGGGCTTGAACGGTTTGTCGAAAACCGTAACAACGAATTGCGCTGTCTTGGCATTGTCATGCAGCCAGACCTTCAGGAACATCTCGTCATGCACCATGATGTCCGCCTTGCCGGCCAGAACGGCTTCGGCGGCGGCTTCGTTGGAGTCATACTGGACCACCTGCGCACCGGGAAAGAATTGTGGAACAGCCTTTTCGGGTGATTTGCCTTTGGTCACGGCGATGACAAGTTTGTCTATCTTGCCGTTTTCATTCAAGCGGGTGATCAAGCCGTCATAATCCTTGACCTGTCCGGCCCCCAGCTTGCCCAGCCTGCCCTTGTTGGCCAGCACGGACAATCCTGTTTCAAAATACGGTTGTGTGAAATCCACTGCCAGAGCACGGTCAAAGGTGATGCTCATCCCGGCCATGACGACGTCGATCTGGCCTGACTTGACCATGGGGATCAGATCGCCAAAGGAATCCGGCACGACAAGCTGTAGCTTCACACCCATCTTCTCGGCCAGCAGGGCGGCAATATCCGCATCTACCCCGACGCGTTTGCCGTCCTGTTCAAAGGAAAAGGGCTTGAATAGCGGATTGACCCCCACTTTCAACACACCAGATTGCATGATACGTGCCAAGGTCGCAGAATTGTTTTCCTGCGCCTGCACGTCCTTGGCGCCAAAGGCCCAAACCATTGCGGTCAGGGCCAAAAACGCCGACAGTAATAACCGTTTCATTACGTAAGCCTCCTGTTGTTTTCAGAGCCGGCAGGCGTTTATTTCTACACCCGTTGTTTGTAACGCGGCCCAAATCATGAGAAAAATCAACATTCTATTGTGAAAGTTGTCGTCAATCCTCCCTTGTGTCCAGTGTCCATTGGTAGAAGGCGTGTAGCAGGGCGGTGCCAAAAGGTACCTTCCAGCGGGGTACAGCCGAAAAGAATTGTCGCGTTGCATCCGGAGTCTGCAGCCCCGGCATGCGGCGATACTCAGGGTGCGAGCGGATGATTGCCGTGCCAGAATGGCAGTAAAGATTGCGACAGGGTTTTTCGTCTTTTTTGCTCAGACATTTTATGGGTCCCGGTTGCGCAGTTCTTTAGCAGCAGAGCGTAGATCAGATTGAATATTGGCGCAAACGAACCAGCGTTAACAATATTTCACATATTGCGGAATTGTTTCCTTTCTTACATTTCGTAATAGCTGAGGGGCTACTACAGGAAATCATCTTGTGGTTGTTTTTTTAAGAGCCTCTGTTTTGAAGGGGTGTGGTTGGCCATGCAAATGCTTTGGAACAAAATGGTAATAATTGAAATTATGGTAATAATTGCTGAATTACAGGCCTTCGCCCTGGGCCATTCTGCTTGCAATCGCCACCCCGGCCGCCCATCCCGAAGACCATGCCCATTGAAAGTTGTATCCGCCCAGCCAGCCGGTCACGTCCACCACTTCACCAATGAAATATAGCCCCGGCACGTCCTTGGCCTGCATGGTTTTCGATGACAGCGCATCTGTATCCACCCCGCCCAAGGTGACCTCGGCGGTGCGATAGCCCTCGGTGCCGGTGGGGTGCAGCTCCCAAGTGGTGATTGCCTGCACGATGCCGGCCAGGGCCGGATCCGAATGATCGGCCAAGTTGCCGTGCCAGCCGTGCAGCCCGGCCAGGTAGCTGACCAGCCGTTTGGGCAACCACTCTGCCAGTTTGGTGGAAATGTCGCGACGGCCGGATTTTTGCCGCTCGGCGCGCAGTTTTTCCAGCAAATCGCCAGCGGGCCACAGGTTCAGCACGATCGCCGCGCCCTCGCGCCAATAGGATGAAATCTGCAAAATTGCAGGGCCGGACAATCCGCGGTGGGTAAACAAGACGGCCTCTTCAAACGACGCGCCATTGCATGAGGTGCGGGCCGGCAGCGAGACACCGGCCAGCGGTTTGAACCTGTCGCCAAAGGTCAGCGGCACAAGGGCAGGGCGGGTTTCGGTGACCGGCAGGCCAAAATGACGGGCAATCTGGTAGCCCAGCCCGCTTGCGCCCATCTTCGGAATCGACTTGCCGCCGCAGGCGACCACGAAATTGCGGCAGGTCAGGGATTCGCCCGTATCCAGGTTCACCATGAACCTGTTGCCCGATCTGGCAACCGAAGAAACCGTGGTCCGCAGCCGCAGCTCGGCCCCGCGCATTTCCCGGATCAGCATGGCGATGATCTCTTTTGCGGATCCGTCGCAAAACAGTTGCCCCAGTGTTTTTTCGTGCCAGGCAATGCCGTGCCGCGCGACAAGCTCCAGAAAATCCCACTGCGTATAGCGGCTGAGCGCTGATTTCGCAAAATGCGGGTTCTGTGAAAGAAAATTGTCCGGCCCCGCATGAAGGTTGGTGAAATTGCACCGTCCGCCCCCCGAAATGCGGATTTTCTCGCCGGGGGCGCGGGCCTGATCGACCAGCAGAACCCGCCCGCCTGTCTGGGTTGCACACATCATGCCGGCGGCGCCCGCGCCAAGGATGATCGTGTCGAATGTTTTGTTTGGGCCGGTCATTATCTGCTCTGTGAAGGCGTTGCGTGCCTCATGAGCATGCCTGAGGCGCTGAGGCAAGCCCCGCAACGCTGGGTTGTATGCGGCATGTGCCTCTTTTCGCCCTAGCGCGGCCGCTGCTTTCGCGCTACAATGTGTGACAGATCCGAAAAATCGGGCGCCCCGGCAACGGGGGTATGAGTGAGGCAGTATCAGGCGGTATCCATGACAGAAATGGTCTATGGCACGGTTCGCGTGCGGGAAAACGAGCCAGTTTTACCAAGATGGTGGCGAACAGTTGATGGTTGGACGATAACTTGCGTCTTTCTGTTGTTCGGGATCGGGATTTTGCTGGGACTGGCGGCTTCGCCGCCCTTGGCCGCGCGAAACGGCTTTGCGCCTTTTCATTATGTTGAACGGCAGGCGATATTTGGTGGCCTGGCGCTGGTTGCGATGCTGCTGACCTCGATGATGCCGCCAAACCTTGTGCGCCGGCTTGGCGTTCTGGGGTTTGCGGCGGCGCTTGTTGCGCTGGCACTTCTGCCTTTTCTGGGCACCGACTTTGGCAAGGGGGCGGTGCGCTGGTACAGCCTCGGCTTTGCTGCGGTTCAGCCCTCCGAGTTCCTGAAGCCGGGCTTCGTGATCATGGCCGCATGGCTTATGGCGGCCAGTCAGGAAATCAATGGCCCGCCGGGCAAGCTGTATTCCTTTGTGCTGACGCTGATCATTGTCGGGTTTCTGGCCATGCAGCCGGATTTCGGGCAGGCGTCATTGATCCTGTTTGGTTGGGGGGTGATGTATTTTGTCGCCGGCGCCCCCTTTACCCTGCTTGCCGGCATGGCCGGCGCGGCCGTGTTTGCCGGCACCATGGCTTATGAGAATTCAGAGCATTTTGCCCGGCGGATTGACGGGTTTCTTTCGGCAGAGGTGTCGCCGAATACCCAGATGGGATATGCCACCAATGCCATTCAGGAGGGCGGCCTTTTCGGGGTTGGCGTCGGTGAGGGGCAGGTCAAATGGTCCTTGCCTGATGCGCATACGGATTTCATCATTGCGGTTGCGGCCGAGGAATACGGCGTCATCCTGGTTGCGGTGATCATCGCGCTTTATACAGTGATCGCCGTGCGCTCCCTCTGGCGTTTGATGCGCGAGCGTGATCCCTTCATCCGGTTGGCGGGCACCGGGCTGATCACCATGTTCAGCATTCAGGCGATCATCAATATGGGGGTCGCTGTCCGCTTGCTGCCGTCCAAGGGCATGACCTTGCCCTTTGTCAGCTATGGTGGCTCGTCGCTGATTGCGGGCGGCATTGCCATTGGCATGTTGCTGGCCTTTACCCGGACGCGCCCGCAGGGCGAGTTGCGCGATCATTTCATGCAGCGGAGACAATAGCCCATGTCGCGCCAGCCGCTTCTGTTGATTGCCGCAGGCGGGACCGGCGGGCATATGTTTCCCGCGCAGGCCCTGGCCGAGGCCATGCTGCGCAAGGGCTGGCGTGTCAAACTGTCAACCGATGCCCGTGGCGCCCGCTATACCGGCGGGTTTCCGCATGTTGTCGAGATCGAGCAGATTTCCTCGGCCACCTTTGCCCGCGGCGGGGTGCTGAGCAGGGCCCTGGTCCCCTTTCGCATCGCCGGAGGCGTCCTTTCGGCGCTCCGGCGCATGTGGCGCGACAAGCCGACCGTGGTGGTCGGCTTTGGCGGCTATCCTTCCATTCCTGCGGTTGCCGCAGCCTGGCTTTTGCGCCTGCCAAGAATGTTGCACGAACAAAACGGCGTGCTGGGCCGGGTCAACCAACTGTTTGCCAAACGCGTTGATGCTGTGGCCTGCGGCACCTGGCCGACCGACCTGCCCGACGGTGTAACCGGCAGCTATACCGGCAATCCGGTGCGCGCCGCCATTCTTGACCGGGCCGGTGCCGCCTATATCGCGCCGGGGGATTATCCGATGTCGATTCTGGTCATGGGCGGATCACAAGGCGCGCGCATTCTGTCACAAACGGTTCCGCAGGCCATCGCCAACCTGCCGGAAAGCCTGCGTCGGCACCTGAGTGTCAGCCACCAGGCCCGGGCCGAGGATCAGGACCAGGTGGAACAGTTTTATGCGGAACACGGGATCAAGGCGGATGTGCAGCCGTTCTTCAACGATGTGCCGCGCCGGATGAGCGAAGCGCAACTGGTGATCAGCCGGGCCGGCGCGTCTTCTGTTGCCGATATTTCGGTGATCGGCCGCCCGTCGATCCTGATCCCTTACGCTGCGGCGACAGGTGACCACCAGACAGCAAATGCCCGCAGTCTGGTCAAGGCCAACGCGGCAATCCTCATTCCGGAATCCGCCCTTGATGCCGCCAGCCTTTCGGCGCAGATAGAGGCCGTTCTGAGCAACCCGGATGCGGCCCGTAAAATGGCCGCCGCGGCGTTGAGTTGCGGCAAACCGGACGCGACACAGCGCCTTGTGGAAATGGTCGAAAATCTGGCCCGACAAGCGCAGAAAACATGAAAGGGCAGGAAACATGAGTGCAGCCGCGGTCACAAAGCTCCCGCTTGAAATGGGGCCGATCCACTTTGTCGGTATCGGCGGCATCGGCATGTCGGGCATTGCCGAGGTTCTGCTGGATCAGGGCTACACGGTTCAGGGCTCGGACCTGAAGGCAAGCGACATTACCAGACGGCTTGAGAAAATGGGCGCGCGGGTTTTCATCGGCCAGAAGGCGGAAAATCTGGAAGGTGCCGAGGTTGTGGTCACCTCTTCGGCCATCAAGCCGGGAAATGCTGAACTGGATGCGGCGCGGGCGCGCGGCATGCCTGTGGTGCGCCGGGCGGAAATGCTGGCAGAACTGATGCGGCTGAAATCAAACATCGCCGTGGCCGGTACCCACGGCAAAACCACGACCACGACGATGGTCGCAACCCTGCTGGACGCGGGCCATTTTGACCCGACCGTGATCAACGGCGGTATCATCCATGCTTATGGTTCCAATGCGCGTATGGGGCAGGGTGAATGGATGGTGGTCGAGGCCGACGAGAGCGACGGAACCTTCAACCGCCTGCCCGCAACTATCGCCATTGTCACCAATATTGACCCGGAACACATGGACCACTGGGGTGATTTCGATGCCCTGCGCGAAGGCTTCCATCAGTTTGTTTCCAATATTCCCTTCTACGGGCTGGCCATCTGTTGCACCGATCATACCGAAGTGCAGGCCTTGGTCGGGCGCATCACCGATCGCAGGGTGGTGACCTATGGTTTCAATGCGCAGGCTGATGTGCGGGCGCTGAACCTTGCTTACCGGAATGGTGTCGCCCATTTCGATATCGAACTTCAGACCGAACACAAGCTGATAGAGGGCTGTTCCCTGCCGATGCCGGGTGATCACAATGTTTCAAATGCGCTGGCGGCGGTAGCTGTAGCGCGGCATCTGGGTATGTCGCGGGCCGATATCCGCGCAGCCCTTGCTGCCTTTGGCGGGGTAAACCGCCGCTTTACCAGGGTCGCCGAGGTTGGCGGCGTGACCATCATTGATGATTATGGCCACCATCCGGTTGAAATCGCCGCGGTTCTGAAGGCGGCGCGTCAGGCCACCACCGGCCGGGTGATTGCCGTGCACCAGCCGCACCGCTACTCGCGGCTTCAGTCGCTGTTCGAGGATTTCTGCGGCGCGTTCAATGACGCGGATGTGGTCGGGATTACCGATGTCTACGCGGCCGGCGAGACCCCGATAGAGGGCGCCAGCCGTGATGATCTGGTGGCCGGGCTGATCCGGCACGGGCACCGCCATGCCGTTGCCATCAAGGATGAGGCGGCGCTTGTCGATCTTGTGCGCGCCGAGGCCAGGCCGGGTGACATGCTTGTCTGTCTGGGGGCGGGGACAATCGGAAACTGGGCGCATGCCCTGCCGGCCCATCTGAAAGGCTGATGCTGTGGCAAGCGTAAGAAAAAATTGGTTGCACCCCATATCGCCAAGGGGCCATGCAGCCGGGCCGGCGCCACAGCCAGACCCCTGCAATACCGGGGGAGCGGGGCCTGAAAACAATCAAAAGTTGTGTTCGCTATCAACTTTTACCTTTACGGTAGTAAAACAATCGTTAATCTGGGGCTGGAAGAAACAAGCCGGTGCAATACATATGGCACCGGGTTTTGTGGACCGGATCCGGGTGTTCGTGTTTCAATCCGCTCCGGTCGCAAAAATTGGGGAAACAACGTGAGCCATTCTCTGATCCTTGCATGTTTATGGGTGCTGGCCGCCACATTGGTGGCGCTGTTGCCCATGCGCTGGCAAATTGCGCCAGGGCTTGCCCTGTTGGTGCTGGCACCGCCTTTGCTCGTCTATCTTGCAGTTCAGCACAATGCCTGGATCGTGCTGGCTGCCGTAGCGGCGCTGGTCTCGATGTTTCGCCGCCCCTTGCGGGTTCTTTTGCGCTACCTGCTCGGGCGGACGAAATCGCATTGCCGGAAGGAAGGGCAACAGTCATGAACCTCTCCCTCATTCTGGCCGTCTTGTGGGTTATTGTCGCGAATGTTTCGGCAATGCTTCCCAGCCGTGACAATTACTGGACCCGGGCGTATCTGCTGATCGCCGTCGGCGTGCCACTGCTGGGCTATGTGACCTATGAAAACGGGCCTTGGGTCGGGTTGGTGTTTCTGGCCGCCGGCATCTCGATGCTGCGCTGGCCGGTCATCTATCTGGGGCGCTGGGTCCGGCGGCTGGTGCGAACACGCGAGGGCTGAACAGTCCCGGCTTGCGACAGGTTCGTTGCCAGACGTTTTCCAGACGTTTTCCAGACGTATTCCATACACGGGATTTTCCCGTTTTGGCCCGTCACAGCCGACCGGTCGCGCAGAGCTTCAAGCTTGCCCGAAACAGCCAAATACGGCAGAGTCGCAGCATGGTTGCAGTGGGTGCAATAGTTGATCGGCAGAGTCTGGCTGACTGGCTTCTTGACCGGTCTGATGAAAAGGCTCGGAAATTTGCAATTGCGATCGCCCATCGATCCGCGATGCGTGTGTTGCCAGTATACTGGTCGCATGCCATAGGTGTCAGTATGAGCGGGGAAAGTGGCGAAGCTGCAGAAAAAGCCCTGCTAG
>JALSRG010000124.1 GCA_026984915.1 Marinosulfonomonas sp. | reverse complement strand
TCGACCGGATCGGCCGCCTGAAAAACTGCATCGCCTATGGCCCCGGCATTCTCGATCTGGCCCACCAGCCCGATGAATGGGTCGGCGTTGACGACATGCTCGACAGCGCATTGGTCATGGGCCTGACACTGGAAAAACTGCTTTGCCGGCAATGAACAGCCGGGCCGCCATCCCCGTGCCCACCGGGCGATCCGGTCAACGCCTCGGCAAAAAACAATCCTGCCTTCCAAATGGGCCAAATATCCTCGCCGAAGGCGAAAGACACTGCCCCTAGGGCGTAGACCTATACAGCCATACGCGCCCGCAGCAAACTCAAGGCCGCATTTGCCAACTCTTCCCAGTCCAGCACACCCAGGGGCACCTGCACCCATTCTTTCATTGGCCGGCCCTTGCCCGAAGGGTCAAACAACCGGCACGCCGTGTTGGCTGCAATGATTTCCTGACAGCGCCCGGCGTCCAGCCTGAATACCATCTCATCCTGGAAAAAGGCCACAAAGGCCTTGCCGTCCAGCTTGGCGCAGGGTTTGCCAAACAGGTTCCCCGCCGAGATCGCGGGATCCTGCACCATAAAACCGGCGATGATTTCTTCAAAATACTCTTGCGGTGTCCCCATTTTGCGCGCTCCATCATTTCAGCAGTCTTTCGGCTGTTGCGGTTGCCAGTGTGCGCAATTCTGCGGATGATTTCAAATGGCGCGGCATGGCGTGTCTGCCGGCGTTTTGCCTGATCGCACCGCATGTATGAAAACCATACGCTTTTCATACGCTTTCCATACGCTTTCCATACACGTTTTTCACGGCGTTTCAGGGGGCTTTCACACCCCGTTGCTGTGTCGCTGCACCGCATGAAAACGTGCTCGCTGGCTATTCCCCCCAGGGGATCCAGATGTTCTGCACCTCTGTCGCCGCCATCAGGAATTCTCGCCCCTCACCCGCGCTGGAATACCAGTCCCGGGCCCGCGCATTGTTCACCCATGTGCGCTTCAGATTGCTGGCCGAAGCATGTTCCACAAGGCCGGAAATGTCGGTCGAGGAAAAACTCCAGCAGGCATCCACATCCATATGCCGTGCCATGGTCTCGGCCATGTCAGCATGCTGCCCGGTCAGGATATTCACCACGCCTGCCGGCACGTCCGAGGTTTCCAGAACCTGATAGAAATCGGTGGCAGCCAAGGGGAAAGGCTCGCTCGCCGCAAGCACGCAGGCATTGCCCATGGCAATCGCCGGGGCCATCAGCGAAACCAACCCCAGAAGCGGCGCCTCATCCGCGGAAAGCGCGGCAATCACACCCACAGGTTGATGCATGGCAAGCGCCACACCGCGGATCGGGACCGAATGCGCCCGGCCGTCGTATTTATCTGCCCAGGCCGCATAGGTGAACAGGCGGGAGATCGCGGTCTCCACCTCGCGCTTTCCATCTTTCCCTCCGGTTAAATCATTGATCCGGCGGGAAAATTCATCCGTGCGCGCAGAAAGGTTTTCACCAATGTAATACAGGATCTGCGCGCGAAGGGCCCCGCTGGTGCTGGCCCAGCCGCTGGCCGCCTTGCGCGCGGCCTCGACGGCATTTCGCACGTCCTTGCGGCTGCCTTGTCCGACATGGCCCAAAAGCGCCCCCTTGGCCGACCATATGGCACGGGAATAGCCACTGTCGGGGCGGGTCTGCCTGCCGCCGATATACATCTTTGCAGTGCGGTCCAGCCCGCCGGCATGCGCGTCTTTCGGGGTGCTTTGGGGCGGGATGGGCTTCAGGTTCTTTTGCTTGAGGCGCGGGGCCGTATAGGCGGCAAGGCCCTCCCATCCGCCTTCGCGCCCAAACCCGCTTTCCCGCATGCCACCAAACCCTGCGGCGGCATCAAACAGGTTGGCGGCATTGACCCAGACAACGCCTGCCACCAGTTGTGGCGCCACGTCCAGCGCGCGGTTCAGGTTCTCGCTCCAGATGCTCGCGGCAAGGCCATAGCGTGTGTTATTGGCAATCGCCAGAGCCTCGGCCTGAGTACGGAATGTGGTCGCACACAACACCGGCCCGAAAATTTCCTCCTGCATCAGCATGGCCGAAGGCGTCAACCCGGTAACAAGCGTCGGCGGGTAATAACACCCCTGATTGGGCAGTTGGCAGGGCGCATGAAATACCTCGCCTTCCGCGCCTCCTTGGGCAACCATATGGCTGACGGTTTCGTGCTGTACCGGATCGACCAAGGTGCCGATATCAATGGATTTATCCAGTGGGTCACCCACGCGCAGTTTGCTCATCCGCGCCTTGAGACGCGTATAGAAATCCTCGGCAATGCCTTCCTGCACCAGCAGGCGGGAACCGGCACAGCAGACCTGCCCCTGATTAAACCAGATTGCATCCACCAGCCCTTCTATGGCGCTGTCCAGATCCGCGTCCTCGAACACGATATAGGGGGATTTGCCGCCAAGCTCGAGCGTCAGCGCCTTGCCGCTGCCGGCTGTGGCCTCGCGGATGCGCCGGCCGACTTCGGTGGAACCTGTAAAGGCGATCTTGTCGATGTCCTCATGCGCGACGATCAACTCCCCGACGTCACCCGCGCCGGTAACGATGTTGACCACCCCTTTGGGCAGGCCCGCCTGCTGACAAATCTCGGCGAACAACAGCGCCGACAGCGACGTGTATTCGGCCGGTTTCAGCACGACGGTATTGCCCATGGCAATCGCCGGGGCAATCTTCCAGGACAGCATGAGCAGCGGAAAGTTCCAGGGAATGATCTGCCCCGCCACGCCCAGCGGGACCCGGTCGGGCAACTCGCTTTCCATCAGTTGCGCCATGCCGGCGTGATAGTAGAAATGCCGGGCGGCAAGCGGCACGTCTATATCGCGGCTTTCGCGGATCGGCTTGCCGTTATCGAGCGTTTCGAGCACAGCAAAAAGCCGGGCGTTCTTTTGCAGCAACCGGGCCAGCGCATAAAGGTATCTGGCACGCTCATGGCCTGAACGGCGCGCCCAGGGGCCAAACGCGCGCCGGGCGGCTGTGACAGCCTCGTCCACGTCATCGCCGTTCGCTGTTGTCAGTTGCGCCAGCAGTTCACCCGTGGCCGGATTGCGGCTCTCGAAATCAGCGCGCGGGGTGGTGAAACTCCCGTTGATGAACAGGCCAAACCGCCCGTCATGGTTCCTGATCCAGTCCAAAGCCTGATCCGGGCTTTCCGGAGCGGGGCCGTAATCCATGGTTTCAAAGATGTCTTTTATCGTCATGGGTTTATCCGATCGCGTGGCGGTAAGAGGCGGAATAGGCCCCGGTGGCATGATGTTCAAGCTGGCGCTCGATGTCACCCAGGAGCGACGAAGCCCCGAACCGAAAGAGATCCGGCCGAAGCCAGCGGTCGCCCAACTCTTCCTTGATCAGGGCCAGATAGGTGAGTGCATCCTTGGCCTTTGAGATTCCGCCCGCAGGTTTATAGCCCACCCGATGGCCGGTGCGGGCGTGATATTCACGGATTGCGCGCACCATGACAAGGCTGACCGGAAGCGTCGCGTTGACGCTTTCCTTGCCGGTCGAGGTTTTGATGAAATCGGCCCCTGCCATCATACAGACCAGACTGGCCCGCGCCACATTGCGCAAACTGCCCAATTCACCGGTTGCAAGGATGGTCTTCATATGTGCATCACCACAGGCCGCACGAAATTCGCACACCTCATCATAAAGCGCGTGCCAGTCCCCGGTAAGCACATGGCGGCGGGAAATCACGATATCTATTTCGCTTGCACCTGCTTTCACACTTTCACCGATTTCGGCAACGCGCAGGCGATAAGGCGAAAGCCCTGCCGGGAAGCCGGTAGAGACAGCCGCCACGGGGATAGCGGTGCCCGCAAGCGCGGCAACGGCCGTTGGCACCATCTCGTGATAGACACAAATGGCACCGGTGGTGATCTGCTGCCCTTCCATGCCAAGGGCCTGCAAAATGTCGGGGCGCACCGGCTGGCGCGCCTTGGCACACAGACGGCGCACTCGGCCCGGTGTGTCATCCCCCGAAAGGGTGGTAAGATCAATCATGGTTATGGCCCGCAAAAGCCAGGCGGCCTGATGCGCTTTTTTCAGCGACCGGCGACCGGTCAGTGTGCCGACACGGCGGTTGATGGCTGATGTATTAGCCTCAGCGCGCATCACCCAATCCATATCGAGCGGTTGGCCGGCATTGCGGGTTTCATGAACCTGGGGCAATTGCACACTGCCTGATCTGGCAGAAACGCTTTTGGTTTCGCTTGGCACAGAAGCCTCCCTGGATAGCGCAATGAAGCGGATGCTTCGGGGTATGGCAAGTGGGGCCGGAAGGTCAAGAGCCAGAGATTTTGCCCAATACGCTGTTCAGTGCCGTCGCAAGCTTGCCAACCAGTTCATCAATCTGCGTTTCTTCCATGATGAAGGGCGGCGCAAGAAGCACATGATCACCGTGCTTGCCATCAATCGTTCCGCCCATGGGATAACAGACCAGACCGGCGTCAAATGCCGCCTTTTTCAATTGCTTTGCAACACCCAATGCAGGGTCGAACGGCGTCTTTGTCGACCGATCGGAAACCAGTTCAAGACCGACGAAAAGCCCGCGGCCGCGAATGTCGCCGACATTGGGTTGTTCGGCAAATTCTGCCTGCAATGCTGCGCGAAGAATAGCCCCCAGCCTGCCAACCCGCGCCACCAGCCCGTCGTCAACCAGACGTTTGAGCACAGCCAACCCTGCCGATGCCGCCACCGGATGCCCCATATATGTATGGCCGTGCTGGAAAAAACCGGACCCTTGCGCGATTGTTTCATAAATCCGTTTGCTGGAGAGCATTGCGCCCAGCGGCTGATAGCCCGCACCAAGCCCCTTTGCCACGGCAATGATATCAGGGGTCACGCCCTCTTGCTCGCAGGCGAACAGTGTTCCGGTACGGCCCATGCCGCACATGACTTCATCCAGGATCAGCAGCACGTCATAGCGATCGCAAATTTCGCTGATCCGCTTGAAATATCCCGCGACCGGCGGCACCGCACCCAAGGTGGCCCCGACCACCGGCTCAGCGACAAAGGCCATCACGGATTCCGGTCCGAGGCGCAGGATTTCCGCTTCCAGCTCGTTGGCTATGCGCTGACCGTAATCATGCGCTGTCTCGCTTTCCTGCCGGTCCCGATATTCGTAGCAAGGCGAAATATGGCTGGTTTCAATCATCATTGGTGCAAATGGTTCGCGCCGCCACATATTGCCACCAGTTGCCAGCGCCCCCAGTGTGTTGCCGTGATAGCTCTGCCTGCGCGCAATCACCCGATGGCGTTCTGGCTGCCCCTTCTCCAGATAAAACTGGCGGGCCAGTTTCAGGCTGGCTTCCATTGCCTCGGAACCGCCGGAAAGAAGATATACGCGATCAATGCCGTCCGGTGCATTCTGTACAAGCTTTTCGGCCAATTCCTCGGCAGGATCAGAGGTAAAAAACCCGGTATGGGCAAAGGCGACCCGGTCCAGTTGGTCCTTGACCGCCTGGGTGACGGCCGCATCGGAATGGCCAAGGCAAGACACGGCCGCGCCCCCAGAGCCATCCAGATAGCGCCGGCCCGCTGTATCAATCAGATAACAGCCTTCGCCGCGCGCAATGGTGGGCAAGGGCCCGGACACGGCCGAGCGGCCAAACACATGGCTTGCGTTTGTGGCCATCCTAGCCCTCGCGCACCACAAAAACCGATTGCCTGGCATGGCGCACGATACGTGCCGCATTCGGCCCCAGCAGATAGTCTTTCATTTCCGGACGGTGCGAAGACAAGACGATCAGATCACAATTTGTAACCTCGGCCTGGGCCAGTATCTCTTTGTAAATCGCACCGTGTAAAACGCTATACGCAACATCTATCCCGTCCGGAATATTCTCGCTGACAAAATCCTTCAGGGCCACTTCCGTTTCCTGTTTGGCTTTTTCTGAAAAGCCTTTTGGGAAGTAAGAGCCAACGATCGACATACCGTAATCAGGGATTACTGTCAGGACGTGCAGTTTGGCATTATAGAACCTGACCAGATCCACGGCTTGCGGAAGCGCTTTGCGCCACGAGCTTTCGTCATTCAGATCCACGGGCAGAAGGATGGATTTTATCATGGCTTTTCTCCCTATGCCGCCGCGGGCGCGTTTGAGGGTTTCTGTTTGCGAATTCGCCCCATCTGCATCCATGCGACAAAGCCAAGCAGCAACAATGCCGGTATGAAAAACAGCTCCTTGGGCATTCGGTTTGCGGGCGTCTCGATCCGGACCACCTGCCAGTCAAAATCGACACCCTTCTTTTCGGCGAACTGGCCGGCGATGACATTATCGACAATCAGCTTGTCCCCGTCCTGGGCAAAGGCGATCCCCGCATTCTTGAGAAGGCGGTCAGCGGCATTGCCATCCGTTGCTTTGCCGAGGGGAAGGGCAACTGTTGTTTCCACATCCTTGCCAGTGCGAAAGTCCTCACCCGCGACGCGAATGCGAACGGTAGCATCATCCGGTGCAGACTCAACCAGTTGCATAAGCTTTGACGGATCCTCAAACACGTAGGGATCTTCCATTTTATCCAGCCAGAACCCCGGATTGAACAGCGTAAAAGCGACCAGCAAAAGCGCTGCATTTTCCCACATTCGTGATTTGGTCAAAAACCAGTTCTGGGTAGCCGCCGCAAAGAGCAACATCGCGATCACCGCAATGATGAACACAAACACCGCCTTGGCAAACCCGACGTCGATCAGCAAAAGATCCGTGTTGAAGATGAACAGGAATGGCAGGATCGCTGTTCGCACATCATAAGAAAACCCTATGATACCGGTCTTGATCGGATCACCCTTGGAGATCGCTGCGGCCGCAAAGGCCGCCAGCCCCACCGGTGGCGTATCATCCGCCAGAATTCCAAAATAGAAAACGAACATATGAACGGCGATAAGGGGCACGATCAGCCCGGATTTCGCCCCCACGGCAATAATCACCGGCGCCATCAGTGAAGTGATGACAATATATGTCGCCGTCGTCGGCAGGCCCATTCCGAGAATGAGAGAAAAGATCGCGACGAAAATCAGCATCATCAGCAGGCTGCCACCGGAAATCGTTTCGATGAATTCGCCAATCACCTGATGCGCCCCGGTCAGGGTTACGGTGCCAACAATAATGCCAGCCGTGGCCGTAGCCACCGCAATACCGATCATGTTGCGCGCGCCCGCGATCAGGCCCTCGATCATATTGTCCCAACCCACCTTGAATCTGCGCATCGCGTCGGATTCACCCCGAAACATTGCCTTCAGAGGATGCTGTGTCAGCATGACAAACAGCATGGCAAGTGTGGCCCAGAAGGCTGATGTCGGTGGTGATCGTCTCTCGATCATCAAAAGCCAGATCAGAACAATGACCGGCAGGGCATAGTATGCGCCGGTCTTGGCAATCGGGCCGGGGAGTGGCAGTTCAAGAAAAGGGGCATCCGGATCATCAACTTCCAGATCCGGAACCTGTGCCGCCCAGCGAATGAGTGCAAGATAGACAATCAGGAACAACGCAGACATGCCGATCAGGGTATATTCGCCAAATACCGGTTTCAGCCAACTCAGGCCAAAATAGGTAAACAGGCTGAGCGCACAGAACACCAGAACGCCCAGCATGATCCCCATCATGCGCTGGGAAGCCGTCTTCCTGGCGCCCGGTCTCGGCAGGCCTTCCAGCCCCATTTTGCAGGCTTCAAGATGCACGATATAGACCAGCGCAATATAACTGATCAGCGCCGGCAGAAACGCATGCCGCACCACATCAAGATAAGAAATACCCACGTATTCGACCATCAGGAATGCCGCCGCACCCATGACCGGTGGGGTCAGTTGGCCATTGGTCGAGGATGCAACCTCGACAGCGCCGGCTTTCTCGGCCGAAAAGCCGACGCGCTTCATGAGCGGAATTGTGAAGGTACCAGTGGTAACCGTATTGGCAATGGAGGACCCTGAAATCAGACCTGTGGCCGCAGAGGCCACCACGGCCGCCTTGGCCGGCCCGCCGCGCAAATGCCCCATCAGGGCAAAGGCCAGTTTGATGAAATAGTTGCCGGCACCGGCCTTCTCCAGCAGGGACCCGAACAGCACAAACAGAAAAACCATCGAGGCCGAAACCCCCAGTGCCGTGCCAAAGACACCCTCGGTCTGCATCCAGAAATGCCACATCGCCTTGTTAAAGGACGCGCCCTTCCATTGCATTGCATCCGGGATGAAACTGCGGTCGCCATAGAAAACATAAACCAGAAAAACCGACGCGACGACCACCATTGGCAGCCCAAGTGCTCGATAGGTGGCGATCAGAACAATCGCGATACCGACTGCGGATGCGACAAGATCAGCAGTTGTCGGCAGGCCCGATCTGTCGGCAATCGCGCTTTGATTTATGATGATATAGAGCGTCGCGGCAACGCCCAGCAGGCCAAGCACCCAATCATACCAGGGTATGTAATTCCGCGGAGAGGATTTGAACAGGGGAAAGGCCACACAGGCCAGCAAAAGGCCGAAAGCCAGATGAATCACCCGCTCCTGATCAGAGTTGATATAGACAAAGTTCAACCCGGTCCACTGGGCGATCAGCGCCGGAAGTGGCGAGGCATTGAAAACCTGAAGGATCGACCAGATCAGAGCAGTCCCGGCGATGAATTTTCCCTGCCATCCGTCCGGGTTTCGCGCCCCGACATCAAGGTCGGCTGCCATTGCTTGCGCGTCGACCTCTCCGGCCAGACTTTGGGCCTGATCCTGTGTCATACGTTAATCTCCCTGTGCCGTGACTTTAGTCATGGCTTTGTTTTTATTATATTTTTTGATTTTACTGGGCGGGAATGACTCCCGCCCAGAATGTTGCCTGAAGATCAGTCAATCAGGCCAAGTTCCTTGTAGGCACGAATTGCCCCCGGATGCAGCGGGGCTGACAAACTGTCACGAACCATCTCTTCGGCCTTCAGATTGGCAAAAGCAGGATGCAGTTTGCGGAAATCATCCAGATTTTCCATAACCGCCTTGGCGACGATGTAAACAACCTCTTCCGGGACATCGGCCGAGGTCACGAAAGTAGCCCCCACACCAAAGGTCTGAATATCATCCGGGTTGCCGGGGTACATGCCACCGGGGATGATGGCTTTTCTGTAATAGGGATTATCGGCAACCAGCTTGTCGATTTCCGGGGCCACAGCCGGAACAATGACCGCATCACAAGAGGCTATGGTTTCCTGCGTCAGGCCGGACGGATGGCCAACAAGCCAGAAATAGCCGTCAATCTTGTCGTCACACAGGGCGGCGGCCGTCTCGGATGATTTCATTTTGGCCGCCAGGGCGAGATCGCTGCGCTTCCAGCCCATGGCCTTTTCAATCACTTCCCAGGTTCCCTGTGTTCCCGATCCGTCATTACCAATGTTGAAACGCTTGCCGGGAATATCCGTGATATTGCTGATCCCGGCATCGCGCCGCGCCAGAATGGTCACAGGTTCTGGATGCAAGGAAAAGACAGCACGCAATTTGGTGAACGGGCCCTGATCGGCAAATTTCGAGGTGCCATGATACGCATGGTACTGCCAGTCGGATTGCGCAACCCCGAATTCAAGCTCTCCGGCGCGAATGGTGTTGATATTGTAGATAGATCCGCCGGTGGATTCGGCGGAACAGCGTATGCCGGTTTCCTTGCGCTGCTTGTTAACCAACCGACAAATGGCCCCGCCGGCCGGATAATAAACACCTGTAACACCACCAGTACCGATCGAGATGAACTTTTGCTCGCCAGCGCTGCCTACCTGCGCAGATAGAACGAGCGCCGCGGCTGTGGCGATTATTTTTGTAAACTTCATGGTTTTCTCCCTTGTTGAAGTCTTTTTACACGTTGGTTTTCAGACGCTTTTGTTGGTTCGTGTCAGATTAACCGAATTGGTCCGGTTGTGAACCAGGAACTGCCATTATTGCTTAAATTGCGCCGTGACAGTTCTTTTTATTGATTTTGAAGGGCAAAATCGCAAAGCTACTGTGCTGGCCAACCTCTGCAAGCACTTATTGTAATGGAATCGATTCGCGGAAAGGTTGCCCGCCAAACTTTATTGCAGCGCCTGAATGCCATCGCCGGAACGGGCATATGACGCTCACTTGACGCGGTGACCGTTTTCGTCAAACAGGAAGGCGTCTTTCATCGCATAGCCCAGCCTGATCGGTGCATCGATTTCAAAATCATACTGGCCGAACAGGCGTAGGGTCAGCATTTCGTCCGTATTCAGTTTTACAAGTACGTTGGTGTCTGCGCCCAACCTTTCCACATGTGTGACGTGGCCTTGCAACGGGCCGGTATCGGATATTTTCAGATGTTCCGGACGAATTCCCAGCACGGCCGCCTGCTCAAATCCGTGCTGCCCGGCATTGATGAAATTCATGGAAGGCGCCCCCAGAAAGCCCGCAACAAATTGATTGTCCGGGTTGTTGTACAGATCCATGGGGGCGCCGACCTGTTCAACAATACCATCGCGCATGACAACAATCCTGTCGGCAAGTGTCATTGCCTCGGTTTGATCATGGGTCACATAGATCATCGAGGCAGCCAGATTTCGATGCAGCGCGGCAATCTCGACGCGCGTATTCATTCGCAAAGCGGCATCAAGATTGGACAACGGCTCGTCAAACAGGAACAGTTTTGGTTCACGCATGATCGCCCGCCCGATCGCCACACGCTGACGTTGGCCACCCGACAGTTCTGAAGGGCGCCGGTCCAGATAGGGTTCCAGTGACAGCATCCGGCTCGCTTCTTTCAGGCGCTTTTCAATGATCTCCTTCGGGCGTCTTGCCTGTTTCAGTCCCAGCGCCATGTTGCCGCGTACCGTCAGATGCGGATAGAGCGCGTAGGTCTGAAATACCATGGCAATGCCGCGTTTGGCCGGCGGTGTCAGTGTAACGTCCACCCCACCAATTTCGACCAGACCAGCGCTGGCGTCCTCCAATCCGGCGATCACCCGCAGCAGCGTGGATTTACCACAGCCGGACGGGCCGACAAAGACGACAAACTCACCATCCTCGACCGTCAGATCTATGTTTTTCAGAACTTCGACCGGCCCAAAGGACTTGCTTATATTTTTCAGGCGCAATGCCGTCATTGTCTTACCCTTCGTTTTACCCTTGCGGAAGTTATACAAACGCACCGAAGCGCGATACTGTTCACCCCGGGGAAAGGAGCACGCGATGAACCCGTCATTTCACAGCCCCGGCCGTTATCCCGCGGATCAACTGACGTGAAAAAATGACATAGAGAGCCAAGACCGGAATAATCGCCAATGACAGCGCTGCCAGAACCGCATTCCAGTTGGTGACAAACTGCCCGATGAAAACCTGACTGCCCAATGTCAGGGTTTTGGTTGCCTCGCTCGGGGCCAAGATCAGCGGAAACCACAGATCATTCCAGATCGGAATCATGTTGAAAACCGCCACCGTGGCCATGGCCGGCCGCACAAGCGGCAACGCCAGCCGAAAGAAGATCGCGTATTCACTGAGCCCGTCGATCCGCCCGGCGTTCTTCAGATCATCCGAAACCTGTTTCATGAACTCGGTCAGGATGAAAACCGCCAGCGGCAACCCCTGCGCCGTATAGACCAGGATCAGCGCCGTCAGAGTGTTCACCAGCCCGCTGGCCACCATCATCTGCAGGATCGCCACGGTGCCGATGCGGATCGGGATCATGATGCCCAGCGCCAGATACAACCCCATCCAGACGTTGCCGCGAAACCGGTATTCAGCCAGTGCAAAGGCCGCCATCGCCCCAAATAGCAAGATGAAGAACAGCGACACCACGGTGACGATCATCGAGTTCTGAAAATAGTGGAAAAAATCGCCTTGCTTCAGCACAGTCTCATATCCAACCAGGCTGAAACTGTCCGGATTTGGCGGCGTCAGCGGATGGCGAAAAATTGCTTTGCGCGTTTTGAAACTGTTGATCAGGATAACAAAAACCGGGAACAGCGCCAGAATCGTATAACTGAGAAGCAACGTATGCGCCGCGATGGAATGCGCAAGGTTTCTGCGGGCCTTGTTCATTGTCTGCCCTCCTCAGAACTGATAGCGGCGCAGCCGCCTTTGAACCGTGAACAGATAGATGCAGACCCCGACGAGGATGATTGCAAACATCACGCTGGCAATCGCGGCACCCAGATTCTGGTCGCCCAGTTGCAACTGGTAGCCGAAAAAGGTGCGATACATGAAAGTCCCCAGTATGTCGGTGGAATAGTTTGGCCCGGCCACAGGCCCCTGCGCCACATATATCAGGTCGAATGAGTTGAAATTGCCGACAAACGTCAGGATGGAAATGATGCCGATCGACGGCAGGATCAGCGGCAGTTTGACCTTCCAGAACGCCGAAAACCCGGTAATTCCGTCACATTCGGCCGCCTCCAGAATTTCCTGAGGGATTGACAGCAATGCGGCGTAGATCAGCATCATCGGGATGCCGATGAACTGCCAGACCGAGATCAGCGCAAGCGTGGTCAGCGCATATTCTTCCTTGCCCAGCCAAGGGTGAAACCATGATTTCAGCCCGATGGCATCCAGTATTCCAGGGGCAATACCCCACAGGGGCGAAAGGATCAATTTCCAGGCAAACCCCACAATCACGAATGACAGAATTGTCGGCACAATCACGACCGTGCGGTATGCCGCCGCAAATCGTAGCGTCGGAACAGACAGGATGGCGGCCAACATGATTCCGATCGGATTCTGCACCAGCATGTGGATGATGAAAAACCAGACGTTATTGCCCAGGGCATTCCAGAACTGGCCGCTCCAGTTCGGATCATGGAACAGGGTCTGAAAATTCTTCAGCCCGACATAGACCTCTTTGCTGCCTTCCTGAGTGAAGAGCGACAGGCGCAGCGTATCGATCATGGGGAATATCATGATGGCGCTGTAAACCAGCACCGCTGGCGCCAGAAAAACCACAATATGCCACTTGAACCGCTGTTTTCTGACTGTTGTCTGCATATTCCCCCCGTGAATGCCTTGGGCGAACCATGCCGCCCAAAGCATTTTTCATTCCCGCATCAGTTCTGTTGCGGTTTGTACCAGCTCTCAAGGCCTTTCTGCAGTTCGGCTGCCGCATCCTCTGGCGTTACAGTCCCCTTGATCACATTCGCTGAAACCCGCCCCATTTCCGTTTCCAGATTGGGTGTTCCGCGCGAAAGGATCTGATAGGTCGGCCGAATGGTCGACTTGCAGGTTTCGCGCCAACTGACAAATTCCTGTGCAAGCGGGTCATCAAGTTTGACCGAATGCTTGGAGAGGGAAAAGAACCCCGGCAGAGCATTGGCATATAGCGAGGCAAATTCTTCTGAACCCATCCAGTTCAGGAAAGCCTTTGCAGCCTCCGGATTCGCCGTTTTTGCATTCATGCCCATTCCGATATCCGTGTGATCCGAAATATAGCAATCCTGCCCGGCAACTGGCACTGGCGGCTTGAATGCGCCCATCGCAAAATCGGCCTGCGTGTTGAAACCGCTGATTTCCCAAGAACCGGCAGGATAAATTGCGGCCCGTCCCAGCGTAAACAGGTTCTGGCTGTCAGAATAAGTCTGGGATTCAAACCCGTCCCCCAGATAAGCGCCCCATTTTGCCAGCGAGCGGAAAGGATCGACCCAGTCTTTGTCGGTCAGCTTTTGCGTGCCTTTGATCAGTGCCAGGCGGCCTTCCTCGCCTTTCCAGTAGTTCGGCCCGATGTTGTAATACCCCATGGTGTTGGCTTCCCATTCGTCATGAGTCCCCATCGCCATCGGGATATAAGTCCCATCTTCCTTGATTTTATCCAGAACCGCAAAGAATTCCTCCTCGGTTTGCGGCACCGACAGGCCCAGTTCCTTGAAAGCGTCCTTGTTATAGATGAACCCGTGAATGACCGAAGCCATCGGCACACAGAACGTGACCGAGCCATCATCGGTGCTCCATGCGGATTTTGCCACATCAGGAAAATTTTTCATCGCCTCCAGATTGGTCAGGTCAGCCAGGTTTCCTTGTTCGTACACAGCCAAAGACTGGTCAAACGGACGGCAGGTAATCAGATCACCTGCAGTGCCACCGGCAAGGCGTGAATTCAGCGAAGCATCATATTCGGTCGGGGAGGTCGGGGTAAACTTTACCTTGATACCCGGATGAGATGCCTCAAATGCCGGGATGATCTTGTCCTGCCAGATGGCCAGATCTTCCGAGCGCCAGCTTTCGATGCTGATGGTTGCTTCCTCGGCGGTGGCAGACAATGCCCCACCCAGAATGGTGCCCGCCAGCAGCAGGCCCCCAAGTTTGTATTTCATTTTCATTTCAATCTCCCTTTGGTTGGTCGCAATTCATCTGTTCTCACTTCGGTTCCGAGTGTCGCTACTCCACTGAAGGGCCGCGTGCAGGTCGCCCCCGACCTCTCTCAGCCTCGCGTTGGCGTCTTCCAGCGTTGCAACACCCGAAGCCAGCAAAATCGCCGATTTCACCGAATACCCGGATTTTGCAAGATAAATCGAGGCGTCATCCGCGCTAACGCCGGTGATGTCGGCAATCATTGTTCGGGCACGGTTGTGCAATTTTTCATTGTCCGCCTGTAAATTCACCATCCTGCTGTCGTACACATGCCCCAGGCGTATCCCCATCAGGGTGGACATCATGTTCAAAGCCGCCTTTTGCGCAGTCGCAGCCCCCAAGCGGGTTGATCCGGCAATAATCTCTGGTGGTGTTGGCAGGCAAACAGAAATGTCAGCCCAATCGAAAACCTTGGCATCCGGTACATTTGCAATCGCAATACAAGTAGCACCTTTTGCCTGTGCGAGCCGTGCGGACGCACAGGTGTAGGGGGTCGAGCCACTCGCCGTTACGGCAATGACGACGTCACCGGCAGCGATTGACGACACAACTACCGCAGCGGCCGCCTCATCATCCTCCACATGACCAGGCATGCCGGTTTTTGTCGGAATGCCACCCGCCATCCAAAGCCGCACCTGCGCCCGTTCGATGCCGAAAGTACCTTCCAGTTCCAGCCCGTCGGAAATTGCCATAAGCGCTGAAGACCCTGCCGCGACATAGTGCAAAACCCTGCCATCACGGATGGCGTCGGCCATGACCGCTGCGGCCATGGCAATGGTTTCATAGCTTCTGCGGACGGAATCCAAAGCCAAGCTCTGCCCCTCAAGAACAAGCTGAAGAATTGCGGTGTCGGATAACGTCTCTAACCCTTTGGCAGAAATATACGGCGTTTCCGTCAATGGCGCGGCCACGTGATTCCCCCTGTGTTTTTTGAAAGAATACCTTTTTAATACCTATTGTCCATATCTTTCTTTACATTACAAAAAGGGTTAGCCTAGAAATGTAGCTTGCCTTGCCGCAATATTTCGATAAAGGTATTGAAAAGGTATCTAAATGGTAGAGTCAAAAAATATTCTTGTCGGGATAGATGGCGGCGGCACTGGATGCCGTGCGGCCATCGCTGTTGATGGTAAGCTGCGGGGCATCGGCAAAGGCGGGCCGGCCAATGCCACCACGGATATGACTGCCACGATACACAATATCCTTGCGGCATTAGAGGAAGCGCGGGCAAAATCCGCTATTTCGGTTTCCGCCCTGAGTACGGCGCGCGCGCATGTTGGGCTTGCCGGTGTCCAGTCCGAAGAAACAGCGGCCCCGATCCGCAAGGCTTTGCCGGTCGGGATTGCAGAGGTTTGCGAAGATCGCGAAGCAACAGTTCTGGGCGCTTTGAACGGGTCATCCGGAAGCGTTGCCGCCATTGGCACCGGCTCGTTCTTGGCCCGCTTTGTTCGGGAGCGGGGCCAAACCCGATATGTGGGCGGATGGGGCGCGGTGGCGGGCGATCAGGCTTCGGGCGCCTGGCTGGGGCGCTCCCTGCTTACGCAGGCATTGTTGTGTTTTGACGGGCTAGAGCCTCCGACCCCGATCATTGAACAAACACTGGCCGAATTTGCCGATGATGCGGTTTCCCTGTCTGCATTTTCGCAAAAGGCAACGCCTGCGGAACTGGCACGGTTTGCCCCCTCCATTGTCAGATCTGCCGAAACCGGGGATAGATTCGCATTGTCACTGATGTCTGAGGGTGCCCATTATATTGAACGGGCCCTGTCCACGCTTGACCGGAACGCAAATGAACCGCTTTGCCTGACTGGCGGGCTGGGGCCACATTATGCGCCGTTTCTACCAAAGCTCCTGCGCGACTGTTTGACCCCGGCCAAAGGCGGGGCGCTGGACGGGGCACTATTGTTAGCTGCGCGGGTGCAATCCCGACCAGAGGCAGCACCATGACGGATATCCGCACCTTCCTGAACCCCGAGAACTGGCTTTCGCGCGACAATGGCCCCCGCTATGTGCAATTGCGCAGGCGACTTCAATCCGGCATAGATTCCGGTCAGTTGCCCCCGGATTCCCCTTTGCCGCCAGAACGCGACATTGCCACTCTGACCAATTTATCGCGCGTCACGGTCCGCAAGGCCATTCAGGCCTTGGCCGCCGAAGGCAAGATCGTACAGAGGCAGGGGTCGGGTTCTTTCGTCGCACCCCGTGTGCAGAAAGTCGAGCAGTCCCTTTCCCGCCTTACCTCATTCACCGAGGACATGGCGCGCCGCGGCATGGCTTCTCATTCCCAATGGCTGGAGCGCGGCACCTTTATGCCCTCGCCCGAAGAAGTCGTCGCGCTTGGCCTTGGCGCAGATCATTCTGTTGCGCGTCTTTCGCGCCTTCGGATGGCGGATGATCAGCCGATGGCTGTCGAGCGGGCATCTCTGCCAGTCGATCTTTTGCCAGACCCCGAAATGGTCGTACGATCATTGTATGAAGCCCTGGAAAAGCTGGGGAACCGGCCGGTCCGGGCGGTGCAGAGAATTTCTGCCATCAACATGTCAGCGCACGACGCGGAACTGCTGCACGAAAAGCCCGGCTCGGCAGGGTTGAGAATAGAACGCACATCATATCTTCCCGGCGGCCGGGTTGTCGAATTCACGCGCTCTATCTATCGTGGCGACGCCTATGATTTTGTCGCCGAACTGCGCCTGAAGAATGCACCGCAAAGCAAAGGGGCACACATCTGATGCAAACAAGGATGCGCGCGGAAGTGCTGGAAATACCCGACTCAGTCGAACGGCTTTTGCATAATGGAACAATCGACATTATCGCTGGCGGCAAAGCGCTGGCGGATCTCGGCCCGGCATTTCTGGTTTCTGTTGCCCGCGGTTCATCAGACCATGTTGCGACCTACCTGAAATATGCAAGCGAGCTCTTGCTGGGGATTCCCATGGCCTCTGTCGGACCTTCGGTTGCTTCGATTTACCACGCACCCTTACACCTGAATTCGGCTGCCGTCATCGTGGTTTCACAATCGGGGCAAAGCCCGGATATCGTTGAAATGGCGCGTGCCGGCAAAACAGCCGGGGCTTTGTCTTTTGCCCTTACCAATGATCCGGCGTCACCCTTGGCGCAAACCTGCACATATACGCTGAATATCCACGCCGGACCCGAGCGCAGCGTTGCGGCAACCAAGACATTTGTGAATTCCGCAGTCGCAGGTCTGTTGTTGCTGGCGGAATGGAAGGGCGACAGCGCGTTGCGCAACGCTATTCATGCACTGCCCGAAGCGTTGTCACGCGCGGCTGAAATTGACTGGCCGGAATTGCGCAATGCCGTTGCCGGACACGATTCCCTATATACTCTCGGGCGCGGCCCGGGTTTTGCCATTTCCAACGAAGCGGCGTTGAAATTCAAGGAAACCTGCCAGATACATGCAGAATCCTATTCTTCCGCAGAGGTCCTGCACGGGCCGGTTTCGATCGTTGGCAAAGGGTTCCCGACTCTGGCGCTTGCCGCAAAAGATGCCGCCGAAGCGGCGCTTGTTGAAGTGGCCGATCAGATTGCAACCAAGGGAGCCACGGTATTTGTGACATCAGACAAGGCAAAAAATGCCTGTAAACTGCCCTGCGTGCGCACCGGTCATCCGCTGACCGACCCGCTTGCCCTGATTGTGTCATTTTATGCAATGGTTGAACGTGTCGCGCGGGCCCGCGGGATCAATCCTGACACTCCGAGACATTTGAAGAAGGTGACAGAAACCCTATGACCGAAACCAATAGCTCTCTGACCGCTTTTTCCGGTGTCGATATATTCGATGGCAGAGAACGGCACACCGATGCTGCCCTGCTCGTTTTGGCTGGGCGCGTGAAGGCCATTGTTCCAAGGAAAGCCATTCCCAAGGGGGCAGAAGCCGTGGATTTGCAAGGGGGCATAATCGCCCCCGGATTCGTAGACCTGCAAGTAAACGGCGGCGGTGGAATACTTTTCAACGAAGAGCAATCCGTCGATTGCCTGCGCAGGATCGTAAATGCGCATGCGGATAATGGTACAACCGCATTGTTGCCAACCCTGATCACCGATACGCGCGACAGGACGCAAGCGGCTATCGTTGCAGTCGCAGAGGCAATTGCCGAGGGGGTTCCGGGCATCCTGGGGCTGCATCTGGAAGGGCCACATCTTTCTCTTGCGCGCAAAGGCGCGCATGATCCGGGCCTCATTCGCCCGATGGAAACTGAAGACATGGAAATGCTGCAACAGGCTGCACTTGCACTGCCAAACCTGATGGTAACGGTCGCCCCCGAATCGGTTACGCCCGAGCAGATCGGCGAACTTGCAGCGGCTGGCATACTGGTTTCGCTGGGACATACCGACGCAGACTACCAGGCATGTCGTGACGCAGTTGCAAATGGGGCGCGTTGTGCAACGCATCTCTTCAATGCCATGAGCCAACTGACCAGCCGGGCACCGGGGCTGGTTGGCGCGGCTCTCGATCTGGGGGCCATGAACGCCGGTCTGATTGCAGACGGAATTCACGTTCATCCGGCAACCATCCGCGCGGCTCTGCATGGAAAAACCGGCCCGGGCGCTGTTTTTCTGGTAACGGATTCCATGGCGGCAGCAGGGACTGACCTGACGGAATTTACACTGAACGGACGCACCATTTACCGCCGCGGGGGGCGGTTGACGCTGGAGGACGGTACACTGGCGGGTGCCGATCTGGACATGCCCCGGGCCGTTCAGGTCATGGTTGAACAGGTTGGTGTCACAACTGACCGCGCCCTGGCAATGGCGACCCGCATTCCGGCCCATATCCTGGGAAGAGCACCCGAATTTGGCACATTACAGCCCGGTGCACGGGCAGACTTTGTTCATCTGGGCAACAATCTGTTTCTGAAGGGGGCCTGGCGCACCGGAAACCGGCTGAAGGCAGACGTCGCATAAGGCCTCCAAGGGCGTCAATCCTATACCGTCTGTTTCAATGCCTCTCCCAGCACGCGATAGGCTGCCAGCTTTTCTGCCGGCAGTTCAGTCAGCCCGGCCGTAAAATCGTGCAACTCCTGCACAAACCCCTGTGCACGTTGCTTTTCATCCTCGCTAAATGGCTCTGTGCCCCTGGCAAAATAGCCAAGTGTTCGCTCTGCTGCATCTCCAGTGGATATCGCAATGCCAAACTTCAAACCAAATCCTGCGGCTTCCTCAAGAACCCCGTGTGCATCACCATCTTTCAGGTCTTCCCAATCGCACATTCCGGTATTCATCAGCCCCCAACGCACGGTAGGGTCCTTGAATAGCAGGCCATTTTTATCGTAGTGCTCTATCCACAGTTCTGGGTATGTACGAAATAAAAGAGTCGGATTGTTAAAACGAATTCTAACACCAATAGCGAAGACCCATTCGGCTGATGCAACCATACGCTGCAAAAGATCACTTATCTCTTGTGGTTGTTTCATGTAAAGACCGTACCCAAGTTCCACGGTAGAATAGTCAAGAAAAGTAGACATGTCTAATACGTTACGCTCAAGATGGGAGCAAAGTTACTCTAAAATGTGCCCTGCGGGGTGTTATATAGCGTTGCGTTTGGGCTTTTATGCACCAGAAGAAGAACTGAACACCTTTCCCCTGAAATGGATCGAAGAGTACACGATTCGGGGCCTGGCCCTTGAAGACCCTCTTATGCAGTGGGCTTTCAACAATGGCGGAATGGCAAAATGGAGCGACCTGACTGAAAATGACAAGAGCGGTATCCTGAAATCATACCGCGAATACGGACTGCTGTTCGGCGTGGTTATAAGCATTCCCGGACAGGAAAAGCACCCGATGCGCAGTTTCGGCTTTTTTGCGCGTGAGGACCGGGAATTCACCGATGATGAAATGACCGAACTTTTTGCGGAATTGACGGCAGATCACAATAATTTCTCCGTGCAGGAGGGAACCCTGACCGCCGCGCAAATCGATGCGCTGCGTCTGTTGGCCGCCGGTATGCGGCAAAAACAGATTGCTTATGAACTGGGAATTTCCCAAAGCGCGGTAAAAGCACGGTTGAAAGGCTCAATCAAGAAAATGGGGGCCAAAACAGCCGCCCAGGCCGCATCACTTGCATCACGCAAGGGCCTTCTTTAATGCTATGACAGCCCGTTTTATGGGGCTGAGGAGCATGACCAATGGATCTGATAGACCTCAGTACGGTCGAAAGCAGTCCTGAGCACTGTCTCAATTTTCTGGATCAACTGTGCGAGCAGCTTGGACTGGACAGCGGATCCTATGCCACTTCCAACCCGGTAACGGGGGCCGTTCAGGGGTATGCCAACTATCCGGATGAATGGAAGATGCATTACATGCGTCGGAACCTGCACCACATTGACCCCACAATTCACAAGGCAGCGCTGAGCATCGCGCCCGTCGATTGGTCGCGTTTTGAGCGGGATGAGAGATTCAAGGCCGTCTTTTTTGCGGCCCATGATTTTGGTATCGCCAACAAAGGTATTACGGTCCCGGTTCGGGGGCCATACGGAGATCGCGGCCTTCTCAGTGTCACGCGCAAGTGCTCTGATACGGAATGGTCTGCCCTTATTCCGGAGATAATCGCGGAACTGCAGATGGCAGCGGTTCATATGCATGATGCTGTCATGCAATCCGATGTCCTTTCCCGCGCATTGCGTCAACCTAAACTTTCCGCGCGGGAGCGCGAAGTCCTGCAATGGGTAGCTGCGGGAAAAACCCAACAGGATATCGGCGACATTCTGCTGATCTCCAATCGTACGGTAGAAGTTCATCTTCGTTCTGCCCGCGAAAAACTTGGGGCCCTGACCTCGGTTCAGGCTGTTGGCCGCGCCATTGGGCTGGGCCTGATCTACCCGAAATAGCAATTTCGCCTAAAGCGGGTGTTTTACGGGAAATCCCGTATAGAAGTTAACGGCATTTTTTCCGACAGTGCAAATTAGAAACAATAGGGGAAATGTTATGATTATTATTGTTGATTCACTAAACAAGCACGAGTTTCCGGAACTGCTGGATGGAATGTTCCGTCTGCGGGCACGGGTTTTCAAGGACCGTTTGGGATGGGATGTTTCCGTTGTAAACGGGCGCGAAACAGATCTGTTCGACGATCTTGATCCAGCACATGTCATCAGTGTCGACGAGGAGGGCCATGTTGTTGGCTGCATGCGGCTTCTTCAGACCACGGGTCCGCATATGCTAAGCGATATATTCTCACCACTGCTGGATGGAGAACCGCCTTTGCGCAGCAGCACCATCTGGGAGGCCACCCGTTTTTGTGTTGACACTCAAAGACTTACGCGCGGGAAAGAGAAACGCTCAATCTCTTACGTGACCAGCGAGGTCATGATTGGTGCCTTTGAATACGCTATGAAAGCAGGTGTGAAAGATGCCGTCGCCGTCATTGATCCGATTATGGATCGTGTGTTGAAACGGTCTGGCAATGCGCCGCATGGATATCTCGGATCCCCAAAGCCCATGGGCAAAGTGACAGCACTTGCTGCCCTGATGGATTGCTCCAGGGAACGCATCGAAAGTATTCGCGCCTTCTCCGGAATCAAGCATGACGTCTTTGCGCAGCCGGAATTCAGCAACGCTGCTTGACGGCCGGGTTGTCAAATCCGTTTTCGGGGTGTCAGCGCAAGATCATGACACCCTCCGAGGAGTCCGGCGTGAAAACTGCACGCCTGGCTCCAGACGGATGAGCATGTTGTTCTGATGGGGTACCCTGAACGCGATGCCTGGCTGATGCAGTTTCCTTATCCGGCGCGCATTCCGTCTCGGCAGGACAAAGCACTCCGATAAAAGGTGGGGCGTTCGGCCAGGCCTGGCCTTGATGAAACACTGACTCGGGCTTGAGATTTTCCCCAAACAGCCCAAGGCCTACCGCGGTTCAATGCGCTTATCTCGAAAGCGGACGCCGGTGACAATCGGGATGGTGATACGGATATCTATGCTGATTTCTGCCACATATCACCGGAAATCCCAAAACACGTGGTTATCACGATCTATCTGAAGATCACCGAATTGCGGAACTGCGTTCCGCTTGCGAGGGATATGGATGTGATGAAGTCTCTTGACCCTTCAGATCGCGCCGATTTCCCCCATTGCACCGTGGAAAGTGTCCCAAACCCATACTGCACCCACGGGGTGCCCGAGCAATCAGGCGCCCCGAACCGCATCCACCATAAGCTGCACATTGTCCGGATCGGCGTCTGGCGTGATGCCATGCCCCAGATTGAAGATATGCGGCCCCTTGGAAAACGCATCCACAATGCGGCGCGTTTCCTTCACCAATTTCTTGCCTCCTGTCACCATATGACCCGGGGCCAGGTTTCCCTGAACGCAGCCGTCCACCTGCACCTTTTCAGCGGCCCAGTCAGCAGACACCGAATTGTCCAATGCCACGCAATCGGCGCCTGTTGCCTTGGCAAAACCGATGTAATTTTTGCCTGCTTCGCGCGGGAAAGCGATGACGGGGGTGTCGGGGTGCTCAGCCTTGAGCGCCGCAATGATCCGTTTGGCAGGTCCCAACGCGTACTTGCTGAAATCATCGCCTTTCAGCGATCCGGCCCAGCTGTCGAAAATCTTGACCACCTCGGCGCCGGCCTGAATTTGCATCGACAGATAGGAAATGGTTGCCTCGGTGATCCTGTCCAGCAGCGCTTCGAATGTGGCGCGGTCTTCTGCAATCAACCGGTGCGCCGGTCCCTGATCCTTGGTGCCGCGGCCGGCGATCATGTAGGTGGCCACGGTCCAGGGGGCGCCGGCAAACCCGATAAAGGCGGTTTCGGCGGGCAGTTCCCGGGCCACTGAGCGCACGGTTTCATAAATCGGCGAGAGAGTTTCGTGAATGTCGGAAACCGGCTTTAGCTGTTCCAGCTCAGCAGGCGTTGTGATGGTCGACAGGCGCGGGCCCTCACCGGTGACAAACCACAGATCCGCCCCCAGTGCCTGTGGCACCAGCAGGATGTCGGCAAACAGGATCGCCGCATCAAAACCGTAGCGGCGGATCGGTTGCAGGGTAACTTCGGTGGCAAGCTCCGGGTTATAGCACAACGACAGGAAATCGCCGGCCTGTGCCCGTGTGGCGCGGTATTCCGGCAGATAACGGCCCGCCTGACGCATCATCCAGATTGGCGGCACATCCAGGGTTTCCCCGGCCAATGCCCGCAGCAGTTTCTTTTGTTCGGCCATGATCTTTCCTCTTGTCACTTGCCCCATGCAGTTCCACCCACAGCGGCATAATGTCAACCCAACGGCTGTGTGATTGCCGTTGTCAGGCCGATTTGCCGCGTCTATCAAGGGCATATGAAACATGATCTCCCTTCCCCCGCATCGCCCCTGAAGATCGGCACTCGCGGATCGCCTTTGGCGTTGGCGCAAGCCCATGAAACCCGCGACCGCCTGATGCGGTCCTTTGATCTGCCCGAAGATGCCTTTGAAATTGTAGTCATCACAACGACAGGCGACAAAGTGCAGGACCGCCCCCTCAAGGAACTCGGAGGAAAGGGGCTGTTTACCAAGGAAATCGAAGAAGACATGCTGTCGGGGGCAATCGATATTGCGGTCCATTCGATGAAGGATATGCCGGTTGAGCAACCCGATGGGCTGGTACTTGATTGTTATCTGCCGCGTGAGGATGTGCGCGATGCTTTCGTTTCACCACATGTTGACCGCCTTGATGAACTGATGGCCGGGGCGGTCGTCGGCACTTCAAGCCTGCGACGTCGCGCACAACTCTTGCATAGGCGTCCTGATCTGAAGGTGGTTGAATTTCGCGGCAATGTTCAAACCCGGCTGAAAAAACTTGAACTGGGCATCGCCGACTGTACGTTCCTTGCCATGGCAGGGTTGAACAGGCTCGGCCAACAGGATGTTGCCCGCTCGGCCATATCCCCGGATGAAATGCTGCCGGCAGTGGCCCAGGGGGCCATCGGGATAGAGCGGCGCAGCGAAGACATACGTGTAGCCGCCATGCTTGAGGCGATTCACGACACCGAGACCGGCCAGCGCCTCGCTGCCGAGCGTGCTTTTCTTGCAGCCCTTGACGGGTCATGTGAAACCCCGATTGCGGGGCTTGCCACCTTGCATCAGGGGCATTTGCATTTACGCGGTGAAATACTGCGCCCGGATGGGTCCGAAGCGCATTTCGGAGAGGAACGCGGCCCTGTGGAGGACGGCCCCGAAATCGGCCGCGCCCTGGCGGAAAGGCTGAAAGCCCTGGCCGGTGCAGGTTTCTTTGACTGGATCAGTGAATAGCTGAATGATTATTCCGGTTCCGGCAGCATTTTCCCCGGATTCATGATATCTTGCGGGTCTATCGCCCGCTTGATCTGACGCATGACGCAAAGCGCCACCCTGTCTTTGCGGCGCATCATTGTGTTTTTCTTGCTCAGGCCAATGCCATGCTCCGCCGAGAAACTGCCGCCCAGTTCTGCAACAACATCTTCAACCGCTTCGCGCAAACGGTCCATCAGGGCTGGATCATCGGATGACGGCCAAATCGCATAATGCAGGTTCCCATCCCCAAGATGGCCGACAGTGATGGTCTCTGCCCCCCTGTCCAGTCTGGGCAGGCGTGCCTCAATTTTTTCCAGAAACGTCGCTATTCCATCCAAAGGCAAGGCTATGTCACTATCGACAATCGGCAAGCGGCTCAGGGTTATTTCTGCCGCCAGCTCGCGCCTTTGCCACATCTCTTTACGCTGTGCATCAGATCGGGCAACGACCGCATCCAGCACCAGCCCCTCATCAAACATTGCGGCCAGAATATCCTCCAAAAGCCTGACCAGAGGCAGATCGCCGTTCGTGTCAGGCGTAACGTCCCGTGGTGCCGTTGCCCCCAACTCCACCAGTATGTTTATGTCATACGCCTTTTCAAATGGCGGCCTGAGATCCGGTCGGCATGTGGCCAGCCGTTCCATATAGGTTCTCGGCATGTACTCAAACGCCTCGACCAGCCCTCCGGTTGCTTTCTGCAACTTGTTCAGCAGGGACAGGGCCTGCACCAGCGAAGGCACCGAAACCATGGCCGTTGCATAGGCATTCGGCTTTGGCATCAGTTTCAGAATGGCACCGGTAATGATTCCCAACGTGCCTTCGGCGCCGATAAAAAGATCGCGCAGATCATAGCCGGAATTATCCTTGTGCAGCGCACTCATCAGGTTCATCACTTCGCCAGACGGCAACACGACTTCGAGCCCAAGGCAGAGAACGCGCGTATTGCCATAACGCAGAACATTGGAGCCTCCGGCGTTGGTCGACAGAACACCACCAATCATGGCAGATCCCCGCGCCCCGAATATCAGTGGAAAGATCAGGTCCTTTTCTTCGGCCGCCTCGTGCAGCGCCCCCAGAACAACCCCGGCTTCGACCCGTGCGGTTCGGGCAGATACATTGATTTCGCAAATTCTGTTCAGCCGGGCGACCGATAGCATGATGGCGTCTTTTGCATATGTACCACCGGCAAGCCCTGTATTGCCGGCCACAGGTACAACAGGTGTTTGCGTGGCCGCTGCCAGTTTTACCACCTCGCTGACTTCGCCGGTGTTTGCCGGCTGCACGACACATGAAGGCTGGCCGGAGTATTTCCCCGTCCAGTCCCGGCCAAACGGGGCGGCATCCGCGCCGGTAAGCACATGTTGCACACCAACGATCTGTTGCAATTTCGGGATCAGGGTCATTCCGGCCGTCCTTTTGGTATGGGGCCACTTGGTACAGGGCCACGGTATCTGGCTGTTTTCTCGGGCGCACAATCCTCTTCCTCAAAAATGCCCAGAAGAATACCCTTGTAATCAGAGGCACTGCGTCCACGGGCGATCTGGTCATCGGATATTGTCACGCGCTGGGACATGCGGCGGGCCCATTTGCACAGCCGCTCGCGCATCATCGCAATGATTGCCTTGTGGTCGGCGCTGTCCCCCAGATCGACAAATTCGTCAGGATCACTCTCCAGATCAAACAGCATCGGGCGAAATCCGCCCTCGGCATGAATGAATTTCCAACGTTTGTCGGTGATCATCACCAAGCGCGCATCACTGGGCTGCACCCCCAGTTTTTCAGCGATTCCCGTTGCCGAATAATCATATTCGCTGACGGCAAATTCGCGCCAGTTTTCCGGCGGGGTAGCCTGCAGAAAGGGTAATAACGAGCGCCCTTCAATGATGTGTTCGGGAACTTTCCCACCGGCAATTTCAACAAAAGTTGCGGCAATGTCGATCGATTCAACCAGCGCGTCACAGGTCGTGCCCCGGCTGGCATCTGCCCTTTCTGACGGGTCATAGATGATAAGCGGCACTTTCACGGACGGCGCATGGAACAGGTCTTTCTCACCCAGCCAATGGTCTCCCAGATAGTCGCCATGATCTGACGTCAGAACAATGACCGTATCTTCCATTCGTCCGGTTTCTTCCAGAAATGCGAACAGTTTTCCCATCTGGTCGTCCGCCTGTTTGATCAGCCCCATATAGGCCGGGATAACCCGCGCACGCACTTCGTCACGCGAAAAGGCCTGGCCAATCGGATTATCCATAAAGGCCTTGTAGACAGGGTGCGGGTTTTGTTGCTCGCGCACATCGCGACGGGCCGGCAGTACATGTTCCGGGCCAAACATGTCGTTGTAGGGGGCCGGAACGATATAGGGCCAATGCGGTTTGATATAGGACAGATGCGCACACCACGGCGTTTGCGCTTGGGAAATGAACTTCATGGCCTCACGGGTCAGCCAGGGTGTTTCGCTGTCTTTCTCGGCGATATTGGCAGGTTTGTCGGCATTCTTCATAAACCAGCCAGACGCCAGATTTCCGCCTTCATCGGCGGCATTGGCAAAGTCCGCCCAGGGGTTTTCCCCCGGATAACCGCGCGATTTCAGGTATTCGTTGTACGGTGAGCGGTTCTCGTCATAAAATCCGTCCGGGCCTTGAGCCCATAACCCGTCATCACGACACCAGACATCAAAACCGCATTCCGCCTGACGTGCGCCGATCACCGTGTCGGGGCCAAGCCCCAACCGTTCCATTCCGGCCTTGTCCACCCGCATATGGGTCTTGCCGATCAGCCAGCAATCCATGCCCAGGGGGCGCAAATGATCCCCCAGCGTCATTTCCCCGACCCGCAGGGGAAAGCCATTCCATTGGGCGCCGTGGCTGCTTGTATATCGTCCGGTGTAGGTGCTCATGCGGCTGGCACCACAAATCGGCGATTGAACGTAAGCATTGCTGAAACGCAGGCCCCGGGCTGCCAGACGGTCTATATTGGGCGTGTGCAGATAGGGATGACCCGTGCAGCCGAGATAATCAAACCGCAGCTGATCAAACATGATGAAAAGGATGTTTCTGGCTTGCATGCCCGCATGAGGCCCCAATCGCACTTAATGGTCAAGCCAGATCGGATTGGACCATGCCCGTTTGCCGGCCTTGTCAATCACCGCAACCCGGACCCAGGGGCTGACGGCAAACCTGTCAAGCGCAATAACCCCGCTGGTCATCTCTTCGGCGCAGATCGTCGAGGCCGCATTTCCCCTGCCCAGAACGGCTATGGTCGAAACGGTCGAACATTCGATTTCGATAGCGCGCCGGGTCAGGCGAATATCTTTCAACTCCGGGCCGGTGGAAGAATAGAACGCCCCCTTTTTCAGAGCGTCCAGCAGCGCTTCGGGTGTGTTATCAGCCGCCTTGACCATCACCCAGCCACCAAAATGATCCGGTGTCTTGAAATGGGCGTCATCGGTGGCGATCATTGTCAGGCGCCGGCCTTCGTTCAGCATGTGCTCATAGGACAGCAGCCCGTCGCCCCGGTCATTTTCAATGGCGCAACCGTGGTTGTAAATCTCTACCGCATGCGCCGCAGTCAGCCGCCGCGCGTCTGCTTCTGTCAGGCCTGACCAGTGCGGATGAGCAATCGCCACGAAGGCACCGGCATCGCGCGCACGCTGCGCCAGTTCAGCGGCCGTTTCAACACAGTCCACATGCATGAAATGCGGCACATCCGGCGGTGTAAAATCAGCCGGCAGCCCAACCGCCACAATATGCCAGATATCGCCGTTATCCATACTGTCTATGTGAAGTTCTGCACCAAGAAGTGTTGTGAACTCCTTGTCGCGGAAAGGGGTCGTATCGGTAATCGGATAGCCATACATGCCCAGATAATGATCCGTTACGGCGATAAAGTCGTACCCCGCGTCTTTATAGCGCCGGCAAACCTCTTTCACATCCAGCGCACCATCCGAACGGTCTGAATGCGTATGCAGGTTGCCACGGTAGAATTTTCCGGGAGCGGAGTAGAAAGAAGTTGGCATGGGTCGCTCACAATTTGCAGATCAGAACATCTTTGCCCAGTTCATACAGCGCGCACCACAATTCCTGCCTCGTGGCGACATGAAAAGACAGTTTGCGTCAAATATTCAGATCCAGTTCAGAAAGAATCCACGCCCATTGCGATGCGTGCATATCGCGATCTTTCAAACTTCCCTGAATGGTCGGGCGCGGCATCGAGAACTTCAGCACATTGAGGCGGGGCAGTTCAAATCGCATCACGTCTTCCTCCTTCTGACGATAGAGTTTTGCAACCCGTGCAGTGGACAGGGCTGAACAGATAGTGGCAAACCGTTCTGCCTCCTCGCAGAAAATATCAATCGTCAGGGTAAACGGCCCGGCGTTTTTTGACCGGATCTTGCCCGCAATTTCCCCCAGTCTAGCCATGGGCAACCTCATCAACCCGCAGATCAAAGACCTGCATGGGATCTTCCAGCCCCAGCACATGGTGCAGACAGAATTCATACACCGCCCCCCTGTCCCATTCCGCAGGGGAAAACGGAAAAGCAAATGTAACCTGAGGCTCGTCCGCACGCAGCGGAAAGTGCAACAGATAGGGATTGGCGAGCTTTGCTATTTCACGGGCAACCGCCTGATCCGCGGCCGTGGCAACCATCAGAATTCCCACCTCGCTGGCGCTACTTCTGGCAGTTTCGAGATCACCCAGGGTTGCGTTTTGCCCGATACGGCGAAATTCCAATACGTAATCATCGGGGCTCAGCCCCATCCGGCCGCGTATTTCATCACGCAGTCGGCTCTCAATGCGCGCACACCAGGTGGCGGCATTTTTCACATAATGAGGGTCGCGCAAAAGCACCAGCGTACAAGACTGATACCCGGCCAGACGTGCGCCTTCCAGCTTTACCGTGTAGCGCGCCGGATGCCACTCTGCCCCTGTCACCGTTACAGATGTTTCATCGGCCTGCCTGTAACGAGCATTGCCAACATCAAGATATCCCCCCGGTTCATGCAGAATGTTCGGGTCGGCGTTTTCATAAAGCATATGCGCCGCAACAAGCTGAGGTGTGCATCGCGCGCCCTCGGCCATCGGCCGCACGGTGAACCCCTGTGTGTCAAACTCAATCACGATCACACCGCTGACGGGATTGGTCGAACACAAGGCGCCGCATTCGCCGATTTTGGCGCCATGCCACGCCGCGCCGGCATGATCACCACGCCTGAGCGGTAGTGCGGCGATTGTTGCGGTATCGGTAGTGCGCCCGGCAATGACAATATCGGCCCCGGTCTGCAAGGCAATATCGATCTGCTCGGCACCGGCCAGCGCCACGATATTTGTACAACTGTCGAACAGATCCTCGTCCAGTGGTTGTTCAGGCCAGAGAGGGGCAATTCTTCCGGCCGCATACGCTGTCTTCAGCGCCGTGCTGCTCTGATTGGAATACAGGCGCGCAATGGTCAGGTTCTGGCCCAGTTCCCTGGCCAGATCACAGGTTATCCGATACATCCAGTCCACAGTGCTGTCGGTCCCGCAGGTGCCGGCAGTGCCCACCACCAACGGAACACCGGCTGCTGCACGGGCCTGCATCAACAATCGCCATTCTGCCTTTGTCGCAGCTTTTGTGTATTTCGATGTTCCGGTTCCCAGATAGTGCGGCCCGCTGTCAGTTGATCCGCCGTCAATGCAAATGATGTCCGGTTGCGTCTTTACTCCGCGCCAGAGGGCGGCTTCGTCAAATCCAAGGCCGAGCGCACCGGCGGGGATCAGCACGCGCGTCGGCATCAGTCCGTAATCGCCTGCGGGCGCTTTATCACACCCCGCAGAAACATCGGGGCCACAAAGCCGACAACCGCCGCAATCCACAGCCCGATCGCAATCCACGACGAAAACAGATATGTCCAGTCGCCACCTGATATAACCATGGCGCGGCGCAGGTTGTCCTCCATATTGTTGCCCAGCAGAATTCCGAGAATGACCGGCACTGTCGGAATATCGAGCTTGCGAAAGAAAAATCCCATGATGCCAAATCCGATCATCAGCAACAGATCAAAACTGCTGCCCGAGAGAGAATAGATGCCAACAAAGGAAATCATCGTGACACCCGGAAGCAAAACCCAGGCCGGCACCATGAGGATGCGCACAAAGATTTTGACCATTGGCACATTCAGGATCAGCAACACGACATTGGCAATCAACAGCGAGGCAATAAGCCCCCAAACGACATCGGGACGATCCGTAAACAGGGTTGGTCCCGGTGTGATATTCAATGTCATCAGAAGGGCCAGCAAAACCGCGGTTGTCCCGGACCCCGGAACACCAAGGGTCAGCATGGGCACCAGGGCCCCGCCCGCAGCCGCGTTGTTGCCTGCCTCTGGCGCAGCCACGCCGCGCGGATCCCCATGGCCGAATTTGGAGTTGTCTTTTACAATGGCTTTCTCTGCCGTGTAGGACATGAAACTGCCCAGCGACGCACCGGCACCGGGCAGCACACCGGCGAAGAACCCGATAACGGTTGATCGAAGCATACTGGGAAATGTGAAAATTATGTCACGCCACGGTATGGTGATTTTTCCCAGCTTGACGCCCAGGGCAGATTCCCGACCATGGCTTTCAATAAAGACAAAAACCTCGGTCACTGCAAAAAGGCCGACAATGGCAACCAGAAAATTGACGCCGTCCATAACCTGCATGGACCCGAAAGTCAGCCGCGGCATGCCGGTTACATTGTCCAGCCCGATCATTGCGATCCCCAGGCCGATACAGGCGGCAATGGCCGCCTTGGCCTGATTGTTCGAGGAAATCCCGCCAAGCGTGCAGAAAGCCAGAACATAGAGCGCGAAATACTCTGCCGGGCCAAATTTGAAGGCAACCTGCGCCAGTACAGGCGCCAGAAGGATCAAACCGAATGTGGCCAGCAAAGCCCCTGTAAAAGAAGCTACACCAGACAAAACCAGCGCATCCCCGGCCCGCCCGGCCTTTGCCATCGGATAACCGTCCAGCGTTGTCATCAGCGCGGGTTCGTCACCCGGAATATTCAGCAGAATCGAACTGATCCGCCCGCCATACATCGCGCCATAGTAAACGCTGGTCATCAGAACCAGCGATGCCGTGGCATCCAGCCCCAGCGAGAATGCCAGCGGAATGAGAATTGCAACACCGTTGCTTGGCCCCAGCCCCGGCAGGGCGCCGATGATGGTTCCCAGAAAACAGCCGATCACGGCCAGCGCCAGATTGGAAGGTGTCAACGCAACGGCAAACCCGTCTGCCAGCAGCGATAGCGTATCCATGGAAGCTCCCTAGAACCACGATCTGGAAAAGGCGAACAAGCCCAATCCCAGCGCGTATTTGAAAATGACAAAAAGCCCGACCGAAAGGCCGATCCCTGTCAGGGAGGCCGATTTGGCAGCCGGATGAATCTGATAGCTCAGCAATCCGGCCGCAACAGCGGTCGGCACCACGAAACCAAAAGGCTTCAGCGCATAGGCGTAAGCAACAAGAACCAGTACCGCGAGACCAATTTTTCCGAATGTCCACAACGATGGCCAGTCCGGCTCTGCATCCGGTTTCAGAATGATTGCCAACGCACAGATGATTGCCGTGCCGCCGATCAGGTAGGGAAAGGTTTTTGGGCCGACCGGATCAGACAGAAAACTGGTCTGAATCTGGGTGGCGCTGAGGATATACCCCAACGCCACCACAATGACGGCCAAACCGAACAGGCGGTCGCTCATAAGATTAAGACCTTACTGAATGACGCCGATGTCGCGTGACAGCTGTGCAACCTCTTTGATCACACCATCAAGATAGGTTTCAAAGTCATGACCAAGCAAGGTGAACGGGGCCAGCCCGTGCGAAACCATAGCCTCATGCCACTCGTCTGATTCCGCAACCTTGCGCAGGCGCTCAACCCAGGTATTGTACTGGTCTTCGGTGATGCCCTTGGGCACATACAATCCGCGCCAGTTCACCGCGACAACGTCAATACCCTGCTCTTTTGCAGTCGGAATGTCATCAAAGCCCGGTACGCGGTCGTTGGTGAAAACAGCCAGAACCCGGATGTCGCCGGATTTCAGAAAGCCGACCACCTCGGACATATCGCCGGTAACAGCCTGGACATGGCCACCAATGGCCTGGGTGATCGCATCGCCGCCGCCATCAAGCCCGACATATTTCACGGCTTTGATATCGTTGAAACCAGCCCGCCCCAGCGCCATCAGAACTTTCAGGTGATCGAACCCACCAGCCGCCGATCCGCCGGCAAAGGTGACAGAACCCGGATCCGCCTTGACCGCATCAATCAGGTCATTCAGCGATTTATAGGGGCTGTCCTTGGCAACGGCTATGATCCCCGGATCCGCGCCGATTGCCCCCAGAAAACGTACCTGGTCGGCAGTCAGGCCACCATAGGCATTCTGTGCCAGGCGCGTGGCTGTGGCACTGGATGCCGCAACGATCAGATCGGGGTCGTTGTTCCGCTCGTTCACCACCAGAGCATAGGCCAACCCGCCACCGCCGCCGGCCATGTTGGTAACTTGAATCGGTGCGTCTACCGCCCCGATATCATACATGATCTTGCCGATTGTGCGGCAGGTGAAATCCCAGCCGCCGCCGGGGTTGGCCGGGGCAATACATTCGGCGGACAGTGCCGACGAAGCCAGAGCCACACTAAAGGCTGCGCCCAGGGCTATGCGTTTGATTATTCCATTCACCATTTTTTCCTCCCAGGTGTTTGGTTTTCTCTTATCGGCTGGCGGGGCTGCAAACATTGTGTGATCGCCATGTCACCCACCACCAGATGACTCAGAGTAAGCGCCAGCTAACCGCCGCGAGTCAAATGTCTTTTTACTATTCAGTCAGGAAACCGGTCCCTGAAACCGCAAAACGGCACCGCGCCGGGAAGGGAACATGCCTTTCGTCCTTGAACCTGAATTTTCACCGCCTAAATGCATTTCATACCGTTCAGAAGCGGAATGCGCCTTGGCGCTTGATAAAAACTTCCCGACCAGCGTCTTGCAGGCCACGATGGCCCGGCTGATTGTCTCGGGAATTGACAAGGAAATGGGATAGAGATGCTCAACCAGAAAGAAGCCAATGAACTCATCGACAGGCTGTCGGCGCTTGAGGCGCCGATCTTGTCCGTCTATGCCGATATCAATCCGGCCAGCCCTGACAACAAGGGCGGGGCATGGCGCAAACGGATCAAAAACGCGCTAAAAGACATTCCGGAGATACAAAAACGCCCGGAACACGCGCTTTCACTCAATGACGCGATCCTTGAGTTGATCAACGAAGAACGTCCTGCCGCCCGCACCATGGCCCTTTTTGCCAAACAGAACCATCTGGGCAAGCTTTTTGTGGAACGTGTTGATCTGAATGTGGATCTGCCTGTCGTCGATCTGCGTGCCGGCCGCTCACAGGCACGGTTTGGCGCGCCGTGGATCGCCCCGCTGATCTTTGCCATGGATGAATATGAGCGCACGGCCGTCCTGCATCTGAATGGCTCAAAATGGCGATTCTTCGAACTGTTCCTGGGCGACCTGAAGGAATGCGACAATGTTTTTGCCGGGTTTGACGAACAGGATTGGAAAGACCTGAAGGAAGCCGCTGAATTCATTCGCAGCGGCGAACTGAGAGCCAAGACAGAACCCGACAAGTCCGGCTCAACCAAAGATACATATGCGGCAAAACTCGGCTATTGGCGCCACAAACTCTACGTGCGGCTGGGCCGCCTTCTGGAGAGGGCATTGCACGCGCGTGGTATCAACCGTCTGGTGCTGATGGGGGAAGAGCCGGAAACGGCTGTCTGTCTGAATGCCTTGCCGCGGCAACTGCGCGCCAAGGTCGTTGCCAGGGTTCATAACCCGAAAGACCTGGACAACCCGACCGTCGCCGACATCAAGAAACATGTGGAACCCGTGCTGGAAGACGCCGAACGCAAGGCCGAAATGGCCCTGCTGGATGAAATACAGGAGCAACCCGGCATCTGGGGCTTGGGCAAAGTGCTCGACGCATTGCAGATCGGCCAGCTTGACACACTGGTTGTTCCGTTCGATTCAGACGCAAAAATCTGGGCCTGCCCGGATTATGGCCTGGTCTCGGCTGACCGCGAAACCTTGGCCGAACTTTGCGATGGCGCGGAACAGGTCGCGCTGGGCGACCGGATTTTTTCGCTGGCCGGCGACTATGGCACAAGGCTGGAGTTTGTCGAAGGCCCCGCCAAGAAACGATTGAACAATGAATTCGGCGGTATCGCTGCAAAACGCCGCTGGTAGCCAATCCGGATGTCATTCACAATCAAGGGCCGACATGAAATTTCGTGTCGGCCCTTGTGCGGTCAGCCCATTGCCGCAAGCAGTGCCTCACCTGCCGATGTTTCACACACCCCCGCGTCCTCTTCCAGGTTCAGGATGCTGACAACACCATCATCCACCAGCATCGCATAGCGCAACGAGCGTCCATAAAGCCCGGCAGGTGCCAGGCTGAAATCCAGACCCAATGCCTTGGTGAACCCGCCGGATGCATCGGCCAGCATGGTTATCCCGGCATCCGTTGCCCCTGTGGCCTCGCCCCAGGCCTGCATCACGAAAGGATCATTCACGCTCACGCAGATCACTTCGTCCACGCCTTTGGACTTCAGTGCATCCATGTTGCGGACAAAGCTGGGAACATGGGCGCTGTGGCAGGTTGGCGTATAGGCCCCCGGCACGGCAAAGATCACGATCTTGCGCCCCTTTGTCAGTGCGTGCAGCGGCCGTTCCTGCGGCCCTTCCGGCCCCATGCTCATCAGGGTGGAATCGGGCAGCCTGTCACCGGTCGAAATGCTCATTGGTAATTTCTCCTTGTTGCCGTGTTCGCGGATTGCGTTTCATGCTGCATGATATACTGTTCGCCCCAAACATAAACAGCAGGAAAAAAACCTATGCCTCATTTCGTAGTCATCGGCGCAGGACAGGCAGGGGCTGCGCTGGTAGCCAAATTGCGCAATCTGGGTTTTGAGGACGAGATTACGCTGATCGGGGCCGAGCCGGTGCCACCCTATCAGCGCCCCCCGCTTTCAAAGGCCTACCTGCTTGGCGAAATGGAGCGGGATCGCCTGTTCCTGAGGCCGGAACAGTTCTATAAAGACCAGAACATCCGTTTGCGCCTGGATACACCTGTTACCGCAGTTGATCCCGCCGCAAAAACCGTGACCGTCGGGCAGGAAATGATTTCCTATGATCAACTCGCCCTGACCACCGGTTCCCGTCCGCTTCACCTGCCTGACAGCATCGGCGGAACGCTGAAAGGCATCTATGTCGTACGGACACTGGCGGATATTGACGAAATGCAGCCAGAATTCGCCAAGGGAAAGAATGTGCTGATTGTCGGCGGTGGTTATATTGGTCTGGAGGCGGCCGCGGTTGCGTCAAAACTGGGCCTGAATGTTACCCTGGTGGAAATGGCAGACCGTATTCTGCAGCGGGTCGCCGCGCCGGAAACATCCGCCTATTTTCGCGCTTTGCACGAATCACACGGGGTGAAAATTCTCGAAGGTATCGGGCTGGGCCACCTGTCCGGGGAGCAGCGCGTCAAACAGGCCACCCTGTCGGACGGGCATGTCTTGCCGGTGGATTTCGTGATTGTCGGAATAGGTATCCGGCCTGAAACCACCCTGGCCGAGGCTGCCGGACTGGCGATCGACAATGGCATAAAGACAGACGCTCTGGGCCGCACTTCTGATGGCAATATCTGGGCAGCCGGTGACTGCGCCTCGTTTCCCTACAAGGGCGGGCGTATCCGGCTGGAAAGCGTTCCCAATGCCATCGATCAGGCAGAAGTGGTTGCTGAAAACATGTTGGGCGCCAACAAGAAATACGTGGCAACACCGTGGTTCTGGTCGGATCAGTATGATGTAAAACTACAGATTGCCGGTCTGAATACCGGCTATGATTCCACAGTTCTGCGCCCCGGCGACAAACCCGGCTCTCAATCGATCTGGTATTATCGCGGAGAGCATCTTCTTGCGGTGGATGCCATGAACGACGCCCGCGCCTACATGATCGGCAAGCGGTTGATCGAGTCGGGAAAACCGGTTGCGGCCGAATTGGTGAGCAACCCGGAAACCGATCTGAAATCCTTACTGAAAAGATGAGGATCATTGCCGGTCAGAACCGCGGCTTGCGGCTTGCCAGTCTTGGCAAAGGCGACGCTGCGGCGCATTTGCGGCCGACCTCTGACCGCGTGCGGGAAAGCCTTTTCAACATACTGACCGGCGGAATCCATGGCGACCCGATCACCGGCGCCAGAGTGCTGGATCTGTTTGCCGGCACCGGTGCATTGGGGCTGGAGGCCCTGTCGCGTGGCGCGGCCCATTGCACCTTTGTTGATGATGGCCGCAAAGCGCAAAACCTGATCCGTGAAAACATCAGACTGGCCGGTCATGTCGGCGACAGCACGATTCTGAAAACCAACGCCACACGTCTGACCGCCAACAAATCCGCCCCCTTCACACTGGTTTTTCTGGACCCGCCCTATGGCCTGGGACTCGGAGAAAAAGCGCTGGCGGCCGCGCGCGAAGGGGCATGGATCGGTGATGGCGCGCTGGTCGTCTGGGAAGAAAACGCACGCCAACCCGCACCCGAAGGTTTCACGCTGCGCGACCAGCGACACTATGGGGATACATGGATAACAATTCTGGAAAACAAGCCATGAATGATGTTTATGTCAATGCGACGGGCTTACAGAATCTCTGATGGCCGGCCTTGCATTCCCTGCGGCCTCTCCACTGAATTACGCCCTGAAAAGAGGCTGAATCACAGGTTCAGGGACCTGCGCAGCATAGGGTCATGAGCCATTCTTGCTGTCCTGGAATCCCCGAAAACGCCATATGGAAAACATATGGGTTTTGTATGGATTTCATACAGACGCGCCCTGTCCAAACCGACCCGGCCTAAACCGGATAGGTCGGATGGAACCTGCCAGCCGGTGACAGGGTAAAAATCTCGCAGCCGTCGGCGGTGACACCGATGGAATGTTCAAACTGCGCCGACAGGGTTTTGTCGCGCGTGACCGCCGTCCAGCCGTCATTCAGCACCTTGGTTTCCGGCCGGCCCAGATTGACCATTGGCTCAATGGTGAAAATCATGCCTTCTTCCAGCACCGGACCGGTGCCGGCGCGACCGTAATGCAGCACGTTGGGCGGCGCATGAAAAACCCGACCCAGACCGTGGCCACAGAAATCGCGCACCACGCTCATGCGCTGGCTTTCCACATAGACCTGAATCGCATGGCCGATATCGCCAAAGGTGTTGCCCGGCCTGACCGCCTCGATGCCCTTCATCAGGCTGTCATGCGTCACCTGAATCAGCCGCTCGGCCTTGCGGCCCGGCTTGCCCGCCACATACATGCGCGAGGTATCACCAAACCAGCCATCGACGATCACCGTTATGTCGATATTGACGATATCGCCACTTTTCAGGCGCTTGTCGCCGGGGATGCCGTGGCAGACCACATGGTTCACACTGATACAACTGGCATGCTTGTAGCCCTTGTAGCCGATTGTTGCGGAGGTGGCCCCCTCCGCAACCACCCGATCGGTGATATAGCTGTCAATCTCACCGGTGGTCACGCCGGGTTTAACCAGCGGGATCACCTCGTCCAGCAACTGCGCCGCCAGATGCCCGGCCTTGTGCATACCGGCAAAATCCGACTGTTCATAAATCCTGATGCCGTCTTTGGTCATACGGCCGCGTGTATCGTCCAAGACTCATACTCCTGCTTGTTCAGCCCTAGATAATGCAGCGCAACGCCCAGCGCCAGAGGATATGGCAAAGCACTTGCTATTCCTCCACCGGCAGGCGCTTGCCCAGCCAAATCCCGTCTGGTGAAATTCTGGTGTCATAGCAGAGTACCTCGACCCCGGCTGAACGCGCCTGCCCATAGGCCTGCGCATAGGCCGGATCAATGTCATCAGCCAGACGCATCCGCCGGCAGTCGGTCCGCTGCACCAGATAGAGCATCATCGCCCGCTGCCCCTGCGCGACCATCGCCGCCAGATCCTGCAAATGCCGGGTGCCGCGCGCGGTCACGCTATCGGGAAATTCGCCCAGCCCCGGCGCGCGGCTGAGGGTGACGCTTTTCACCTCCAGATACAGATCCTTGTGCGATCTGTCTGTCAGCAGAAAATCCACCCGGCTTTTCGCGCCGTATTTCACTTCGGCCTGCACCTGCCCGTATTGCGCCAGTTCCGGCACTTCTCCGGCCGCAAGTGCGGCCCGCAGGGCACGGTTGGGAACGCTGGTATCCACGCCGGTGAAATGGCCGTTTTCGTGGTCAACCAACCGCCAGCCGTATTTCAATTTCTTCTTTGGGTCGTCGTTTGGCTCAAGCCAGCATTTTTCCCCTTCCTCGGCCAGCCCCAGCATCGAGCCGGGATTGGCGCAATGAGCGGTGACCTCGCGCCCGTCATCCAGCCGCATATCGGCCAGAAAGCGTTTGTAGCGGCGCAGCAGCCGGGCCGGCACAAGGGGGGTTTGAAAGCGCATGACACTAGGCCTATACCGAACATGTATCAGCCACAAGGAATGCCCCATGCCAAACCCGACGGCCGCCATGCTGGTGATTGGTGACGAGATCCTCTCGGGGCGTACCCGTGACAGCAATATGCACCATCTTGCAGGCGCGCTGACCAGACACGGGATTGATTTGCAGGAAGTGCGCGTCGTGCCGGACAGACAGGATGCCATTGTCGGTGCCATTCGCGCCCTTTCGCCGGCCTATGATCATGTGTTCACCTCGGGCGGTATTGGCCCGACCCATGACGACATAACCGCCGACAGCATTGCCGCAGCGTTTGGCGTACCGATTGATGTTCGCGAAGATGCCCGCGCTCTGCTGCAGGCCCATTATGCCCGCACCGGACAGCACCTGAACGCCGCCCGCCTGCGCATGGCCCGCATTCCGCAAGGGGCGACACTGATTGAAAACCCGGTATCGACAGCCCCCGGTTTCAGCCTGGAAAACGTGCATGTGATGGCCGGCGTTCCGGCGGTGTTCGAGGCGATGCTGGCCTCGCTTCTGCCCTTGCTGACCGGCGGGGCACCGCTGCTGAGCCGCACCCACAGGGTAGACCTGCCCGAAGGGGATATCGCCATGCCGCTGGCAACCCTGGCAAAGCAGTATCCCGAGCTTTCGATCGGCTCTTATCCGTTTATCGAAAACGGCCGCTATGGCACCTATATCGTCTTGCGCGGAACCGAGGGCGCCGCATTGGATGCGGCGCTTTCGGGGTTGATCAAGCTGACTGAAGGCACGGCAAAATGACGGTAAAAGGCACCATGCAGCCCTTTGAGGTGATGGAGAAAACCTGGCCGCCTGCCAGCCGCAGCGCCGTTGGCCCGTGGATCATCCGCGACGGACAGGGCGGCGGGCAGCGGGTAAGCGCCACAACGGATGCCCACCCCTTTACCGCCCGGGATCTGCCGCTGGCGGAAAAGGCCATGCGCGCCCTCGGCCAGCCGAATCTGTTCCTGATACGCGCCCCCGGCGCTGCCCTGGACAGGATGCTTGAACAGCAGGGTTATCATATCAAGGACCCGGTGTACTTCTATTCCTGCCCGGCAGAGCAACTGGCCAGACCAGCCCCGCCGCGCCTGTCGGCCTTTCCGGTCTGGCCACCGCTGGCCATCATGGATGACCTCTGGCAGGAAGGCGGTATCGGTACGGGGCGACGGGCTGTCATGCACCGCGCCAAAGGCCCCAAAACCGCGATACTGGCGCGCCAGAATGATCGGGCTGCCGGCGTGGCCTATGTAGCCATGGCCGATGGCGTCGCGATGCTGCACGCACTGGAGGTGACCCCGACACAGCGGCGGCAGGGCGTTGGCATCAATATCATGCGATGCGCCGCTGCCTGGGCAGTGGAAAACGGTGCCAGCGATTTTTGCGTGGTGGTCACCCGGGCCAACAGCGCGGCAAACCGGCTCTATACTTCCCTCGGCATGCAAAATGTGGGACAATACCACTACCGCATAAAAAGCCGCAACAATGGCAACAAGGATGAGCAGGTTTGAAGAAAGATACCCAACGCCCGACGGCGCTTGACCTTCCCATGGTCGACCCATTGCCGGAGCAGACCCGGAAATATTTTGACATCTGTACTGAAAAGCTGGGGCTGGTGCCCAATGTTTTGCAGGCCTATGCCTTTGATATTGAAAAGCTGAATGCCTTTACCGCGCTTTACAATGATCTGATGCTGGCCGACAGTGGTCTGACAAAACTGGAACGCGAAATGATTGCGGTCGTGGTTTCGTCGATCAACAAATGCTTTTATTGCCTGACCGCGCATGGTGCAGCGGTGCGTGAATTGTCAGGCGATCCGGTGCTGGGTGAAATGCTGGTGATGAACTACCGTGTTGCCGATCTGGACCCGCGACAGCGCGCAATGCTGGATTTTGCCGCCAAACTGACCGAGGATTGTGCCAGAATAGAGGAACAGGACCGCGAAACCCTGCGCCAGGCCGGTTTCAGTGACCGTGATATCTGGGACATTGCCTCGGTGGCCGGGTTCTTCAACATGACAAACCGCGTAGCGTCGGCCAGCGACATGCGCCCGAACAATGAGTACCACAGCGCCCACAGATGAATATTCGCTTTCTGATCTCTGGTCTGTTTTTCCTGCTGCCCGTGCAGGCGTCGGCACTCTCACTTGTTTTTCCGGCGCAGGCGACGCCGACGGCACAAAGGGCTGAAAAATCGGACAGTACCCTGATCCCGGTCGGCCCCTGGACAAACGGCCGGCTGGAAACCATCAAGGCCGAGGGGAATATCAACAAACAGGCATGGAAACTGCCGCAATCGGGCCTGACCACCCTGCAGATCCTCACACCGCTGAAACAGCAACTGACCGACGCCGGATTTGAGCCATTGTTTGAATGCGCAACCGAGGAATGCGGCGGGTTCGATTTTCGCTATCACATAGACGTTCTGCCAGAGCCGGACATGCATGTCGATCTGGGGGATTTCCGTTTCTTTTCAGCCAAGCGGACCGAGCAGGACAGCGGAAAAACCGAGTATATTGATCTGCTGGTCAGCCGCTCCAATCAGGCGGGCTTTGTGCAGATGATACATGTGGCGCCCGGAGATTCCGGCAATATTGCCCTGGTTGGATCGTCAAATACCGATGGAGAGAACGCTGCGCCAAACCCGGCCACATCGTCCTTTCCCGTCGAAGGGGTCACGGATCTGGGGGCTGAACTGGAAAGAAACGGCAGCGTTGTGCTTGAGGACCTTACTTTTGAAACCGGATCTTCCACCCTGAGCGACGAGCATTTTGCATCACTTGAAGCCCTGGCCACCTATCTGAAAACCCATCCGGACAAGAAGATAACCCTGGTTGGTCATACCGACACGGAAGGCTCGCTTGCCGGCAATATTGCCCTTTCAAAGAAGCGTGCGGCGGCGGTGGCCAGGGTTCTGATCTCGGATTACGGCGCCCCCAGGGACCAGATCAAGGCCGAAGGCATGGGCTATCTGTCGCCCCGTGCAAGCAATCTGACGAAACAGGGGCGCAAACTGAACAGAAGGGTCGAGGCTATTCTCACCTCGACCCAGTAATGCTGTTTTCTTGCCGGGTTGCCTCTTGCCGGACTGGCGATATTACCAGTTGTCCGGCCCCTTGTCGGCAAAGGAATGCACCAGAAAATCTATGAAGGCGCGGACCTTTGGTTGGGTGAACCGACCGGGCGGATACACGGCGTAAATGCCCTGACGTTCCGCCGGCAGGCCGGGGATGGCTTCCTCGACCAAGCCTTTTTTCAGGGCATCCGCATAGAGAAAGCTGGGCAGATAAGCGATCCCAAGCCCGGAAATGGCCGCATTCAGCAGGGACTGCCCGTCATTTACCGACAACCATCCGGCGGTACGGACCTGGCGCTTTTCGCCCGAGGGCGCGGTCAGTTTCCAGACGGCGCCATTCGCCTGATTGGTATAATGCAAAAGTTTGTGTTCGTTCAGATCGTCGATTTTCTGCGGTCGGCCAAACTTCTTGAAATAATCCGGCGAGCCAACCATGCGCTTGCTGGTTTCCGTCAGTTTGCGGGCCCGCAGGGTGCTGTCCTCCAGTTCACCGATGCGGATGGCCATGTCAAAACCTTCACTGATCAGTTCAACATAGCGGTTGTTCAGAACCATGTTCACCGTAATATCCGGAAATTCCTGCAAAAAATCACCCAGAACCGGCGACAGGTAGTTCACGCCAAAATCTGTAGCAACGGATATGCGCAACAGCCCGGAGGGCGCAGATTGCATGGATGTCACAAGCGCGTCGGCCTCACCCGCGTCATTCAGAACACGACGGGCGCGGTCATAATAGGCCAGACCGATTTCCGTCGGGCTGACACGGCGCGTGGTTCGGTTCAATAACCGGGCACCCAGGCGGGCCTCCAGTGATGATACATGTTTAGATACGGCTGATTTCGAGATCCCCATCTTCTTGGCAGCATCCGTAAATCCACCTTGGTCCACAACCGTGGCAAAGGCTTCCATTTCGGCCAGTCGATCCATTTTTGTACCCGTTTTTCGATTTTCGTTGGGCAGTTTATCGCCTCGAAATCGGGCAAGAATGCGGAGTTGGCTCGACAATAGTTAGGTTTTACCAAGATCGTCGTGTAATTGGAAATGATGATTCGATCGCAAAAAAGGCGTCGTAACCATGCCGGCTCAAAGGAAAACTTGCAGGTTTACAGCCCCGCGGCCAGTCTGGTTCCTTGATCAATTGCCCTTTTCGCGTCTAATTCTGCCGCAATTTCAGCACCGCCGATCACATGGGGTTTGTACCCGATCGCCTGCAAGGAATCCGCCAGCGCGCGTTGCGAAAGCTGACCTGTGCACAGCACCACCGTATCTGCCTCGATCAGTTGCGCCTCGGCGTGGTTTTCACCAAAACTGACATGTACGCCCTGTTCGTCGATGCGTTCGTAATTCACGCCGCCGCGCATATCGACGCCTTTCATCTTCAGCGTTGCCCGATGGATCCAGCCGGTTGTTTTGCCCAGCCGACGGCCCGGTTTTTCCGCCTTGCGCTGCAGCAGCGTCACCTTGCGGGCCGGCGGTGTGGGGTGCGGGCCCTGCGGATTCAGCCCGCCACGCTGCAGTTCCGGGTCGGCAACGCCCCATTCGTGCAGCCACAATTGCAAATCCTCGGTCGGGTGGCTGTCACCCTCGACCAGATATTCGGCCACATCAAAGCCGATCCCGCCGGCACCGATAATGACAACCCGCGCGCCCACCGGCGCCCTGTCACGCAGTACATCAATATAGGTCAGGACATTGGCCCCGCCCTGCCCCGGAATATCCGGCATCCGCGGGACAACACCGGTGGCTATGATGATGTCATCAAATCCCGACAGATCGTCAGCCGAGGCGCGATGGCCCAGTTTCTGTTCAACCCCGGTGCGCTCCAGCATGGTTTCAAACCACTCGACGAGGCCGCGGAATTCTTCCTTGCCCGGCACCTCCTTGGCCATGTTCAATTGTCCGCCAATGCGGCTGTCGGCCTCAAACAGGGTGACGTGATGGCCGCGCGCTGCGGCGGTCAGGGCGGCAGAAAGCCCGGCAGGCCCGGCCCCGACAACCGCAATGTTTTTGGCTTTTGGCGCCGGCGTTATCAAGAGTTCGGTTTCATAGGCGGCGCGGGGATTGACCAGACAGGTTGAGATTTTGCCGGAAAATGTGTGATCGAGGCAGGCCTGATTGCAGGCGATGCAGGGGGCGATTTCGGCCGCACGGCCACTGGCCGCCTTGGCCACGAAATCCGCGTCCGCCAGAAAGGGGCGCGCCATCGAGACCATATCGGCCGCACCGCTTTTCAGCACCGCCTCGGCCACCGCCGGGTGGTTGATGCGGTTTGAGGTGATGACGGGGATGGACACCTTGCCCATCAGCTTTTTCGTCACCCAGGTGAAGGCGGCACGCGGCACCGAAGTGGCAATGGTCGGGATGCGGGCCTCGTGCCAGCCGATGCCGGTGTTGATGATGCTTGCCCCGGCCCTTTCGACCGCGCGCGCCAGTGTCACCACCTCGTCAAAAGTTGAACCATCGGGCACAAGATCAATCATCGACAGGCGGTAGATGACAATGAAATCCTCGCCAACCGCCCCCCGGACCCGTTTCAGCACCTCAAGCGGCAGGCGCATCCGGTTTTCATAACTGCCGCCCCAGCGGTCGGTGCGTTTGTTGGTGTGGGTCACCAGAAACTGGTTCAGGAAATAGCCTTCCGAGCCCATCACCTCGACACCATCATAGCCGGCAGCGCGGGCACGTTCGGCCGCGGTTGCCATATCGCTGATCTGCTTTTCTATGCCGGCCTCGTCCAGCTCTTTCGGCACAAAAGGCGAGATCGGGGATTTTATCGCGCTGGGGGCCACGCATTCCGGACTGTAGGCATAGCGCCCGGCATGCAGGATCTGCATGGCGATCTTGCCGCCAGCCGCATGTACGGCGTCGGTCACGACCCGATGATTGGCGATATCCTGATCGCTGAACAGACCGGCGGCACCGGGAAAAACACCGCCCTCACGGTTTGGCGCCATGCCACCGGTGACCATCAGCCCCACGTCACCGCGGGCACGGGCCGCATAGAACGCGGCCACGCGGGGCCAATCCCTGGTTTCTTCGAGGCCGGTATGCATTGACCCCATCAACACGCGGTTCTTCAGCGTTGTGAAGCCCAGATCAAGCGGGGCCAGAAGCTGTGGGTAATCTGTCATGTGTCCTCCGTTACAGGCAGGATGCGGTCAGGGCCGCGCCCTGTCCAGCCGAAACGCCACGTCACAACGCCACGTCACAGGGGCGTGGCGATCACATCGTTTCCAGACAATGCCGGCGAAAGGCGCGTTTCAACATGTCAAGCTCGGCGCGCAACAGATCAATCTCGGCCCGGATGTCATCATCCAGCGCATCGCCGGCCAGAATGGCAAAGCTGGCCAGTTTTTCGCCGGAACCGGCGTCTTTCACCAGATAGGTCTGCACCCCGTCCGATATGGTTTCCGCCGGGATCGGTACCCGCAGCGACCACTCCCCCTGCGTATCCCGATCATCGGTAACAGTCACCCCATCCAGCGGCTTGTCCAGATGAGTCACACTGATTTCCGGTTTTGCATCCTGTTTGTCATGCACCGTGAGCACGGCCTGCCAGACACCCTGAGTCAGGCTGGTTCGGGTTAGCGTTATCCGGCTCATGGCTTTCCTTCCGTCACAACTCGGCCCGGGGGCGGCGGCCGAAGGTCACGTCCCGCAGCATGATCTGGTTCATCTCCGGACCCTCAAAGATCAGATCGACCCACATGCGCTCCACCCGCTTTTCATTCATTTTGCTGTAGGCCAGATCAAACTCGACCATCACTTCTTCCTCGTGCAGCGGCAACTCGCGAACCAACTGGTCGGTATTGGGGCCATGTTTGATATTCAGGCGGGCAAAGATTTCCAGCGGTTTTTCCAGTTCGACAGCCACATCCATGCGGATCAGGTGCTTTTTACGCAACCCTTCGACCGAATCCGCTGGCAGATCAATCACCAGCGAAAGGAAACTGCCATCAAACTGGAAAACATCCATCCGCAGCCCGAAAGGCGAAAGGATATCTTCGCGCTGATTGCGGATCTGGCGCAGAGTCAGTTCGGAGACGCTACAGTCATGAAAGATCGTGGCCTCGCTGCCGAACATGGTGCGGGACGTCACGGCGGCACGGCCCGGCGGGCTGATCGGGCCGCGCCATATTTCGGGCCGCCAGACCCAATCTGTCCCCAAAGGGCGGCGAATGGCATTCGTCCCGATCAGCGGCAGCATCAGGCGACTGTCGGCCACATGCATCACCCGACGCAGCTGCCGGTTCAGTTGGCGCGCCCGGTTGCGGAAGGCGCGCAAGGTTTCCAGATCAACATCCGGGGCCTGTGTCGCGGCCCTGCGCCAGCGCCGCAAGGCCCGGTCCTGTAGCAGTTGATCGATCAGCTTTGCCATGGTGTTTGCCGTCTTTGGGTCATATCGTTACCGAAACCTGCTTAGCAGAAACCTGTTATCTCCCAAAATGGTTTCACGGGAACAAACGCCGCAAAAATCCCGGCAATCCTGTTTTCCTCGCCTGTTGCACGGCTGCGTCTGTCTGGGCTGAAACCCGGTTTTCCCTCTGAATCCTGCGGGTGAACTTTTGCAGGGTCGCCAGCGCCGCATCATCGGATATCGGTTGATTGTTCACCCCCACGAGTGACGCCGAAACGACCCGCCCCTTTACATCCAGCATTGCCCGCCAGTAATCTTCGCCGGCACCCGAAACAAGAGCGCCGCTCTTGTCGCGGGCGTGCAGGTAAAACACCCCGTCATTCGCGCTGGTCGAAAGAACAGTCACGCTCTCCGCCTTGCCATTCTTGCTCAGGGCGGCGCGCCCGGCATCCGAGGTAAAGAACGCTTTCAGACGGTCGGTTGAATCGGCAATCGGCCGGCCGGATTCCTCGGCCGCAACTGTGGCTGTCAGGATGGCCGGGTGATCCGGCTTTGGTTGCCGGGCAGAGCCGGAAATCGACGCGCAACTTGCCAACAGTACAAAGGCGCCGCGTGCGTCATCACGCGTGGCCGTTGTATCGACACAATAACCGCGTGGCCCGGCGATGGTCACCGTGTTCTGAACCACGCGCGCCTTTTCAGGCGCTTTTTGTGCGAACAGGCCGGGGCCACCGCCCGCATCGAAACCGCCGCAGCCGGCCAGCGAAAGAAGCAAAGCAGCGGTTGAAAACCGGGCTGAGGCGGGCCAGAGGCGACCGGCCAAAGCCCGGTTCGGGTTCTCAGAGATCCATGTAGACATGGCGCTCTTTCCTGGCCCCCGGATGCGATACGGCCCCGTATTTCGTTGGCCCGACCAGTTGCGCATATTTCCACAAAGCCCCCGAGGCATAAATGGTTTCACGCGGGCCTTTCCAGTTGGCTTTGCGCTTTGCCAGTTCTTCATCGCTCAGATCGACCGAAATTTCGCCTTTGACAGCATCCAGCGTGATGATATCGCCGTCCTCGATCAGGGCGATCGGGCCGCCATGGGCCGCCTCGGGGCCGACATGGCCGACGCAGAAGCCGCGCGTGGCGCCGGAAAACCGGCCATCGGTGATCAGTGCCACCTTCTTGCCCATGCCCTGCCCGGACAATGCCGCCGTGGTGGCCAGCATTTCACGCATGCCGGGCCCGCCGGCGGGGCCTTCGTTGCGGATCACAATCACGTCGCCTTCCTTGTAGTCGCGCTTTTGCACCGCCTCAAAGGCGTCTTCCTCGCATTCAAACACCCGCGCGGGGCCAGTGAACACCTGCTGGTCTGCCGCCATGCCGGCCACTTTGACGATCGCGCTTTCCGGGGCGAGGTTACCCTTCAGTCCGACAACACCGCCGGTTTTCGAGAGCGGCGTATCCACGGGGTAGATCACCTTGCCATCGGCCTGTCGGGTGACGCGGTCGATCTCTTCGCCCATGCTGCGGCCTGTAACTGTCATGCAGTCGCGGTGGATCAGGCCCGCCTTGTCGAGTTCCTTCATGACCACCGGCACGCCGCCGGCTTCGTACAGATCCTTGGCCACATACTGCCCACCCGGTTTCAGATCGACAAAATAGGGGGTATCGCGGAAGATGTCGCAAACATCGTCAAGATCAAAATCAATCCCCGCCTCATGCGCAATGGCCGGCAGGTGCAGCCCGGCATTGGTGGAGCCGCCGGTGCAGGCGACAATGCGTGCCGCGTTGATCAGCGCCTTGCGGGTGACAATATCGCGGGCGCGGATGTTCTTTTCCAGCAGGTTCATCACTGCGGTCCCCGAAGCCTCGCAATACTGATCACGGCTTTCGTAAGGGGCCGGGGCACCTGAACTGTTGGGCAGGGCCAGGCCGATTGCCTCGGACACACAGGCCATGGTGTTGGCGGTGAACTGGCCACCGCAGGCGCCGGCGCTGGGGCAAGCCACCGCCTCGAGCCTCTCAAGGTCGCTGGTGGAAAGATTGCCCGCCTGATGCTGACCGACGGCCTCGAACACATCCTGCACCGTGACATCCTTGCCATCGAGCCGGCCCGGCAGGATCGAGCCGCCATAGATGAACACAGAGGGCACATTGAGCCGCACCATCGCCATCATCATGCCGGGCAGGGACTTGTCACAGCCCGCCACCCCGACCAGCGCATCATAGCAATGGCCGCGCATGGTCAGCTCAACAGTGTCGGCAATGGCCTCGCGGCTGGCCAGGCTGCTGCGCATGCCTTCATGCCCCATGGCGATGCCGTCGGTGACGGTGATGGTGGTAAATTCGCGCGGGGTGCCCTCGGCGGCCTTCACCCCCATCTTGACGGCCTGGGCCTGACGGTTCAGCGCGATGTTACAGGGCGCGGCCTCGTTCCAGCAGGTGGCCACCCCGACAAACGGCTGATGAATCTCTGCCTCGCTGACCCCCATCGCATACATGTATGAACGATGCGGCGCACGCTCGGGCCCCTCGGTCACATAGCGACTGGGCAATTTCGATTTGTCGAACCTGGTGTTTTTCATGATGGACCCCTGATTGATGCCTGGAATTTGAATAGGGGATGGGGATGGGTTCATCAAGTGGGGATATTAGGGCGTAGACCTGGATGAAGCTACCAATCCGCAGTTGGAATTTTTGAAAAATTCCAAACCGGAAAATTACAATTTTCCGTGCCGTTTTCTAAAAAGAAAACGGCTTGTGGGCCAACGGCATGAGCGGAATGGCGGAAACTCCTGCTGCGTTCAGGTAGGATCCAATACCTCAAAGCGCGTTACATATCCTGAACCGCTTGCTTTTACATTCCAGTCACGCGCGATCTTGATCGCATATTCCTCGGACAGCACAGTATAGATCCGGCAGACGTGGTGGAAATGCCCGCATCTCCTCTACCCGGATCAATGATGCTCTTCCGGTCGAACCGGCCTCCAAAGCACAACTGTTGTTTTGTCATCAATTCTGGCAGTTCAGTGAAATTCATATTCGAGAAGGCTTCAAAGGCCACCTGTGGCTGAATATCTCCCTCAATGCAGCGCCGCCCGCACCAGATATCCCTCGACCGTTTCTTCGCCCAGCGCCTTCAGCGCCTCCAGCCGGTGCAGCCCTTCAATCAGCACATAGCCGTCCCTGGATTTGCGCACCCGGATAGGCGTGGTCTGGCCCTCTTCCAGTATGCTTTCGGCAATCTGCTGCACCTTGGCGGGATCCAGCGTTTTGACGCGTTTGACCGGGACACGGATTTTGGCGATGGGGAAGGGCTCTTTTACCAGCATGTCAAACCTCCTGCTATGAAGTGCTTATCACATTTCCGGCTTGCACAAGCCAGAACATTTGCCGATGCTGCGCGCCATGATAACACCCGAGTTCAGTGCCTATGTTGCCCCCGCCCGCCTGTATCCGCAAATATGGCGGCTGATTCTTGGCCTTCTGCTGATCCTGTTCATTTATGCCGGATTTCTGGCCTTGGTCATGGCCGGCATCATGGCCTATGCCACGCCGATGGGGTTTTTCGGCTGGATGCTGGATTTGCGGGACGGAACCAAGCCGGTTCCGACGCTGGTCATGCTGTTTACCTTTGTCGGCTTTGGGCTGGGGGCGATCATTACCGCTCCCGCCTGCCATTACCGCAGCCCCGGCACGCTGTTTGGCCCGTTTGGCGAAACCCTGAGGGGCTTTGTCCTGACAGTGGTCATCAGCCTGATCTTTTTCAGCCTGCTTGTCACCGCGCTGATTTTCTTCGACCGGCCGGCGGATAACCTGCCGTTTCAGGAATGGCTGAAGTACCTGCCCTATGCGCTGCCGCTGCTTCTGATCCAGACCGCCTCCGAAGAAATGGTTTTCCGGGCCTATCTGCCGCAACAACTGGCGGCGCGGTTTGCCTCGCGCTTTGTCTGGATGCTCTTGCCGGCGCTGTTATTTGCCTCGCTGCACTGGAACCCGAAGCTGGGCGTTGACGCCTGGCTGGTTGTTGGTGCGACATTTGTCTTTGCGCTGATCTCTACGGATCTGGTGGTCAACACCGGGTCGCTGGGGGCCTCGATGGGGCTGCATTTTGTCAACAATATCTTTGCCCTGCTGGTGGTTTCCATGGATCAGACCATCACCGGGCTTTCGCTGTTTGTCACGCCAATGCCTGATCCGGGCAGTTGGGATTTTTCCGTTGCGATGATCGTTGATCTGGTGGCCCTTCTGATCCTGTGGCGCATATTGCGCTTTGCGCTCAGCCGTTAAATGCAACAGTGGCTGATTGCATTTCCCGGCCACGCGCCCTAAATCAGACAGCAGATCGCCAAAACAAGGTGCCCGGCATGAACTGGATATCAAATTACGTCCGCCCGACGATTAACTCTCTTTTCTCGCGCCGCGAGGTGCCTGAAAACCTGTGGTCTAAATGCCCCGAGTGCGGCACCATGCTGTTCCACCGCGAATTGAAAGAAAACCTGAACGTCTGCACCTCTTGCGACCATCACATGTCATTTGCCCCGCGCGACCGGCTGGAGGCCCTGTTTGACGGGGGCACTTTCACTGAAATCGACGTGCCGGAGGCCACGGCGGACCCGCTGGGATTTCGCGACCAGAAAAAATATCCGGACCGGATGAAGGAAGCTCGAAAGAAAACCGGCGAGAAAGAAGCCATGCTGGTGGCCGAGGGCGAGATCGGCCGCACGCCAATGGTCGTGGCGGCGCAGGATTTCCGGTTCATGGGCGGGTCGATGGGCATGTATGTCGGCAACGCCATTCTGGCCGGGGTTGAGCGCGCCGTCGCCGCCAAACGCCCGTTCATCCTGTTTTCCGCCGCCGGGGGCGCGCGGATGCAGGAAGGCATTCTGAGCCTGATGCAGATGCCGCGCACCACCGTTGCGGTCGAAATGCTGAAGGAGGCACACCTGCCCTATATCGTGGTCTTGACGCACCCCACCACCGGCGGTGTCACCGCATCCTATGCGATGCTGGGCGACGTGCAGATTGCCGAGCCAAACGCCCTGATCGGTTTCGCCGGCAGCCGGGTGATCGAACAGACCATCGGAGAGAAACTGCCGGAAGGTTTCCAGCGTTCGGAATATCTGCTGGATCACGGCATGCTGGACCGGGTAACGCACCGCAAGGACATGCGCGAAGAACTGATCACCATTGCCCGCCTGCTGATGCGCCAAACCCCTGCAATCAAGGGCGACCTGCCCAAACCCGATGCCCAGAAACAGCCGGCAGAGGCGGCAGCCGAGGCCAAACCGGCAAAAACCCCCGAGAAATCCGCCAAGTGAGCGAGCAGAACTCGGACCGCATTCTGGCGCGGATGCAGGCGCTGCATCCGAAGGTCATCGACTTCACGCTTGATCGAGTCTGGCGGTTGCTGGGGGCGCTGGACCACCCCGAACGCAACCTGCCGCCGGTTATTCATGTTGCGGGCACCAACGGCAAAGGGTCGACCCTGGCCATGATCCGGGCAGGGCTTGCGGCAGCGGGCCGGCGGGTTCACGTCTATACCTCACCGCATCTTGTGCGGTTTCACGAACGTATCCGGGTTGCCGGCGATCTGATCAGCGAAGAGGCCCTCACCGTCATTCTCGATGAATGCTATGTGGCCAATGGCGGCACACCGATCACCTATTTCGAAATCACCACCGTGGCGGCGCTGCTGGCCTTTGCCCGCACCGGGGCGGATTACACCCTGCTGGAGGTCGGCCTGGGTGGGCGGCTGGACGCAACCAACGTGATCGAACAGCCGGAACTCTGCGTGATCACTCCGGTTTCCATCGACCACACCCAGTATCTGGGGGAAACCTTGACCGAGATCGCAGGCGAAAAAGCCGGGATACTCAAGCGAAATGCACCCTGCGTGGTCGGGCCGCAGCCGGACGAGGCACTTGCGGCGATCGAGGCACGCGCGGCGCGTCTGGGGGCGCCACTGTTGGCGCATGGCCAGCACTGGCATGTATGGCAGGAACGCGGGCGCCTGATCTATCAGGATGAGACCGGGCTTCTTGATCTGCCAGTGCCGGTTCTGCCCGGCGCGCACCAGGTTGAAAACGCCGGCATGGCCATTGCCGCGCTGCGCCATCTTGGCCTGGGTGAACAGGCCTGTGAGGCCGCGCTGTTGCAGGCCACATGGCCCGCCCGGATGCAGCGTTTGCGTGAAGGACCGCTGGCAGAGGCCGCCGGCACGGCCGAACTGTGGCTCGATGGCGGCCACAACCCGGCTGCGGGCCAAGCGATTGCCGCCCATCTTGCCACCCTGCCAAAGCGGCCCACACATCTGATCTGCGGCATGCTCAACACCAAGGATGTTGCCGGCTATATGCGCCCGTTGGCCGCTGTTGCCGATCACCTGCTGGCGGTTTCGATCCCCGGAGAACCCAACACCCTGCCCGCCGCTGAAACCGCGCGCGCCGCGCGGGCCTGTGGCCTGCCGGCTGATCAGGCGGAAAATGTGCTGTCGGCCATCCGCTCTGTCACCGCGCAATCGCCCAAGGCCCGTATTCTGATCTGCGGCTCACTGTACCTTGCCGGCGCGGTTCTGCGAGAGGCCGGCTGAATGGCCGGATAGCTGGCCGGGACCTTGCGGAGCATCCCCAAACCAGCCGCGCGAAACACGGTATCCGGTAGAAACGATCAGCACCCTGGCTGCATGTGAAATCGGCCGCCTGGGTGCCCGGTTCTGATGCCAAGACCTGCCAAAAACCGCCTGCGCGCGCAAATGTGACCGCAGCGCGAGCATTATCCTGCTATTCTTTGCCAAGGCTGGCCGCCTGACAATTTCCGCACCCGGAGCCGTGCGCGATTTCCCCGTGGAATCGTTTCTATTGCGATGGCTCTCAATCAGGAGGTCAAATCATGGTCAAAGCCGTTAAAACCATCGGAAACCCCGTTTCGTGGTCCGCCAAGACAGTGGGAAACATATTCGGCCATTTCAGATCAGTAACCGAAGCGCTGACTGAAAAAGAGGTGAGCGTTCATCCCGAGATCATGTCCTTATCAATGACGGATATTCGCGCGGCCCTCAAACAGGGGTTTGCCGATTTCGTTGCCTTTCGCACCGATGTCGTTTTTCTCTGCCTGCTCTACCCGCTTGTCGGTCTCAGCCTGGTCTGGATGGCCACGCAAGGCGACCTGCTGCATCTTCTGTTTCCCGTCATCGCGGGCTTTGCCCTGGTCGGGCCGGTGGCCGCCGTCGGGTTGTACGAGATGAGCCGCCGCCGGGAACAGGGCGAAGAAACCAACTGGATGGCCGCCCTGAAAGTACTGGAATCACCGCGTTTCGGCGCTGTGTTTGTGCTGGGGCTGTTTCATGTTGTTGTCTTTGCGCTCTGGCTATTGGTCGCCAACCTGATTTTCGTGACAACCCTGGGGCCTGCGATGCCCGAAACGATCCGTGAATTCGTCCGGCTGGTTTTCACAACTCGCGCCGGATGGGAAATGGCGGCAATGGGCATGATCACCGGTTTCTTTTTTGCCGCCGCAGTTCTTGCCTTCAGCATCACCTCGTTCCCGATGTTGCTGGACCGGGAGGTCGGACTGAAAACCGCGCTCACAACCTCTGTTCAGGTCGCCCGGAAGAACCCGCTGATCACCGCCACCTGGGGGCTGATCGTTGCCACTGGTCTGGCGCTTGGGTCACTGCCGGTTCTGCTGGGGCTGATTATTGTGGTGCCGGTTCTCGGCCATGCCACCTGGCATTTGTACCGCAGGGCCGTTTCCTGGAAATAGCCGCCTGTACCGCCAAAGCCCGGGGGCGCTTCACCGCCCCCAATCCGCCCCGATCATTTCATGCAGACGGCTGGCAGTGCGTTCAAACTCAAAACTTCCCTCGCCCTCCACATAGAGCATGTCCGGCATTGCCGCCGCGCTGGCCACCAGCCCGACCCGGTTTTCATACAATGCGTCGATCAGGGTGACGAACCGTTTGGCCTCATTGAAGTTGCTGCGGCTGAGACAGGGAATGTCCTCGATGATCAGGACCCGGACAGCCCCGGCGACGGCCAGATAGTCCGCAGGCCCCAGTGCCCGACCGCACAGATCATAAAACCCGGCCCGTGCCACCCCGTTGTGAAAGGCCGGCAGCACGACATCGCGGCCCTGCACCCGCAAACTTAGCGGCGCCTGACGGCTGCTGCCGGTCAGATCCTGCCAGACCGCATTGATGCGGTTGCGTGCGGTTTCGTCATTGGGGCAGAACCAGCGCTTGCCACCGGCCAGCGCATCCTGCCGGTAATCCTTTGGGCTGGCCAGTTCGTGCACGACCATCTTGTCTTTCAGCAACCGGATGAAGGGCAAAAACAGCCCGCGGTTCAGCCCGTCCTTGTAGAGGTCATCGGGGGGGCGGTTGGAGGTGGTGACGATCACCACCCCAGCCGCAAGCAACTTTTCAAAAAGCCGCCCGACAATCATCGCGTCGGCAATATCGCTGATCTGCATTTCGTCAAATGCCAGCAGGCGCAAGCCATTGGCGATTTGCCGCGCCACCGGTGCGACCGCATCCTGCGCCCCAGAGTTGCGCGCAGCGTGCAGCCCGGCATGGACCTCTTGCATGAAGGCATGAAAATGCACGCGGCGCTTTTCCGGGATGTCCAGATTTTCCACGAACAAATCCATCAGCATGGATTTGCCACGCCCGACCCCGCCCCACAGATACAGCCCCATGGGCACGTCTTCGGGTTTGTGAAACAGGCCGCCCAGAATACCGGGCTTGCGCTGCGGTTCGCGCTCCAGATGGCTGCGGATATCTTCCAGAACCGGCAAAACAGCCCGTTGGGCTGGATCATCCGTCAGCTCGCCCGCCTTGACCTTCTGGTCATAGATATCCTGCAATCGCTCTGCCACGCCCCCACATAAATCGTGGCGCAGCATAAGAAAAGCCCCGGTCGCGCCGGTCAGGCGGCGTCAAAATCCAGCACCAGCTTTTCGCTGGTCGGGCGGGTCTGGCAGGCCAGGGTGAAGCCGGCCTCAAGCTCCCAGGGTTCCAGCGAATAATTCGTGGCCATTTCCGCCGTGCCTTCGGCAATGCGACAGCGACAGGTGCAGCACATACCGCCCTTGCAGGAATACGGCAGTTCCAGCCCGTTGCGCGCCGCCGCCGCGAGAACTGTATCATCGGCTTCGGTCAGGATAAAACGCCGGCGCGATCCATCGAGGATCACCTCGACATCAACCCCGGCCTCGGCGGCAGATTCGGCGGCCTCTGAGCGGGGTTTGGGCGCCGGCGCCCCCTCAACGGCAAAGCGTTCATGGTGAATGCTTTGCGGCGGCACACCATGATCCAGCAAATGCGCCTGCACATCGTCGATCATTTCTCCGGGGCCGCAGAGATACACCGCCCCGGTATCCGCCAGATCAAGCACACCGGCATTGGCCAGCCGGATCACCTTTTCTCCGCTCACATGGCCGTTGAGCAGCGGCACGTCCTGCTCTTCGCGGCTCAACACGTGGATCAGGGAAAATTCTGCCAGATGCTTGTCTTTCAGCGCTTCCAGCCGGTCGCGAAACATGATGTGGCTTGTATCGCGATTGCCATAGATCAGGGTGACATTGGTGCCGCGCTCTAACGCATGGGCGGCGATGGCCACCATCGGCGTAATCCCGGAACCGGCGGCAACCAGCAGTATCCTGCGCGCATCCTTGAGGACAAAGCGGCCGTCCGGGGCCGAGACCTGCAATGTATCGCCGGGCTTCAACTGCTGGGCAATCGTCGAGAAAATACCGCCATCGACCCGCTTTACCCCGATGGTCAGGGGGTCGTGCGGCCCCGAGGCGATCGAATATGACCGGCGCAGTTCCTCGCCATCAATTTCATGGCGAATGGTCAGATACTGGCCCGGCTGATACTGAAACACATCAGCCAGATCCGCCGGAACATCAAAACTGATGGCAACGGAATCCGGCGTTTCGTGCGTTACGCTGCTGATTGTCAGGTCGTGAAACTGCATGTCTGCCCTTTCAGATACATTTGAAATAGTCGAATGGTTCACCGCAGGAGGTGCAGCGGTACTGTGCCTTGCAGGCGGTTGAGCCGAACTCGCTTATCCGCTCGGTTTTTTCCGAAGCGCAACGCGGGCAGGCCACCACGGTTTCGCCAAACAACGCGCGTTTTGAATTGCTGCCCTTGACCGGCGGCGCAATGCCGTAGGCCCGCAGTTTTTCGCGGCCTTCTTTGGTGATCCAGTCGGTTGTCCAGGGCGGAGAGATCACCCGCTCGATCCGCGCGTCAAACCCGGCATCGCGCAGGGCGGTTTCTACCGCCAGTTCGATAAAATCAACCGCCGGACAGCCCGAATAGGTTGGGGTCAGAAACGCTGTGGCCACGCCGTTTTCGACCCTGACATCGCGCAATATTCCCAGATCTGCCACCGTTACACAGGGCACTTCCGGGTCGGGCACCGAGGCGGCTGCGGCCCAGGCCTTTTCCCGCTCTGCTACCACGATGCCCCCGGATGGGCGCGCTGCAGATACTGCATTTCTGCCAGCAGGTGCCCCAGATCCTCACCATGCAGCCCGTCGCGCCCGCCAATCTGGGGGGGCACCCCTTCGGGCATTTCAAGCCTGGCCTCGGCAAAGATCGGTGTCAGTGTTTCCAGCCATGTTTCCCGCAGGTCCGTCCTGTCCGGCAACAGGCCGGCCCGGGCGCAGTGGCCGGCGGCCTCGGACGCATGAAACAGTTCTTCGGTATAGATGTGCAGATCCTGCATGGCTGCGTGCAGACGCGCGGCACTTTCCTGCGTGCCGTCACCCATGCGGATCACCCATTCGCCGGCATGGCGGATATGATAGGCAACCTCCTTGACCGATTTTCCGGCAATCCCGCGGATGGTTTCATCGCTGCTGGTCAGCGCGGATTGCCAGTATGGTTCCATGAACGCGGCAAAGAACAACTGGCGCAACATGGTATGGGCAAAGTCGTCGTTGGGGCGTTCCACCAGCAGGCAATTGCGGTATTCGCGCTCAACCCGCAGATAGGCGAGATCATCCTCGCTGCGCCCCCTGCCCTCAACATCGGCGGCATGGCTATACAGCCCGCGTGCCGTGCCGATCATGTCCAGCGCCATATTGGTCAGGGCCAGGTCTTCCTCAAGGATCGGCGCGTGGCCGCACCATTCCGCGAGGCGGTGACTGAGGATATTATGATCATCCGCCAGTTCTATCAACGCATTCAGAAGGGCCTGGTCCGCCATTACATGTGCCCCACGTCTTCGGGAATTTCATAAAATGTCGGATGGCGATAAATCTTGTCGGCTGTCGGATCAAAGGTTTCGTCTGCATGATCCGGATCGCTTGCGGCAATCGCATCGGAACGCACTACCCAGATCGAGTTGCCCTCACCGCGCCGCGTATAGACATCACGCGCCGCATCCAGCGCCAATACCTCGTCTGCCGCATGAACAGAGCCGACATGCCGGTGCGCCAGACCATTGCGCGGGCGGATAAACACCTCCCAGAGCGGGGTTTCCTGTTCGGTCATTCGGCGGCCTCCTGTGTTTTTCGCATGGCTCGTTTCTCGGCGTGTTTCAACGCGGCTTCGCGCACCCAGGCCCCATCATCCCAGGCCTTTTTCCGGGCTTTGATCCGGTCACGGTTCATCACCCCGTCCCCCTTGACCACCCGCCAGAATTCATCCCAGTCGATATCGCCGTGGGCATAGCCGCCCTTGCCACCGTTCAGGCTGTCATCCCAGCGCAGGTCCGGATCTGGCACGGTCAGCCCCAGATATTCGGCCTGCGGCACCGTCGCATCAATGAATTTCTGCCGAAGCTGGTCATTGCTGAAACGCTTGATCTTCCATTTCATCGACTGCTCGGAATGCGCGCTGTCGGCGTCATGCGGGCCGAACATCATCAGAGCCGGCCACCACAGACGGTCAAGCGCGTCCTGCGCCATTTGCTTTTGCTCGGCCGTTCCCCGGCAGAGGGTCAGCATGATTTCATAACCCTGACGCTGATGAAAGCTCTCCTCTTTGCAGACCCGGATCATGGCGCGCGCGTAAGGGCCGAACGAACAGCGGCACAGCGGTATCTGGTTCATGATCGCGGCCCCATCCACCAGCCAGCCGATGGCGCCCATATCCGCCCAGTTCAGGGTGGGATAATTGAAGATCGAGGAATACTTGGCCTTGCCGGACAAAAGCTCTTCGGTCATCTGTTCACGCGAAACACCCAGGGTTTCTGCCGCGGCATAGAGATAGAGCCCATGCCCGCCCTCGTCCTGCACCTTGGCCAGCAGCGCCGCCTTGCGTTTCAGGCTTGGGGCACGAGTGATCCAGTTGCCCTCGGGCAGCATGCCGACAATTTCGGAATGCGCATGCTGGCCGATCTGCCGGATCAGGGTGCGGCGATAGCCCTCGGGCATCGCGTCTTTTGGCTCAATCTTTTCTTCGGCGTCGATGCGTTTCTGAAAGGCGTCCAGAAATGCCTCGGATTCCTCGGTGCGACCATCCGCACCGATCAGACCCTGTGAATACATGTTGCGCGTCCTCTTGATTCACCTGCCTCAACTATATGTTACGAATTCAACAAGGCAAGAAATTTTATGTAACATTTTTGCGGGTTGCGTTTTGCCGGCGCCCGCGCAATCAACGACAGCATGCAACACACTCTGCTTTCTCTTGGTCACGGATATACGGCGCGGGCGCTGGCCAAGCTGCTGCGGCCAGATGGCTGGAAGATCACCGGCACGATCCGCCCTCGCGATGGCAAAGCAGAGCCGGGTTCTGCCATAACAGAGACTGTTTTCTGGCCGGGAACCCCACTGGCTGCGCCGATTTCCTCGGCCAGCCATATTCTGGTTTCCATTGCCCCGACCGCAGCCGGCGATCCGGTGCTTGCCGAACTGCGCACGGAACTGGCCAAAGCCGCAACGCATCTGCGCTGGGTCGGTTATCTGTCGACAACCGCCGTCTATGGCGATCACAAAGGCGGCTGGGTTGATGAAGCCACGCCATTGACCCCGACAACAGAGCGCGGAAAATGGCGGGTAAATGCCGAGCAGCAATGGCAAAACCTTGCGTGTGAAACCGGCCTGCCGCTGCATATTTTTCGCCTGGCCGGAATTTATGGCCCCGGACGGGGCCCATTTGCCAAGCTGCGCAACGGCACCGCCCGGCGGATCATCAAACCGGATCAGGTTTTTTCCCGCATCCACGTGGCGGATCTGGCGCGGGTTCTGGCAGCCTCGATGCAAAATCCGAACCCCGGTTCGGTTTATAACGTATGCGACGATACCCCGGCACCGCCCGAAGATGTGATCGCCCATGCCGCCAGGCTGCTGGGATTACCCGTGCCAGCCGCCGAAGCCTTCGAGACGGCCGAGATGACGGATATGGCGCGTTCGTTCTATGCGGAATCCAAACGCGTCAGCAATGAACGGATAAAAACCGAACTGGGTATAGACCTGCTGTATCCCGACTATCAATCGGGCCTGAAATCGCTGATTTAGGCTCTGTTCCGGCTAAATCTGGCGCCCCTGCAACAGTTTTGGCACATCGCCCGTCAGGCCGGCGGCCTCGCGGATCAGACGCCGGCGCAGCCCTGGCAGGGCATTGACCAGCCCCATGCCCAGATCGCGGCCAAGGCGCAGCAAGCCGTTATCATTCGAAAACAGCGCGTTGAAACCATCGGTGGCCAGCGCCAGAGTCAGCGTGTCAAACCGGCGCCACTGCTGATAGCGCGCCAGCACATCGCTGGCGCCGATGTCCTCGCCCCGGCGTTTGGCGGTGATCAGCACCTCGGCCAGGGCCCCGACATCGCGCAGCCCCAGATTGAGCCCTTGCCCGGCAATCGGATGCACCCCGTGCGCCGCATCACCCACCAGCGCCACCCGATCTGCGACAAAGCTGTTGGCCAGGGTCAGGCTGAGCGGATAGCTGAAGCGTTTGCCCGCCAGCTTGATTTCGCCCAGAAAACTGCCGAACCGCGGCCGCAGCACCGCAAGATACTCCTCATCCGACAGGGCGCTGATACGCGCCGCTTCGGCATGGGTTTCACTCCAGACGATTGATACGCGATTGCCCGGCAGTGGCAGAATCGCCAGCGGCCCCGGCGGCATGAAGAACTGATGCGCAATGCCGTGGTGCGGTTTTTCATGTTCGATCGCGCAAACCAGCGCGGTCTGGCCGTAATCATGGCCACTGCGGGTAATACCGGCCCTTTGGGCCGTGCCGCTGTTGCGCCCGTCACAACCGACCAACAGACGTGCCTGATAGGCTCTGTTATTGCCCAATCCCACCTGAACGCCGGCATTCTGACTGTGCTGGGCGGTGACGGTCTCACCGGAAATCAGGGTAATGCCGGGGTGCGCGGTGACAGCCTGGTGCAGGGCGCTGTAGAGAAAACGATCCTCGAGCATATAGCCCATCGGCCCTTCCTCGATCTCGGCATGGTCAAGGTGCAGCATCCAGGGGGCCGGGCCTTCGCCGGCGCGCCCGTCCGTCACCTTTATTTCAAGGATCGGCTGGCTGTTTTCTGCTACCTTCGGCCAAACGCCCAGCGCCGCGAGCAAGCGCTGCGACGCAAGGGCGAGCGCATAGGAACGCCCGTCAAATCCGACCGCACCGCGCGCCCTTGGCGGGGCGGCATCAATGATCGTCACGCCAAACCCGCCGTCGGCGAGCGCCAAAGCCAGGGCCGGCCCGTTCAGCCCGCCGCCGGTGATCAGAATATCCGAGTCGGTTTTCATAATGCCTATAATGAACGGCCTTTCGGGATTGTCCATGCGTGGCCATGACGCTACCGTTTATCAGGACCACAAATTGGGGGAAAAAATGTCAGATGACTGGTTGAGAATGACGGCAGCAGACCTGGGCCGTGGCATTGATCAGGGTGAAATAGACCCGGAAGCGCTGACCGATACTTACCTGACGGCAATAAAGACCCACCCTTTGCGGGACAGGATTTATGCCCGCCTGACCGAAGACCGTGCCCGCGCCGAGGCACAGGCCGCAGCAAAGCGCGCCAGATCCGGGCACCGGCTGGGGCTGCTGGACGGTGTGCCGGTCAGCTGGAAAGACCTGTTTGATACCGCAGGGGTTCTGACCGAGGCCGGATCGGCCCTGTTGCAAGGGCGGGTGCCCGCACAGGACGCCGAGGTCTTGCGCAATGCCACGATGGCCGGAACGGTCTGTCTGGGCAAAACCCACATGAGCGAACTTGCGTTCTCGGGGCTTGGGTACAATCCGGTCACACAAACGCCGCCCTGTGTCAATGCGCCCGAGGCCGTATCCGGCGGCTCCAGTTCTGGCGCCGCGACCTCTGTTGCTTTTGGACTGGCCCCCGTTGCGGTAGGCTCTGACACAGGCGGATCCGTGCGTATCCCGTCGGCCTGGAACGATCTGGTCGGGTTGAAAACCACGGCCGGGCGCCTGTCTCTGAAAGGGGTCGTTCCGCTGTGCGAGAGCTTTGACACGGTTGGCCCGCTCTGCCGTAGCGTCGAGGATGCCGCCCTGATGCTGGCCGTTCTTGAGGGCGGAAAACCGGCGGACCTGCGCGGTGCAACCCTGCAGGGCAGCCGCTTTCTGATACTCGAAAATGCCCTGGAAGACGTGCGCGACATGCCGCTGGCAGGGTTCAACAGTGCCGTTCAGCGCCTGCAGGCCGCCGGGGTCTGTGTCGATCGCGCATCGATCCCGGAAGTGGAGGCGGCGCTTGACCTTTCGGCGGTGCTGTTCACCACCGAAGCCTATGCACAATGGTGCAAGGAAATCGAAGCCGCGCCCGACAAGGTTTTCCACGAAATTCTGGACCGGTTTCGTGCGGGCAATTCCTTTTCCGGGGTTGAATTTGTTCAGGGGTGGCAAAAACTGCGCCGCCTCAGGGCCGCATGGTATGAAAAAACCGCGGGATACGACGCCGTGATCATGCCATCTTCGCCGATATTGCCCCCGATAATCGAAAAACTGGCAACCGACCATGACTATTATGTCTCGGAAAACCTCCTGGCCCTGCGCAATACCCGCATCGGAAACCTGATGGGTGCAACCGGCCTGACATTGCCCACCGGCCTGCCTTCCTGCGGTATTTTACTGCAATCCGGCCCGAATACGGAAGAGCAACTGTTGCGCCTGGGGGCCGCGGCTGAGGTTGCGCTCAGTTAAAAGCGGACCAAAAAGCCACAGCAAAGCATTCCAAGTGCGTCATATCGCAGGCTTTTTGTGGACCCGCAGGCGCGACTGGTCTATTTTGCCTGATAACGGGGCGTTCATGATCCCGAACTTGAGGCAAAAATGGTTTTTCCAGAGCGGTTTTCGGACCTGCCAGAATATGCGTTTCCGCGCCTGCGCGGCCTGCTGGATGCACATGCACCCGGGGGTGAGCCTTTTGCCATGTCCATCGGCGAGCCAAAACACGCCTTCCCCGATTTTGTGCCCGAAACAATTGCCGCCCATGCAGCCGAGTTTCGCAATTATCCCCCCAATGACGGTATCCCGCCCCTGCGCAATGCCATTTCCGACTGGCTCAAACACCGCTACGCGGTTGCTGTAGATCCCGACACCGAACTGATGGTTCTGAACGGCACCCGCGAAGGCCTGTACAATGCGGCAATGGCGCTGTGCCCCGAAACAAAGATGGGCAAACAGCCAATCGTGCTGACACCCAACCCGTTTTATCAGGTCTATGCCGTGGCCGCCCTTTCGGTCGGGGCCGCGCCTGTTTACGTCTCTGCCAATGCGCAAAACGGGTTTCTGCCAGAGTATTCCGCCTTGCCGGACGAGATACTGAACCGCACAGCCATTGCCTATGTCTGTTCGCCGTCAAACCCGCAGGGTGCCGTGGCCACTGCCGACTATTGGGCGGAACTGATCAGGCTTGCCGAAAAACACGATTTTCTGATTTTTGCCGATGAATGCTATAGCGAGATTTACCGCGACAGCCCACCAACCGGGGCCTTGCAGACCGCGCGCAAGATCGGTGCCGATCCGGAGCGGGTTCTGATTTTTCATTCTTTGTCCAAACGCTCAAACCTGGCTGGTCTGCGGTCAGGTTTCGTTGCCGGCGGGCCGAAATGCCTGACGCGGATCAAACAATTGCGGGCCTATGCCGGCGCGCCCCTGCCGATGCCCCTGCAACATGCGGCAGCCAAAGCCTGGGCGGATGAGGAACATGTGCGCGCAAACCGCGCCCTGTATCAGGCGAAATACAAGGTGGCCGACAAAGTGTTTGCCGGCATTCACGGCTACAGGGGGCCAGAAGGCGGCTTTTTCCTGTGGCTTCCTGTGGATGACGGCGAAAAGGCCGCCCTGAAGCTATGGCGAGAAACCGGCATCCGGGTCTTGCCCGGCGCCTATCTCAGCCGGGAGGTCGATGGCGACAATCCGGGCAAGACATTTATCCGGGCCGCCATGGTGGCCCCAATAGAAGAAACGCAGCGCGGGCTGACAAAGCTTTGCGACTGCCTGTACAATTGAGGACGGTGTAAACATGGCATCTTATCAGATCAAACAGCGTGATCCGCTGCTGGACACCAAAATGCAGGCTGCGCTGGAAAGGCGCGGCAAGGAATTGCTGGGCGTGGCAATGGTGGGCCTGGGTATTCTGGTTTTCATGATGCTTGCTTCCTACGCGCCGGATGACCCAAGCTGGCTGACCGCGACAGACAAGCCCGTCAACAACTGGTTGGGGCGCATTGGGGCCGCTTTTGCGTCCCCCATCTATGTCATCGCCGGCTGGGGCAGTTGGGGGGTCGCCATTGTGCTGGCCGTCTGGGGGGTGCGTTTTGCCACGCATCGCGGCGAAGACCGCGCCATCGGGCGTCTGGTTTTTGCGCCCATCTTTATTGCCCTGTTGTCGGTTTATTTCTCGACACTTGTTCCCGCATCCGGGTGGACGCATGATTTTGGACTGGGCGGAATGTTTGGCGACACAGTGCTGGGTGCTGTGTTGAATATCGTCCCCGTCGGCACTGTTTTCGGCATCAAGCTGATGTCGGCCCTGATGGGGGCCGCGACGGTTGCCTCCGGGCTTTTCGTGCTGGGCTTTACCAAAGCGGAGCTCAAGAAGATTGGCCGGTTCCTGCTGGTCGGGCTGATCCTCTGCTACACGTTTATTCTGAAACTTCTGGGTAAAACCGCCAATTTGACAAAACGCACCGCTGTTGGAACCGCGCAGGCTGCCATGGCGCTGAAAGAGAAAAATGCCCAAGCCCGGGAACTGCGGCAAACCCGGGAATCTGCGCTTGCGGATTTGGCTGCCCAGAATGCCGGAACCATGACGGCGGCGGCACCCGCCAATACGCCGCGTGTGTTGCGTGCCAAACCTTCGATGAAGGCCGCGCAAGCATTGCCCGAGCCCGACTTGCCGGCAAATGCCGCAGCCCCGGCCACCAAGACCGGCCTGTTTTCCCGCATGCCTTCACTGATAAAACGCCAGGCCGATCCGGTTCCGGAACTGGTAGAGCCTGAACCGCTGGAGTTTGTCCCGACCGAAGGCGGGGGCGAAGAGCGCATCAAGGCCAAAATTGCCGATGTGATAAAATCCCGTGTGCGTCAGACGCCGGTGCTGGAAATCGGCCGGCCAGAGCCGATGGTGACCCGCCGCAACGGCCCGCAACCGATGGTTCTGGACACACAACCACCGCTGACCGCGCCGGCGCCTGAACCGGAAACCGACCTGCTGGCCGCCGCCCCTGGCGCCCAGCCTGATCAGGCGCAGCCCTTCACCACTTCGCAGCCGATCCCGGTTGCAAAACCCGCAAAAGCAGTTGTTCAGCATCCCCCGGCAAAAACCGTCAAACCCTCACGGCAGGCCAGGGCCGAGGCGCAACCAAAGCTGCAGTTCGAGGAACGGCATGCAGATTACGAAAAACCGCCACTGTCGCTTTTGACCAATCCGGTCGAAATCCAACGCCTGCAAATGTCAGACGAAGCATTGGAAGAAAACGCACGCATGCTGGAAACGGTTCTTGATGACTATGGCGTCAAGGGAGAAATCATCAGCGTGCGCCCCGGCCCGGTTGTTACCATGTATGAACTGGAACCGGCCCCGGGCCTGAAGGCCAGCCGTGTTATCGGCCTGGCTGATGATATTGCCCGCTCGATGTCTGCGCTTTCCGCCCGGGTTTCCACGGTTCCGGGGCGTTCGGTCATCGGCATAGAACTGCCGAATGACACCCGCGAAAAGGTTGTCTTGCGCGAAATCCTGTCGGCCCGTGATTTTGGTGACAGTACCATGCGTCTGCCGCTCGCCCTGGGCAAGGATATTGGTGGTGATCCGGTTGTCACCAACCTGGCCAAAATGCCCCACCTGCTGATTGCCGGGACCACCGGATCAGGCAAATCGGTTGCGATCAACACGATGATCCTCAGCCTGCTGTACAAGCTGACGCCCGAGGAATGCCGCCTGATCATGATTGATCCGAAAATGCTGGAACTGAGTGTCTACGATGGCATCCCGCACCTTCTCAGCCCGGTTGTGACCGACCCGAAAAAGGCCGTCGTCGCCCTGAAATGGGTGGTTGGAGAAATGGAAGAGCGCTATCGCAAAATGTCGAAAATGGGTGTTCGCAATATCGAGGGCTACAACGGGCGGGTCCGCGATGCCCTGGCGAAAAACGAAATGTTCAGCCGGACGGTGCAAACCGGATTTGATGACGAAACCGGGGATCCCGTTTTCGAGACGGAAGAGTTCGCACCGGAAATTCTGCCGTTTATCGTCGTAATCGTTGATGAGATGGCTGACCTGATGATGGTGGCCGGCAAAGAGATCGAGGCCTGCATCCAGCGGCTTGCGCAAATGGCGCGGGCCAGTGGAATTCATCTGATCATGGCCACCCAGCGCCCGTCGGTCGATGTGATTACCGGCACGATCAAGGCAAACTTTCCGACCCGCATCAGTTTTCAGGTCACCAGCAAGATCGACAGCCGCACCATTCTCGGCGAACAGGGGGCCGAGCAACTCCTGGGCATGGGCGATATGCTCTATATGGCGGGGGGTGCGAAAATCACCCGTGTGCACGGGCCTTTCGTCAGCGACGAAGAAGTCGAGGAGATCGTCAACCACCTCAAATCCTTTGGCCCGCCGGAATATATTGGCGGTGTCGTGGACGGCCCCGACACAGACAAGGAAAACGATATTGATCTGGTGCTGGGGCTGGGCGGAAACACGAATTCTGCCGACGCCCTGTATGATCAGGCTGTTGCAATTGTCCTTCGCGACCGGAAATGCTCGACCTCATATATCCAGCGCAAACTGGCGATCGGCTATAACAAGGCCGCACGTCTGGTTGAGCAGATGGAAGATGAGGGGTTGATCAGTGCAGCAAACCACGTTGGCAAACGCGATATTCTGGTGCCCGAACAGCAATAAGCCAATTGGCGCCGGTCCTGAAAATTTTCACCCAAAGGGGTGAAACCTGCATCCGAATGCCTATGTTGGAGATATGAAACTGTTACGCATTCTGCTCATACCGGCCTTGTGGGTCGCGCTGGCCTTTCCCGCGACCGCCGGAAAGATTTCGCTTGGTCGTTTATCGGATTACCTGAACGGGTTTCGCACGGCAAAGGCAGATTTTACCCAGATCAACAGCGACGGCACCATTGCCACCGGGACGCTTTATATCAAGCGGCCGGGCCGTGTGCGGTTTGAATACAACCCGCCCGAAAAAAGCCTCGTGCTGGCCAGCGGCGGCCAAGTTGCCATTTTCGACCCGAAATCCAATCAGGGGCCAGAGCAATATCCGCTAAAACGCACTCCGCTGAACCTGATCCTGAAAAAGAATGTCAATCTGTCACAGGCGAAAATGGTTGTCGGCCACAAATCAGACGGCAAGACCACAACCGTAACAGCTCAAGACCCGAAGCATCCCGACTATGGCAGTATTCAACTGGTGTTCACCGACAACCCTGTCGAACTGCGCCAGTGGATCATTACGGACGGCGGCGGCGGGCAAACCACCGTGGTGCTTGGTGATCTTGAGAAAGGCGTGAAACTGCCGCCCAGCCTGTTCAGCATTGTCATGGCACAGCAGCAGCGCAGCGGCCGGGCGTCTGACTGATCGCCCTGACGGCGCCCTGACGGGCTACAGCTTTCCACAACTCTGCAGTTGCATCCGATAACGCCGGGATCTGCTATCGACTTCGTTGGCGATACGCACCAGCCAGGCCTTGCCACGGTAACTGCCGTTGGCATAGCCGCTGCGCCCCTGATGATAGGCCAGATACTGGTTTCTGGCGTCGCTCAGCGGAATGCCCAGCGTTTCATTGGACTTGGCCATATACCAACCCATAAAATCGGCGGCGTCGTTGATGTTGTCGCGTTTCGCAGAATAGCGGCCGGTTTCGCGTTTGTATTCCTTCCAGGTCGCATCAAGAACCTGCGCATAGCCATAGGCCGAGGATTGCCGCCCCATGGGAATGACCCCCAGCACAAAGCTTAGCGGTGTGCGGGCATTACCTATGAATTTGCTCTCCTGATAGATTGTTGCCATCTGCACATGCACCGGAACACCCCAGCGGCGTTCGCTCTTGCGCATTGCTTTCAGGATTTTCGGACGCTGGTTAGTAATGCTGCAGGCATTATCCAGATTGCGGGGCGCAGAATAGTTGCCCCCGCCACAAGACGCGACCAGTAACATCAGAACCATTGCGCGAAGAAGTCTGCTCATTTGCCTCTCGCCTTTTTGTTTGTCCCGACTTTATCCGAAAAAACGGCAATGGTAAAACCGTAAAAATGCGCGACCCATCACCAAATGGTGACAACCGACCATACCATGCGCGTTCTGCGGATCCGGCCGGATTGAGTGCCGAAAACCGAGGCACTGTCGGGAATTTCATCACAGTCTGTTTCCATAAAAACAAGGCCGCAACCATAGACAACACTTAACGTTTCGACGTAAAAGGTCCTCAGGGGCAAACGAAAATGCTGAAGCAACGTGCAAAATACCATCTGGGCCAAGTTGTACGCCACCGCAAACATCCTTTCCGGGGTGTGGTTTTTGATGTTGATGCCATGTTTTCAAATACCGAAGAATGGTATGATGCCATCCCCGAGGAAAGCCGTCCGTCAAAAGAGCAGCCGTTTTACCACCTTCTGGCCGAAAACGACCAGAATTATTACGTGGCCTATGTATCCGAGCAGAACCTTGTTGCGGATTACACGGGGGAGCCGGTCAGCCATCCAGATTTGCCCGACCTTTTCGGCGATTTCAACGAGGGTAGCTATCCGCTTCAGTTTCAACTGAATTAGGGCGTAGACCTAGGGTCAGTAGCCCAGCGCACAACCATCCTTGCGCGGGTCAGAGCCGCCGATCAGAACGCCCCTTTCTCCGTCAATCTGAATGGCCTGTGCCCCGCCGATCGGGGTTTGCGGAATGACGACGTCGTGCCCCATCTCGGCTAGTTTCTGGCGCACCGCATCTGAATATCCGCGCTCGACATTCATCTGCCCCATGTCAGAAAAACTGCGGGGGGCATCAACAGCCTGCTGAAGCTCAAGATCATAGTCCACGATGTTACTCACCAGTCTTGCATGGCCGTTCGGTTGATAGGCCCCGCCCATCACGCCAAATGGCATCCAGACCCTGCCTGACTTTTTCAGCATCGCCGGAATGATCGTATGCATCGGGCGTTTACCGCCTTTGGCCTCGTTCGGGTGGCCTTTTTCCAGGGTAAACCCTGCCCCCCGGTTCTGAAAAAGAATGCCGAACCTGTCAGAGGCAATCCCCGAACCGAAGCTGTGATAAATCGAATAGATCAGGGAGACCGCCGTACGATCCCGGTCAACCACCGTTATATAGACCGTTTCCTTGTGCACCTGTTCAGACTGCTCATGCGCATTTGTCATCGCCTTTTCCGGGTGGATCATCTCCGCCAGTGCTGTCGCGGTTTCCGGGGCCAGCATATGCTCCAGCCTCCGGGTAAATCCCGCATCGGCTATGAACCGGTTGCGGGCGTCATAGGCCAGCTTGGCCGCCTCGGCCTCGAGATGGGCGCGCTGCGCACCGTATGGATCCAGGGACCGCAGATCAAAATGCGAGAGGATATTCAGCATCAGAATGGCCGTGGCCCCCTGCCCGTTCGGCGGGTGCTCAATCAGTTCCACATCCTTGTATCTGCCCGAAACCGGTTCGCCATAGGTGGATTGCGTTGTGGCAAAATCCTGCATCGTATGGGTGCCGCCAGCCGCGCGAAGTGATGCGACCATGTCTTGCGCCACCTCGCCCTCATAAAAACCGCGGTGCCCGTATTCTGCAATTTTACGCAACACTTTTGCCTGTTGCGGGGCACGGAATATTTGCCCCGGCGATGGCGGATTTCCGTCGAGCAGAAACAATTTGCGCGCAACCCCCTGCAGGGTATCGGCGCCGATCTTCCAGTCAAACGCGGTGCGCGGCGCCACGGGCACGCCATGTTCCGCATAGAAAATGGCCGGCGCCAGGCTGGCGGCCAGGCCCAGCTTTCCCCAATCCTCTGACAGCCGGCAAAAGGCATCAACAGCGCCCGGAATGGTGACAGCCTCGGCCGCATAGGCCGGCATGGCGGTGAGGCCTTTTGCCCGCAAGTCTTCGGACGCCAATCCATTTGGTGCCCGCCCGGAGCCGTTCAGGGCGATGATTCTGTCCCTGTCGGCAGGTTTGAGAAGCACAAAACAATCGCCGCCCAGGCCGGTCATCTGCGGTTCACAAAAACCGAGCAGAACCGCGCCGGCAATCGCCGCGTCAACCGCATTTCCCCCTTTTTCAAGAATTTGAATGGCCACCTTTGCCGCCAGGGGATGCGACGTTGCGCACATGCCGTTTGTCGCAAAAACCGCTGATCGTCCGGGACGCTGAAAATCGCGCATGATTACCCTCCTGCATTGCAGGGGCAGCCTATAACGGGGCTGACAGTTTTCCAATGGATCAGGAGAAGAATAAACCTCGGCACCACGCATTGGGTGGGGGCTGTGAAGCGCAGTGCCGAGGGAAGCTTTTAGCAGCTACACTGGCTGTATCCCGCAGCTTTCTGTCCGGTATTGGGTGGCAATAAGGTATTATTGCGTCATTTTCGGCGGCGCTGGTTTATTCCACGCCGGGTTCTGAACCGGGCTTTGAACGCAAAACCGGACAGGCAACCGCAATGCAAAAGGAAAGATGGTTCTTCCCATCACTGCGCCGGTAGTGAATGTCTGTTGCCAGGTCCTGAATCAGAAACCAGCCGAATCCGCCTTCCGGAATGGTTGTCAGATCGGTGTCGATTGGCACCAGATGCCCCGATGGCAGTTTCCCGTCCGGCATTTCGCGGCCTTCATCTATCACTTCGAAACGGAATCCATCCGGCATCTGCTCTGCATGCAACTCGATTCTGCCATTGGGCCGGTTTTCATAGGCATGTTCGACAACATTGTTCAGAACCTCTGCCAGGACCAGTTCGATTGTTCCGGATTCCTCTGCCGGCAGGCAGAGCGGCCGGAAACCGTTGAACAAGGTATCGAGTGCCCGACGCACGTCCTTGACTGTTGATTGAAAAACCAGGTGTTGCAAGTGGGGGGGGGCTATGTGCTGATGTGTCATGGCGGCCTTTGGAATTTTAATTGAATTTGGTGTCAGTGCCGCTTTCAGGTCGATTCGGGTATTGCGGCCACGCTTTCATGAATCGCAAAAATACTGTCCATTCGGGTGAGGCGAAAAACCTTTTCAACCGTTGGCGTCAGCCCCGCCAGTTCCAGCTTGCGCTCATTTCCCAACAGCTTCATCGTCGCAACCACCGCCCCCAGACCGCTGCTGTCGAGAAACTTGACCTGGGACATGTCAAGCACCACGCGATCAGGTCCGTCTTTTGTGGCCTCGGCCATGCTGTCCTTGAACTGTATGGCGACAGCGGCATCAACACGGTCTTCACTGATTTTGACAATGCGCATATCGTTGCGGTCTTCTATTTCAAGCTTCATCCGGCTACTCCGATCATAAGGTGCTGAATGAAGGCTAGACGACAAACCTTACCATTCGGTATGCAGGGGCAAAAAGCATGCCCGAAAGGATAGAACCAGGATGGAAAACGTAGTGATAGCAGGTGCTGCCCGCACGCCGATGGGTGGTTTGCAGGGTGTTTTCGCCGAAGTCGACGCCCCGGTACTGGGGGGCGCGGCAATAAATGCAGCACTGGAAAATGCCAAAGCCGGCCCCGATCTGATTGAAGAATTGCTGATGGGATGTGTTCTGCCGGCCGGAATGGGGCAGGCGCCGGCGCGCCAGGCCGGATTTGCAGCAGGTCTGGGCGAAAGCGTACCGGCAACCACGCTGAATAAAATGTGTGGATCAGGCATGAAAACCGTGATGACCGCGCATGACCAGATTGCACTGGGTCAGGTTGGCGTCATGGTTGCCGGCGGTATGGAAAGCATGACAAAGGCGCCTTATCTGCTGCCAAAGATGCGTTCCGGTGCGCGTCTGGGGCATGGCAAAGTCATGGACAGCATGTTTCTGGACGGGCTGGAAGATGCCTATGACAAGGGTCGCCTGATGGGCACCTTTGCCGAAGACTGCGCCGAAAAATACCAACTGAGCCGCGAAGCACAGGATGACTATGCGCTGACCTCCCTGTCCAATGCGCTGACCGCCGAGAAAAACGGTGCCTTCGAGGGCGAAATCACCCCGGTTACGGTCAAAAGCCGCCGGGGCGAAACCATTGTTGCCGTTGATGAACAACCGACCAGGGCGCGACCGGAGAAGATTCCGCAACTGCGCCCGGCTTTCCGCGAAGGCGGCACGGTGACGGCGGCAAATTCTTCCTCCATTTCCGACGGTGCGGCGGCCCTGGTTCTGGCCAGCGAGACGGCGGCAAAGGCGGGTGGTCTTGCTGTACGGGCGCGTATCCTGGGCCATGCCAGCCACGCCCAGGAACCCGCCTGGTTTACCACGGCCCCGATCGCAGCCACCCGCAAGCTGCTGAAGAAAATCGGCTGGAGCGTCGAGGATGTGGATCTGTGGGAGGTCAACGAGGCCTTTGCCGTGGTGCCGATGGTGTTCATGCAGCAAATGAATATCGCGCGTGAGAAAATGAACGTGAATGGCGGCGCCTGCGCCATGGGGCACCCTATTGGTGCTTCGGGGGCCCGTATCATCGTGACCCTGCTGAACGCTCTGGAAAAACGCGACCTGAAGAGAGGCGTTGCGGCCATCTGCATCGGCGGCGGCGAAGGGACCGCCATTGCGATTGAACGCCCATGAACGTCGATTACACGTGCCTTGCACAAACCATCGGCGCACTCTGCGACGGAGAGACCGACACCATTGCCCTGATGGCAACCGTCGCCTGTGAGGTTCATCACAGCGACCAGAGGTTCGACTGGACGGGGTTTTACCGCGTGGTGGCCCCGGATCTGTTGAAAATCGGCCCCTATCAGGGTGCGCATGGCTGCATTTCGATCCCGTTTTCGCGCGGGGTTTGCGGTGCGGCCGCACGCACCGGCCAGGTACAGTTGATCGCCGATGTTGAAACATTCGAAAACCACATAGCCTGCGCCAGCTCAACACGCAGTGAACTTGTCCTGCCGGTCTGGAATGGCGCGGGTGATCTGCTGGGTGTTTTCGACATAGACAGCAACAGGCCGGATGCCTTCACCCGAAAGGACGCCGACCGGCTGTCGGATATTCTGGCCTCGGTCTTTTGCCACGCCACGGCCTGCGAATCGCCCTGAAAAGGCCCGGCAACCGGCCGCGTCAGCCGGCGGCCGCAGGAATGGGCGGCGCGTAGCCCTCAAATGTAATATTGTCGGCAATCTGGCGGGCGCGGATTTCCTCGCCACGGCTCCGGATGGTCCAGCACAGGATCGGTGTGCCGTTTTTCTTCAGTTCATGTATGCGCGGGCGGCGCAGATCGGTGGCCTGATGGCTGATAAAGCTGGCCCCGACACGATCAAAATCCGGAATTTCACGCAAGCGCCTGCGAACCTGCGCTGGTAAAAGCGGCCAGCCAAGCGCCGAATAGGCGCAGGTTGTCAGGCCGCGTGGAATATCGGGAGAATACGCGCCAAAGGCGGCAACAGCATTCGGGTTGAAAGACATCACCGCAACCGGCCCCTTGTAGCCAGCCAGCGCCTCGGCAATCGCCTTTTCCAGAATGCCGACATCTTTGCCCATGATGCCGTCCTGATCCTTGACCTCGATCAGTAACGCCGTGCGCCCGGCAACCAAATCCAGTATTTCCGTCAGGGTTGGTATGTGTTCATCACTGCCCTTGAGAGTGATCTTGCCCAACTCGGCCGCCGTGCGCTGGCGGATCGGGCCTGTTGCCCCGGTCAGGCGCGCCAGATCGTAATCATGAAAAACCATGGCCTGACCATCGGACGATTGTTGCACATCCATTTCGATACCATAGCCGGCATCAATGGCCGCCAAAAAGGCAGCCCGCGAATTTTCCGGTCGTCCGGCAGCCTTGTCATGGTATCCACGATGGGCCAGCGGCGCCCGCAGAAAAGGGCGGAAAAACTGGGTCATGTCATCTGATCTGGAAAATACCTTCGATTTCCACCGCCACGCCAAAGGGCAGCGATGCGGCACTGACAGCAGAGCGCGAATGGCGCCCGGCGTCCCCCAGCACCTCGACCAGAAGATCCGACGCGCCATTTATGACCTTGGGCTGATCGCCGAAATCGGCTGTCGAGTTTACAAACCCGGTCAGCTTTACCACCCGCACCAGCCGCGCGAAATCACCGCCACATGCGGCGCGGACTTGCGCCAGCAAGCCAAGAGCACAGGTTCGGGCCGCCAGGGCACCGGCGTCGGCATCCATGTCATCACCCAGCTTGCCGCAAATGAAGCCTTCGGAATTCATCGAAACCTGACCGGATACAAAAACCAGATCACCGGCAATAACGTAAGGCACATAGTTTGCCGCCGGGGCCGGGGCGGCGGGCAGGTCTATGCCCAGTTCTGACAGACGCGCGTCAATCGGGTTTATCATGCGGTGCTCCTCAGTCACGGTGTTTGCGTTGATTTTCCCGGCCGACGCTATCTTTGTTGCGGACGCAGGGAAACCGCAAAATTCAGGTTTCGCGGAAGGCCTTGCGGAAAAAGTCGGCCAGAGGTTTGATGAGATAGGCCAGCGGCGTCCGGTCGGCAGTGCGCAAAAACGCCTCGACCGGCATGCCGGGGATCAGTGTCATGCCCTCTCCCAGTTTGGCATTTTCACCTTCTTTCAGGACAATCTCGGCGCGGTAATAGGGGGCCTGGGTGCGCTCATCAATAAACGCATCCGCCGAGACCTGCGTCACCCGGCCCTTGAGTTCGGGTGCGGTGCGCGAATTGAAGGCCGGAAACCGCAGTTCTACTTCCTGCCCCGGAAAAACCTCATCCACATGAATTGGCTGCACGCGCGCGCTGATGACCAGCGGGCGGTCCTGCGGCACGACATACAGAACCGGTTCTGCCGGACGGATGACGCTGCGCGTACCAAAGACCTTCAGGTCATAGATCACGCCGGAAACCGGCGCGCGAATATCCAGACGGGCCAGTTTTTCCTTTGCCGCATTCCGCTTTTCTGTCAGCTCAAGTTCACGAAACTGCAAATCGCGCAGGCGCGAGATGGCTTCTTCGCGCCGCGCCGTACCCAGTTTCAGGATTTCGATGTCGATTTCGGTGATACGCCCTTCGGCCTGCGCCTTGGAGGCGGTCAACTCACCCATGGTGCCGCGCAACTGGGCCTCTTCGCGTTGCAGGGCCAGAACCCGCGAGGCCTGCGCCAGGCCGCGATCCAGCAAGGACTGCTGGGATTCGAGTTCCTGACCAATCAGCCCCAACTGTTTTTCAAGGGCGCCCTGCTGGGCAACGATTCCCTCGATCTGATTGCTGATCTGGGCGCGCCGTTTCTGCAATTGATCAACCGCCTTGGACAGTGAATCCAGCCGCGCCCGGAAAAGCCGCGCCTGCCCCCGCATCAGATCGTCGATCTTTGGATTTTCTGCGGCAGCTTCGACCAGTTCGGGTGCAAAAACAATCGCTTTTGCATCGTCCCTTTCGGCCTCCAGCCGGCTACGGCGGGCCATCAGCTCAAACAACTGGCCCTCGACAGTGTTCAGGGTTGACTGAATGCCCGTCGGATCCAGTTTGATCAGAATGTCGCCAGCATCCACATTGTCACCCTCCTTGACAAGAAGGGCCTCGACCACACCGCCATCAGGGTGCTGAACAACCTGGCGATTCTGTTCAACTTCTATCTGGCCGCTCACCACAATGGCACCGGAAATATTGGCCAATACCGACCAAGCGCCAAACCCGCCCACCAGCACGATCAACGCCAGAATTCCCAGTATCAGGGGCCGGCGTGCCGACCAGGGTTCTGCTGCGGGGCGCCTGGGCGCTGCCGCCGGAGTTTTCTTGCGGGGTTTGCCCGGCTGGTTTGCCTGTTCGCGTTTCATGTGACGCCCCCCTGACCACTGCTTCTGCGGATTTCGGCGTGATTCTGAACCATGGATTTCAGGATTTCGTCCTTGGGGCCAAAGGCCTTGCGGGTTCCGCCTTCGATCACCATCAGCAAATCGCATTCCTGAATGGCTGCGGGACGATGCGCCATGATCATCACGGAACGCCCTTCCGACTTCATGTTCCGAATGGCCAGATTCAGCGCGATCGAGCCTTCATTGTCCAGGTTCGAGTTTGGTTCATCCAGCACCAGAATGGCCGGGTTGCCATACATGGCACGCGCCAGTCCGACCCGTTGCAACTGCCCGCCCGACAGTTTGCCGCCCGCTGCGGTAACCCGTGTGTTATAACCATCCGGCAGCTTCATGATCATGTCATGCGCCGCCGCCTTTTTGGCAGCCTCGACAATACCGGCCTCATCGGGAACCTGTTGCAGCCTGGCGATGTTTTCGGCGATGGTTCCGTCAAACAACTGCACCCGCTGGGGCAGATAACCGATATGCTGGCCCAGAACATCCGGGTCATACTGATCCAGCGTTGCGCCATCCAGCCGTATCTTGCCGCCGGCGGGGCGCCACAGGCCGGTCAGGGCGTTGGCCAGGGTGGATTTTCCGGCGCCGGAAGGCCCGATCACCCCCAGTGCCTGGCCGGGCTCCAGCCGAAACCCGACCATGCGCAGGCTGGCCTGCTGTTCCCCCGGCGGAACCACCGTTAGCTGATCGGCCACCAGCAGGGCCCTTGGCGCAGGCAGGGCCATGCGCGGCGCATCCGGTTTGACCTCGGACAACAGCTTTGAGAGATTGTTCCAGCCTTTTGCCGCGCGTTGCACCAGCGGCCACTGACCCATCGCCATTTCCACCGGTGCCAGCGCCCGGCCCATCATGATGGACCCGGCGATCATCGCCCCGGCCGTCAGTTCGTTCTTCAGCACCAGATAGGCACCCAGGCCCAGCATGGCGCTTTGCAGAAACAGCCGAAAGGTTTTGGTCAGCGTGCTGAACATACCACCCGAGTCAGCCGCGCGCATGGTTTCCTCCAGGGCTTTGCGACGCGCAAGTTGCCAGCGGTCAAACGCCGCGTCCCGCATGCCGAGGCTCTGGACAAGATCGGCCTCGGCACGAATCTGTTCGGCCATGAGGTTGGCCCGGTGGGTGGCCACATTGGCGCTCAGCACCGGGCGTTTTGTCGTGATCTGGTTGAGCAGCGTCAGAAATATGAGCAGCACCCCGCCACCCAGCGCCAGAAACCCCAGCCACGGATGAAACAGAAATATCGCGCCCAGAAACAACGGCGTCCAGGGGATGTCGAAAATGGCGGTCAGCACCGGCGAGGACAGCAGCCGCTGCACCGCTTCAAGGTCACTCAGCGCAGAGACGGCAAACTGTGTGCCGCGCCCTGATGTTGTCGCCTTCAGCACTGCCGCAAAAACCCGCCGCTCCAGACGCGCCTGAAATCTGGCGCCGATGCGGGCCAGAATGCGGCCGCGCGCATAATCCAGAATGCCCATCATGGCGAACAGGAAGGCAACCAGAACAAACAGCGCCAGCAGGGTTTCTTCCGACCGGCTTCCGAGCACGCGATCGTAGACCTGAAGCATGAACAGGGGGCCCGTCAGCATAAGCAGGTTCACAAACGCGCTGAATACGGCCACGGCCACAAACAGCCAACGGCTCTCGCGTCGGGCCGCGCGCAATTCTTCCAGCCCTGTTCCGTATTCCATTTGCTGTTTCATTCCCGTCTTTCTGCCTGTTGCCTTTTCGCTATTCAAAACCGCCAATCCCTCAAAGTGATTGGAGAAAGCCTTGTCTCTTGCGCTTTCCGGCCTTAGGTCTAATCCAATTCGCCGGTGGCGCGGGGTTTGCTTGCTCTTCGCCTCTATCAAAATGTACTGCGGACAAGCCACAGAGATCAGTATTGTTTAGGAAACTCAATAAACTCACACCACGGCTAGCGCAACTCTTGTGCGCTGTGTCACTGGTATTCGTAACCGCCTGCGCCGGCTCACGCCCGCCCGCCGAGGGCATAAACGACCCCTATGAGGCCAAAAACCGCGCGGTGCACGAGGAAAACCTGAATATCGACAGGATTCTGGTAAAGCCCGCATCCCGGGGGTACGGCAGCATCATTCCGCAACCAGTGCGCAAGGGCGTTTCCAACTTTTCAAGCAATATCAACCTTCCCGGCGTTGTCGTGAATGACCTGTTGCAGTTGAATATTCCCGATGCGTTAAAAAATTCTACCCGCTTCCTGTTCAATTCCACCATTGGTCTGGCCGGCGTGCTGGATCCGGCAACCGCGATGGGCCTGCCCGAGGAAAGCACGGATTTCGGAGAAACCCTTTATGTCTGGGGGGTTGGCGAAGGCCCGTATGTCGAATTACCACTGTTGGGGCCGACGACCCAGCGCGATATGGTGGGCAAGGTCGTCGATCTTTTCACCAATCCGATCATGTATAAGTTACCCGATACCGAACGTTATCTGGCAACGGTTGCGGCTGTCGGCTCAAAGCTGGATGATCGCTATACCTATTCAAACACCGTGGATTCGATCCTATATGACAGTGCAGACAGTTACGCACAGGCCCGGCTTTTGTTTCTGCAGCATCGCCGGTTTCAGTTGAGTGGAGGCGTGGTAGATGAAAGCACGGACATCTTTGATGAACTTTATGACGATCAATAGTACCCTGACGCGCCGCACGGCCCTGTCAGGGTTGGCAGCAACGGCGGTGGCCGGTCTGGTCCCGTCATCCGCCATGGCCGCGCTGACCACCGCGCAGGCCAAGGCGCTGATCGACCGGCTGGTGAAAGAAATCAACCGCGTCATCAATTCGGGAAAATCCGAAGAGGCGATGTATCGCGATTTTGAGAAGATTTTCGCAAAATATTCTGACGTGCCCGCGATTGCCCGCTATGCGCTGGGGGCCGATGCGCGCCGCGCGACTCCGGCACAGATGCGCGCCTTCACCAAGGCCTTCCGTGTCTATATCTCGCGCAAATACGGCAAACGGTTCCGCGAATTCATCGGTGGCAAGATTGTCGTGAAACAGGCGCGGAAACTGAAAAAGTTCTATGAGGTGAAAACCATTGCCCTTCTGAAAGGGCAGGAGCCTTTCGAGGTTGTTTTTCACGTGTCTGACCGCTCCGGCAAGAACCTGTTCTTCAACATCTTCATTGAAGGCATCAACATGCTGCTGAATGAACGCGAGGAAATCGGCGCCATGCTGGACAAGCGCAAGGGTAATCTGGACAGGTTGATCAAGGATTTGCCCAAGCTGGCATAGCCCGCCGATATCCGGCACAGCAATGCCCGGTCAGGGTCAGAACCCAGTCAGCCGGCTTATCTGTTTCGCCCACCCAGAATGTTGCCCAACACGTCGAGCAAAACCCGCTCGGCCGTATCGTTCCGACGCTGCCGGCGGGGCTGCTCCTGAACCACAGGTTTGGGTGGTTCCGGCGTGATCATGGGCAGCGGCCGGGGCGGCAGGCCCTCTTGCACCCGCTGCATGGTTTCACGCCAGATGCCAGCGGGCAACCCGCCGCCGGTCACACCCTTCAGCGGGGTATTGTCATCATAGCCCATCCAGACGCCCGTAACATAGTCGGCGGTAAAGCCGATAAACCAGGCATCCCGCGCCGCCTGTGTGGTGCCGGTCTTGCCGGCAGCCTGCCAGCCCTTCAGACGGGCCCGCCGGCCGGTGCCGCCCTCGATCACCTGATTCATCATGTAAACCAGTTGCCGGGCAGCGCCTTCGGAAATGACCCGTTCCCCCATGCCGCCTTCCTGACCGATCAGATCGTCCCTGTCGCCCTGTAAACGCAGGCCGGTCAGCCCGTAGGGAACAACACTGCGCCCACCGTTCAGAATGCCGGCATAGGCGCCGGTCATTTCGATCAGGGTTGATTCAGACACCCCCAGCGCCAGCGCTGGCCCCGCCGCCAGATCACTTTCGATGCCAAAATCGGCAGCAACCTTGCGCACGTTATCAAGCCCCATTGCCATGGCCACCCGGACCGTCGCGGTGTTGAGTGATCGTTTCAGGGCCTCGGTCAATGTAACCGTGCCATAGTATTTGTTGCCATAGTTTTTCGGCGTCCAGGGGCCGGAGCCCGGGATATTGATGGTCAGGGGGGCGTCTTCCACCCGGTCATTATAGGTATAGCCCATGTCAAGCGCCGTTGCGTATACAAAGGGCTTGAAGGTTGATCCGGGCTGGCGCGAGGCCTGGGTCGCCCGGTTGAATGCGCCGGAAACCTTGGTCTGGCGCCCGCCCACCATGGCGCGTACAGCCCCATCGGCCGACATCACGATTATTGCCGCCTGCGCCTTTGATCCCTTGCTCACCTTGGTGTCAAAAATGTATTTCAGCGCATCTTCCGCCGCCTTTTGAATACGCGGGTCAAAGGTGGTGCGGATGGTCACATCCTCTGTCGTGTCACGCGTCAGAAAATCCGGCGCCTCGCCCATCACCCAATCGGCGAAATACCCACCGGCGCGCGCGGCGGCAGCGGCGGACAGAACCGCCGGGTTTTCCTTTGCCTGTGCGGCCTCGGCACTGGTCAGGTATCCCTGATCCTCCATCAGGCCGATGATGACTCTGGCCCGATCCTGTGATCTGGCCAGATTGTTTGTCGGGGCGTATCGCGTGGGCGCTTTCAGCAGGCCCGCCAGCATGGCCGCCTCGGCCGGGGTGACATCTTTGGCAGATTTGCCGAAATAGCGCTGGCTCGCGGCCTCAAAACCGCGGGCGCCAGACCCCAGGAAGGCCCGGTTCAGATAGATGGTCAGAATGTCGTTCTTTGTATATTTCGCCTCCAGCGCCAGCGCATAAACGGCCTCTTTGACCTTGCGCCACAAAGAGCCTTTGCGGCAGTCGGCTTCATAGGCTTTTTCCGATTTCCAGGTTTTCGGATCATACGGCACCCCCAGACAAAGCAGTTTTGCGGTTTGCTGGGAAATCGTTGAGCCGCCATTACCCGATAACGGGCCTCGGCCGTTTCGCAGGTTGATCTTTATGGCGCTGGCGATGCCGCGCGGGCTGATGCCGAAATGCCGGTAAAACCGTTTGTCCTCTGTCGCAATAACCGCGTTTTTCAGATAGGGGGAAACCGTATCAGCGGTAATCACGCCGCCAAACTGGTCACCGCGCCAGGCGAACACATTGCCGTCCCGGTCAAGCAAGGTGACAGAGCCGCGCGTCCGCCCGTCAACCAGTTTGGAAAGCGGCGGCAGGGTGCTGTAGTCATATGCCACCGCAATGCCGATCAGAATTGCAACCACAATGGCACCGCGCCAGGCCAGCCGCCAGGTCAGACGGAACAGCCACCGGAACAATCCCAGAAAAGCCGCCAGGATCGGGTTGCGCCGCGCCGTTCTTTTTGCCGGCTTTCTGCGCGCAGCCGTTTTACGGGCGGCAGACTTGCCGCCTGTCGCCTTCTTTTTCGCCGGCTTTTTCTTGGCCGCGGGGCGCGCCGAATAGCGTTTGTCCGCCACCAGAGGAGGACGTTTTTTACCTGAACTGCTCATCTACAACCCTATCTGGGATTTTATATTTTGCCACAAACCTACAGACATTCCCTGCAAATGTAGAGCCCCGGGAACGGCCTTCTACGCTTTTGTTTCTGCCTAATAAATAGGCTATTTCGAAAATTTGTGCATTTTTTATGCATTTCTTGCGTAGCTGCCCGGTTTTCTTCGGCGGGAATCCTTTTCAACAAGGCTCTCTGCGGCTTTCTGTTGCGTTGGAAAATCAGGCCACCAAAGGGGACACATGTGAAACTCATAATCGCTGCAATCAAACCATTCAAGCTGGAAGAGGTGCGCGAGGCGCTGACTGCGATTGGCGTTCGCGGGATGATGGTCACCGAAATCAAGGGGTTTGGCGCCCAGTCCGGCCACACCGAGATTTACCGTGGCGCGGAATACTCTGTAAATTTCGTGCCCAAGGTAAAGCTGGAAATCGGTGTCGCCGCCGAAATGGTCGATCAGGTTGTCGAAACCATCGCCAATACCGCACGCACCGGAAAAATCGGCGATGGCAAAATCTTTGTTCTGGATATTGCCCATGCCGTGCGCGTGCGCACCGGTGAAACAGATGACGAGGCGCTCTAGCGCTCAGGACAGAAAACAGGAAAAATTGACATGAAACTCTCGAAAATTCTGGCTGTACCCATGGCCCTGGCCCTGACAGCCCTTCCCGCCCTCGCCCAGGATGCGGATCCGATCCCGAACAAGGGGGACACCGCGTTCATGATCTTTTCAACCGTCATGGTCTTGTTCATGATCCTGCCGGGGCTGGCGCTGTTTTATGGCGGGCTGGTGCGCACCAAGAACATGCTGTCGGTGCTGATGCAGACCACGCTGATCACTGCCCTGGTGATGGTGATCTGGGTTGTTTACGGCTATTCCTTTGCCTTTGGTGGCGGCACCAGCCCCTATTGGGGTGGCTTTGGCAAGCTGTTTCTGGCCGGGGTGACGATGGATTCAACCGCCGCCACCTTTACCGATGGCGTTGTCCTGCCCGAATATGTGTTCATCGCCTTTCAGATGACCTTTGCCGCCATCACGCCCGCCCTGATCATCGGCTCCTTTGTCGAAAGAGTGAAGTTCAAGGCCGTGCTGCTGTTCATGGCACTCTGGGTCACGTTCTCTTATTTCCCGATCGCGCATATGGTCTGGGACGGTGCGGGGTTGATCTTCAACCTGGGGGCCCTGGATTTTGCCGGCGGCACGGTCGTGCACATCAATGCCGGGATCGCGGCCCTGGTTGGCGCATTGGTCATCGGCCCACGCATCGGCTATGGCAAAGACATGATGGCGCCCCATTCGATGACGCTGACACTGGTCGGTGCGGCAATTCTGTGGGTTGGCTGGTTTGGCTTCAACGCTGGCTCGAACCTCGAATCCAACGGCGGCGCGGCGCTGGCGATGATCAACACCTTCACTGCGACAGCCGGCGCCATTCTCGCCTGGTCCGCACTGGAATCCATGCTGCGCGGCAAGGCATCCCTGCTGGGGGCCGCCTCGGGCATGGTGACCGGGCTGGTGGCGGTCACGCCGGCGGCCGGGTCCATCGGCCCGGTGGGGGCCATCGTTCTTGGCGCCATAGCCTCGGGCATCTGCTATTATTTCGTCTCGGTGGTGAAGAACAAGTTCGGCTATGACGACAGCCTTGATGTTTTCGGCATTCACGGTATTGGCGGCATCGTAGGCGCAATCGGCACAGGCATCTTTACCGCGCCTTCCCTCGGGGGCATCGGTGGTGACGACTATTCCATGATGGGCCAGACACTGATCCAGGCCGAGGCCGTGGGCATCACCATCATCTGGTGCGGTGTCGTATCCTTTGTGCTCTACAAACTGGTGGATATGACCGTTGGACTGCGGGTCGACAAAGACGACGAAATGCAGGGGCTGGACCTCACCACTCACGGCGAATCCGCCTATCACTACTGAGCGCAACGCGAGAGCGTACAAGCATGCAAAGCCGGCGGGGGAAACCTCGCCGGCTTTCGGGTTGTGGGCGCTTCAAAGCGCCTGCTGCTTTTTACTAGGGCGTAGACCTATGCCAAGCGCACCCAGGCCGGAGAGATCGCCGTCCCCCATCCAAGCGCATAGCCAAAGTGGATGTTCATCTCGCCAACCGGTTCGATAAAACGCGCATTCGTGAGCGGGCCGGCGTCAATCGCTTCGAATTCAAGGTCCGTGACCATGTCGGCCACCGTTTTCTTGGCAGCCGCATCATCCCCGGCAAGCAGAACCTGAACCGCCGGATTTCCCTGCCGCACCTCGAACGGCAGCGCCTGCCAGAATACCGTATTAAAAGCCTTCACAATATGCGCGCCGGGGGCAAGTTTGGCGATTTCCTCGGCGGCCGAGGTGGTGTGGCCGATGGTCAAAGCCATGAAATCGGGTGTGATCGGGTTGGAAATGTCCACCAGAATTTTTCCGCTCATATCGCCCGCCTCTTTGAGCACGGCTACGGCTGAATCATACGGGGTTGCAAGGATCACGATGCTGGCGTCTGAGGCCGCATCGGCGATAGTTTTGCCCTGCACGTTGCGGCCGATTTCAGCAGCCAGTCGTTCAGCCACCTCGACATCCTTGTGCGCAAGCGCAACAGTTTGACCTTTGGCCGCGAACAGGCGCGCGAGACCAAGGCCCATGTTGCCGGGGCCGATGATTGCAATATTCATGATTGTTTCTCCATTGTTCAAATCCTGCCCCTTTTTCATTCAATCTTTTGTTGCGATAAATGCCTCGTTTTGACATAGACCAGGTATCAGGAGTATCGAATGGACAGGTTGAAAAGCATCGAGGTTTTCGTCAAAACAGTGGAGGCCGGATCATTTGCAGCCGTTGCCGAACAATTCGGCATGACCGCACCGATGGTCGGGCGCCATGTGCGCGCGCTTGAGGATAGCCTGGGAACCCAGCTTCTGAACCGGACGACCCGCCGCCATTCCCTGACCGAGGCGGGGCGTATCTATTACGAAAGAGCAAAAGAGATACTGGCAGAGCTGGAGGCCGCCGACGCAAGCGTTGCCCAGATGCGATCAATCCCGCGGGGGGTCCTCAGGATCGGGGCGCCGGTCATTTTTGGCGCAGCCTGCCTTGCGCCTGTCTTGCCCGAATACTTTGCCGCCAACCCAGAGGTGCGGGTGGAAATGACGCTGAACAACCGTGTCTTTGATTTGCTGGACGAAGGCTATGATCTGGTCATCCGGACGGGCAGTTTGCCCGACAGCGGCCTGATTGCGCGTTCGCTTGCGCCTTACCGGCTGGTTGCCTGCGCATCCCCCGAATACCTTGCGCAAAAGGGAGTGCCGACCCATCCCGAGGATCTTGCCTCACATGCCTGTTTCGGGTTTCGGCCGGGATTTGAATTTGACACATGGTTTTTTACAAACCCGGAATCCGGCGATGATGTGATCGCGGTTCAGGTGACCGGCCCGATGGCCGCGAATGACGGCCATGCGCTTCGCGAGGCGGCGCTGGGTGGTGCGGGGATCGTGCTGCAAGCCGAAACGCTGCTGTCGCCCGACCTGAAAGCCGGTCGTCTGGTCAGGGTGCTTGAGGCATATCCGCCTCAAGCATTGCCCACGAGTGTTCTGTATTCCCCGACCAGGGCGATCACGCCGAAACTGAGAAGCTTTATCACCTTTTTGACAGCCCATTTCGGGGCGGCGGGCAGTTGAAAACGTGAACCGGTATTGGCGGGTTATATGCCCGTATCAATAATCGCCTTGGCCAAGATCGGGATCGTGGCCTCGTTCAGGCCGGCGATGTTCATGCGGCTGTCACCGATCATATAGATGCCGTGCTCGGCCCGCAGGCGCTCCACCTGTTCGGGCGTTGCCCCAAGTCGCGAGAACATGCCACGGTGCTGAGCCAGAAAACCGAAGCGGTCCGACCCGGACAGACGTTGCAGTTCTGCCGCAAGCTGGGTGCGCAGCTTCAGCATGCCCTGGCGCACATCCTCCAGTTCGGCCTGCCAGTCGGTACGCAGGGCATCATCATTCAGGATCATCGTCACCAGACGCGCGCCATGATCGGGCGGAAAGGAATAGTTCTGACGGTTCAGGAATGCCAGCGTGCCCTGTGTCAGCGGCTGCCCCGAGGCGGTTTCGGAAACCGCCATCAGAATGCCGGTGCGTTCGCGGTAGATGCCGAAGTTTTTCGAGCAACTGGCGGCAATCAGGGTTTCCGGCATACTGGATGCCACCAGCCGCACGGCTTCGGCGTCAACCTCCAGCCCATCGCCAAAGCCCTGATAGGCGATGTCGATAAACGGCACCGCGCCGGTTTTTTGCAAGGATTCCACCACCTCGGCCCATTGCGACATGTTCAGGTTGGCGCCGGTCGGGTTGTGGCAACAGCCGTGCAACAGCACCACGTCACCGGCTTTGACACCAGCCAGATCGGCCATCATGCCGTCGAAATCCACGCCACGGGTGGCATCATCAAAATAGCGGTATTCGGCCATCTTCATGCCGACATATCTGATGATCGACGGATGGTTCGGCCAGGTTGGCGCGGAAATCCAGATGGTGGCATCCGGGCTGGCCATCCGGATCAGCTCCACCGCCTGACGGATCGCGCCGGTGCCCCCCGGCGTGGCCGCCGCCGCCACGCGATCGCGCGCAACCGCACCCCCAAGCACCAGATCAACCATCGCATCGCCATAGGCCGGATCCCCGGCGAGGGCGGTGTATTTCTTGGTGGTTTCGGTTTCCCACAATTGCTTTTCTGCCGCCTTTATGGCGCGCATCACCGGGGTGTTGCCAGTGGCATCCTTGTAAATACCCACACCCAGATCAATCTTGTCAGTGCGTGGATCCTCGCGAAACATCTGCATCAGTTGCAGGATCTTGTCGGCGGGCTGCGGTTTCAGATTTGTCAGCATCAGGCTTCTCCGGTTGCGACTTTCAGATCATTGTACATGCCCCATTCGGACCAGGACCCGTCATATACGGCATGGGCCTTGTGGCCGATCCGCTCCAGCGCCAGGTCCAGAATGCAGGCCGTCACCCCTGACCCACAGGTGGTGATAACGGGTTTGCTCAGGTCAACATCCGCGTTCTGAAACAGCTTTTCCAGTTCCGCCACGGATTTCATCGTGCCATCCTTTTTCAGCAAATCCTGATAGTGGAGGTTTTTCGAGTTCGGGATATGACCGCTGCGCAGGCCCTCGCGTGGTTCGGGTTCCTCCCCGCGAAACCGCCCTGCCGAGCGGGCATCGACAATCTCATGGTCTTTCAGCTTTGATGCGGCAGCCACCTGGGTCACATCCTTGATCATCTGCGCCTGACGCTGCACCGTCATGTGCCTGTCACGGATCACCGGGGGGAGGTCCTCGACCGGGCGCCCCTCGGCCAGCCATTTGGGCAGCCCGCCGTCCAGCACCGCAATATCAAACTTGCCCATCAGCCGAAACAGCCACCAGACCCGCGCCGCCGAGAGCAGCCCGGCGCCATCATAGACCACAACCTGATGACCATCACCAATACCCATGGCGCGCATCCGCGACATGAACTTTTCCACCGGCGGCACCATATGCGGCAATTGCGAACGCAGATCGGCAATTTCATCAATATCGAAAAACCGTGCGCCGGGAATATGCGTGGCCTCATATTCGGCCCGCGCATCGCGCCCCATTTCCGGCAGGTACCAGGACGCATCCAGCAGCCGCAAATCGGGGCTTTTCAGATGGTCTGCCAGCCATTGGGTCGAAACCAGGGTTTTGGGATCGCTCTCCGCCATAACAGCCCTTTCGCCGTGTCACAGTTCAACACGAACTGCCTAGCGAGAGGGGCGCCGTCTGGCAAGAAGGAAGGGCCGCCAGCACCTGACGGCCCCGGAAATTTGCCTATTTGGCCATCATTTTCTTGACGACACCGATAATGGCCATCAAAACACCGCCGCCGACGCCGCCGCCTGCAACCTGGCCGATAATGGACCCCATATCCATGCTGCCGGCCATATCGCCTGCGGCTTGCGCCATTCCGCCGGCGCCCATCATTCCCAGAATTTTACCCCCGAGGCCACCTCCGACGATCCCGGCAAGGGAATTTCCCAGAAACCCAAGATTGAGATTCTTCAGCAAACCACCAACGACATTGCCGCCAACAGCCCCTGAAACCAGACTTATAATAAGCTGTTCCATTTACGCGTCCTTCCTGAACGGGTCCTTTACGTACAGTCAGCCCGGGCATGACCCACGCCACCCAAACTGTTGCCAGTCTAGCGTAAAACAGCCATTTTTCAACTTTATGTAGGTTTCCGCCGCGTTAACTATACTATATCTAGCCGTTGTGACGCAGCAATCGGGCCTTTTGCCGGCTCCAGTCACGCTTGGCCTCGGTGGCACGTTTATCCACGTTTTTCTTGCCTTTCGCGGTGCCGATTTTCAGCTTTACCCGGCCTTTGTGGTTAAAATACATCACCAGCGGCACGAGTGTCATGCCCTGGCGCGATGTGGCCTGCCAAAGCTTGCTCAGTTCCTTCTTTTTTACCAGCAACTTGCGTTTTCGCCGCTCTTCGTGCCCCCAGGTTTTTGCCTGGGCGTATGGGGCGATATAACCGTTGATCAGCCATAGTTCACCATCTTCGACATTGGCATAGCTGTCCGCTATATTCGCCCCGCCCTGCCGAAGGGATTTGACCTCGCTGCCGGTCAGCACGATGCCGCATTCGATATCGTCCTCGATCGCGTAATCATACCGCGCGCGGCGGTTTTCGGCGATGACCTTGTAGTTCTTTTCCTCAGGCGTTTTCTTTTTTGCCATGGCCTAGCTCAGCAGCCCCGCGTGATGCATGGCATCATCCATCAGCGCCTTGGTGGCATCGGTCAGCGGCACCAGAGGCGAGCGCACCTCCTCGGAACACAGCCCCAGTTTTGACAGCCCGTATTTCGCGCCCACCAGACCGGGTTCGGTGAAGATCGCCTTGTGCAGCGGCATCAGGCGGTCCTGAATTTCCAGTGCTTTGGCAAAATCACCGGCCAGCGTGGCGGCTTGCAATGCGGCACACAGCGCCGGCGCGACATTGGCAGTGGCCGAGATGCAGCCAACCCCGCCTTGGGCATTAAAGCCGTGGGCGGTGGCGTCCTCGCCGGAAATCTGGATGAAATCCTTACCGCAGGTCATTCGCTGCATACAGACACGCGCCAGATCGCCGGTGGCGTCCTTGACCCCGATGATGCGGGGCAGTCTGGCCAGTTCCCCCATGGTTTCAGGCGTCATGTCCACGGCCGAGCGACCGGGAATATTGTAGATGATGATCGGCAGGTTGGAGTTGTCATGCAGGGTGGTGAAATGGGCAATCATGCCGGCCTGTGTCGGCTTGTTATAATAAGGCGTCACCACCAGTGCGGCATCGGCCCCCACCTTTTCGGCAAAGGCAATGTAGCGGGCGGATTCTGCCGTGTTGTTTGATCCGGCACCGGCAATCACGGGGATACGCCCCGCAGCGGCCTTAACCACGATTTCGATGGTTTCCTCGTGTTCCTCGTGGGTCACCGTGGGGCTTTCGCCGGTTGTGCCCATCGGGACCAGACCATTGGACCCCTGTTCGATTTGCCACTCGACCAGATGTTTGAGCGCGTCAACATCCAGCGCACCGTTCTTGAACGGCGTGACCAGTGCAGGGAAAGACCCTTTGAACATGACACGTCTCCTTTGATTGATGTTACAGTGCGACTCGCACCGGGTACTGTCGCGCCGGAAACTAGCGGCTTGTTGCTTGCTTGCCAAGTTTGTGAGTTGATGCTTTGGGAGTTGTTGCTTAACTTTGACAAGAACACCCCAGATCACAGAGGATTCCCGATTTGACGCGTGCTGTCGCCACTCTTTTGCTGGCTCTGTCGCTTTTGGTCAGCCCTGCGACGGTTCACGCCGGCAAGGACGCCCGCGCCCTGACCGGTGTCTTTGGGGCAATCGAGGCCAAAGACTGGGATCAGGCGCAGGCGCTGGGGCAAAAGGCCGGCACCCTGGCGCAGGATCTGGTAGAATGGCACCGCCTGCGCGCTGGCGAAGGGACATGGGACGACTACCGCCGTTTTCTGGAGCACAACTGGGACTGGCCGGGATTGCCACTGTTGCGCAAACGCGGCGAATCGGCAATTCCGGATAATGCCCCGCCCAGAGCGGTCATCAGCTATTTCGCCCCGCAATCACCCAGGACCGGGCGCGGCACACTGGCGCTGGCAAAGGCATATCTGGCCGTGGGGGAACGCGGCGATGCCGAGGTCGAGATCGTGCGCACCTGGCGCAGCATGTCGCTGAAATCAGAAGAGCGTGCGGCCTTTCTTGCCGCCTGGGGCAAGCTGCTGAAACCGCACCATCTGGCCCGGCTGGATATGCTGCTGTGGCGTGGGCTCACAGACGAGGCCCGGGCCATGGAACCCCTGGTTGGCAAAGACTGGGCCGCCCTGGCCGAAGCGCGCATCGGCCTGCGGAAAAACGCAAAAGGCGTGGACGATCTGATCAAGGCCATTCCGGTGCGCCTGCTAAATGATCCGGGTCTGGCCTATGAGCGGTTTCGCTGGCGGTTTCGCAAGGGGCGCGATCTGGACGCCGCCCGCCTGATCCTGGAACGCAGCGCAACGGCGGCCACACTGGGGGAGCCGGCGAAATGGGCCAATGGCCGCCGCCAGCTTGCGCGGGCACTCATGCGCGCCGGAAACGGAAAACTGGCCTATCGTGTTGCCTCGACCCATCAATTGTCCGAGGGCAGCAACTTTGCCGATCTTGAGTGGCTTTCCGGCTATATTGCCCTGCGCTATCTCAAGGATCCGAAACGCGCGCTGGCACATTTTCAGGCGTTTCGCGCCGCTGTCAGAAGCCCGATCAGCCTGGGCCGTGCCGGATATTGGCAGGGCCGCGCCTATGAGGCAGAGGGGCTGGCAGACAAGGCCCGCGCGGCCTATGCGTTTGGCGCCCGCTACCAGACCAGTTTTTACGGACAGTTGGCTGCCGAGCGCGCAGGCTTGCCGATGGATCCGGCCCTGACCGGGCAGGAGGCCTTTCCCGACTGGCGTCAGGCGCCTTTCATGACATCGCATGTGCTGCGGGCCGGCCTGTTGTTGCGCGAGGCCGGCCAGCAACGTCTGGCCACGCGGTTTCTGGTGCATCTGGCCAGTGAACTCAACCCGACCGAACTGGGCCAGCTTGCGGATCTGGCGCAGGCCATGGGCGACCCGCACAGTGCGTTGATGATTGCCAAGAACGCCGCCAGGCGCGGCATTGTTCTTCCGCGCGCCTATTATCCGCTGCATCCGCTGGCCGCCGAGGATTTGCCCATATCCCCGGAACTGGCCCTGTCGATCGCCCGCCGCGAAAGCGAATTCAACCCGGAGGTTGTCAGCCAGGTGGGCGCCCGTGGCCTGATGCAACTGATGCCGCGCACCGCGAAACGTGTCAGCGAGGATCTGGGGCTGAAGTTTGATCTGGACCGCCTGCTGAAAGACTGGCGCTACAATGCCGCGCTGGGCAGCGCTTATCTGGCCGGGTTGCAAAAGGAATTCGGCAAATCGCCCCTGCTGGTGGCTGCGGGTTACAATGCCGGTCCCTCCCGGGCCCGTGAATGGATGAAAGTCCTGGGCGATCCGCGCGGCGGCCGGGTCGATATGGTGGACTGGATCGAGCATATCCCGTTCCGGGAAACCCGCAATTATGTGATGCGGGTTGCTGAATCGCTGCCGGTATACCGGGCCCGCCTCAGCGGCAAACCCCAGCCGCTGCATTTGTTGAAAGAACTGGCGGCGCGTTAGGGCGTAGACCTAAAGCACGGCTTTGTCCGATCGTTTCAGGGCAAACAGCCCGGCGCCGACAACAATCGCCGCCCCCAGCACAACATTGGGCGCCAGCCTTTCGCCAAAGACCGTGACGCCAATGATCGCCACAAAGACAAGTTGCAGATAGGCAAAGGGCTGCACGGCGCTGGCTTCGGCCACATCGAGACATTTGATCAGCAGCCAATGCCCCAGCACACCCAGAAAACTCAGCGCCGCCATCCAGCCCCAGTCCGGCCCGGTCATGGGTTGCCAGAACCACATGCCAACCAGTGTCATGCCCCCGGCCCCGACGGTGCCTGTCCAGAAAAAGTTTGTAGCGGCCCTGTCCTGTCGCGCGGCGAAACGGGTGAGCAACCCGTAAACCGCGAACATGAACGCCGCAACAAGCGGGACAATGGCCGTCACGGAAAACACATGGGTGCCGGGCTGCAATATGATGATCACTCCGATAAACCCGATGGCGACCGAAACCCAGCCTTTCCAGCCGACCCGCTCGCCCAGAACCGGACCACTGAGGGCGGTTATCAGCAGGGGATATGAGGCAAAGACCGCATGGGTTTCCACCAGCCCCAGCAGGACAAAAGCTGTTACGGTCACGCAGATTTCCGCCACCAGCAACACCCCGCGAACCACCTGAAGAACCGGCTGTCTCGTTGCGGCGGTTTGCGACAGGCCCCCGCCCCTTTGAATGGCAAGAACAACAACGAATGCGGCAAAAAACCAGTAGCGGATCATCACCACCATATAGACATTGTAGCGCCCGGCCAGGTGGCGCGAGATTCCGTCCTGCATGGCAAAAACAAGGGTGGTAGCGACCATCAGCAGAATGCCCAGGCGGGTGTTGTTTTCGCTCATGTTTTCACCATTCGCGCAACCGTCATATGCCGCTTGCGGCCGAATCCGGTGCGGCGTTCCACCTGAAACCCGGCGCCCTGCAACCCGCGGCGCACAAACCCGGCGGCCGTATATGTGGCGGCTGTTCCGCCCGGTCGGGTGTGTCGGGCGATTTCGGCAAGCAGGGCAGGTTCCCACAATTCCGGGTTTCTGGCCGGAGAAAACCCATCCAGAAACCACGCATCCGCCTTTCCCTGCCAGCGCGGCAGGGTTTTCCGAGCGTCGCCAATATGTATTTCCGCAATCAGCCTGTCATCGCGAAAATGACGCGCGCCCTGTGCCCATGCCCGTAGAAACGGTGCGGCGATCTCTGCCAGTTCGGGAAACGCCTGCAAGGCATGTGCCATGTCCTGCGCCTGCAGGGGGAAGGCCTCAAAGCTGGTGAATCGCAGCGGACCATCCACGCCGCCCTGTGTCCAATCCCGCAGGGCGGCAAACATGTTCAGCCCGGTGCCAAAACCGAGTTCCGCAATGTGAAACCCCTGCACGAAACGGCCGGGCAGGCCGTTACCTGCCAGAAAAACATGCGCGGTTTCCGCCAGGCCGTTCTCAAGCGAGAAATAGGGATCGTCAAAACGTGGCGAGACAGGCACGCGGCCATTTCTCCAATCCGGTCTTGTCGTCTGGTCGATCATTGCGCGATGCCTTAGTAAAAGCCTGACAGGCGGACAATGAAAGAGGGCGCGGCATTTGGCAATGGCTGACATAACTGTAATGGGGGCGGGTGTTTTCGGGCTGGCCATCGCCTATGAATGTGCGCGGCGTGGCGCCAGGGTTCAGGTGATTGAAAAGCGCCATGTCGGCGCCGGCAGCAGCGGCGGAATCGTTGGCGCCCTTGCACCCCACACCCCGGAACGCTGGGAGCCGAAAAAGCAGTTTCAGCTTGAAAGCCTGCTGATGGCCGAAGATTTCTGGCGAGAGGTCGACTGCCTTTCAGGCCTGTCGGCCGGATATGGCCGGATCGGGCGCCTGTTGCCGATCGATACGCCAAACCAGTTGGAACTGGCCAGAATGCGGACCATTGATGCGCAATCGCTCTGGCAGGGCAAGGCAGAATGGCGTGTCGTTGCGCGCGAACAGTTTGCGCCCTGGGCCCCGCCCAGCGGCACCGGGTATCTGATACAGGACACACTCAGCGCACGTATGCATCCGCGCATGGCGCTGGCCAGTCTTGCCGGTGCATTGCGCGCCTCTGGTGGCCGCATCATTGAAGGCAAATGCACCCCGCCGGAAAGCCGTGACAATCACAGGATTGTCTGGGCCACGGGTTATGAGGGGCTGGCGGCGCTTTCGCAGGATCAGGGCGTTGAAGCGGGCAATGGCGTCAAGGGGCAGTCCGCGTTGCTGGGCCATGACGCCGGAACCCTGCCGCAGCTTTATGCCGGGGGGGTCCATATCGTGCCGCATGCCGATGGGACCGTGGCGGTCGGATCAACCAGCGAACGGTATTTCGATGACCCCGCCAGCACCGACGCGCAACTGGACGAATTGCTGGCGCGCGTGAAAAAGGCCCTGCCGCTGCTGGCCGATGCCCCGGTGCTGGAACGCTGGGCCGGCGTCCGGCCGCGGGCGGCAACGCGGGCGCCGATGATGGGAGCTTGGCCAGAACGCCCTGGCCATTATATCCTGAACGGGGGGTTCAAGATCGGCTTTGGCATGGTGCCGAAACTGGCCGGAGTCATGGCCGATCTGTTGCTGGAGGACAGGGATGCCATACCGCAGGCATTTCGGGTAGAGGCAAGCCTCGGCAAACTTGCCGGGCAAGATCAATAACAGTGTTTCATGCATGTTTCGCGCGCGAAACGTTTCAGCACTATCCGCCTGAAAAGGCTCGCTTTTCCCCCTGAAAATCCGGAAGGGCGCACGATTAAGCCATTGTTAACAAAGGTTTATTTTTGATCACCATGCCGCCTTTGCCTCCATGCATTGGCGGCCGTCGGGCCCGCGAACCCAGAAATCGGCGCCGTTCTGGCAAAAGTCTGCTGCCTCAAAGTGAAACAGCGGAGAGGTCGCGCGAAACCGGAACCGGGCCAGCGGGCGGTTTTGCTCTTCTGCCATCTGCATCAGGACCTGCGCCAGCAGCGGCCCGTGCACCACAAGGCCGGGGTATCCCTCGACCGCGCGACAATAGTCCGGGTCATAGTGGATACGATGGCCATTCATGGTCAGGGCCGAATAGCGAAACAGCGTTGTTGCATCGAACCGGTGCCTTGTTCGCACGGTTTCGCCCTGTGGCGCGAGTGGCACAACCGGCTGTGGCGCATTTTCAGAAGGATCCTGCCGGTAAACCAGATCCTGCCTTTCACGAACACATAGGGCATCGGACTGGGAAATCTCGTGGCACAAAGTCACGAAGGCCAGCGGGCCGGTGCGGCCCTGTTTGGGAACGATCTTTTCGATCCGTGTCAGCTTTTGCGCGGGCCGCCCGGTGACCAATGGCTGAAAAAACTCCAGCTCACCCCCGGCCCACATGCGCCTTGGCAATCCAAGGTCGGGAATGAAGCCGCCGGTTTTCATGTGCCCGTCACGGCCAAGTTGTTCGGCCGGGACAGCCTGCCAGAAATAGATCTGATGCCAGAAAGCCGGCAAGGGATCGCCAATCTCGGGCGCGGGACCTTTGCGGCCAAGAACCGCATGCAGCGCCTGGGCCCTGGCGGGATCCATGCAATCGTCAAGTATTTGCATTTTGCCGATTGATGCGTGCATTCTGATCTGGCTGCTTGCGACCCGTTGAAAGGAAGAGCCATGCCTCCGTTTGTTTCATCGCTGGATCATCTGGTGCTTACCGTGCGCGACCCGGAGGCCACGGCCGAGTTTTACGAGCGTATTCTGGGATTTACAACCGAGGTATTCCGGCCCGCAGACGGCTCGGCCCGCAAGGCGCTGAAATTCGGCGGGCAGAAGATCAACCTGCATCAGGCCGGGCGGGAGTTTTCACCAAAGGCCGCGCAGCCCACCGCTGGTTCGGCCGATCTGTGCTTTCTTTCAGAAACCTCTCTGGATGACTGGCAGGCGCATCTGTCTACCCAGAACATCGCCATTGAGGAAGGGCCTGTCAGGCGCACAGGTGCCACCGGACCGATCCTGTCAATCTATATCCGCGACCCTGATGGCAACCTGCTGGAAATCGCGAACCGTGTTTAGGGTCAGGCCCCATTAATCCTGCACCACTGGTGGGATCATCCCTGTTTCTGGCGTACCGGATTTTCCTGCCTGGCCCATTATTGCCGCTGAAGATCAACCGCCCGACGCAGGGCCTGCATCAGCTCTGCCACGGATTTCGCATAACGGTCCGAGAGCCGCCCCTGCTTGTCAAACGCATCCCCGGCCGAGGCAACGGCGACCTCGGGCCCGGTCAGCAGGTGAGGGCGAAACGGCGTGAGGCACAGGCGCAGGCTTGACTGGGCCTTTGTTCCGCCAGCCCTGCCGGCGGCCGCGGACAGGATCGCCACCGGTTTGTCCTGCCAGGGCGTGCCATCTGTTCGGCTGACCCAATCGAGCGCGTTCTTCAGCACGCCAGACAATGATCCGTTGTATTCGGGGGTCGAGATCAGCACCGCATCGGCCGCACTGATCTGATCGGCGAGACGTTGCACCGCAGGCGGAATGCCATCACGCATTTCCACATCTCCGTCATAGAGAGGCAGCGACAGGTCGGCCTCGGTAAAATCATCGGTGCCAAACAGGCGCGCGGCCTCACGGATAAGCTTGCGGTTAAGGGAGTCGCGGCGCAGCGCTCCACTTATCCCCAGAAGTTTATAATCTGACATGCGGTTTCCTTTCTGTTGCTCATAGAGTGGAAAGCCATTAATCGAAGCGCAAGTGTATATTCATGCAGAGCAATATGCGCGGATTCGCGCAGACCAGAGGATAACCCATGGCACGGCACGGCGGACAAATTCTGGTGGATCAACTGGCGCTTCAGGGCGTGACGCGGGTTTTCTCGGTGCCGGGCGAGAGCTTTCTGGCGGTGCTTGACGGGCTGCATGGCAGTGGCATTGAAAACATCGTCTGCCGCCACGAGGGCGGAGCGGCGATGATGGCCGAGGCCACGGGCAAGCTGACAGGGCGCCCCGGCGTCTGTTTCGTGACCCGCGGCCCCGGCGCCACCAACGCGTCAAGCGGCATCCATGTGGCGATGCAGGACGGCACACCGATGGTGTTGTTCGTGGGGCAGATCGCGCGCGGTCACAGGGACCGTGGTGCCTTTCAGGAGGTGGACTACCGGGCCTTCTTTGCCCCGCTGGCAAAATGGGTGGCCGAGGTTGATGATACCGCCCGCCTGCCCGAATACATCAGCCGGGCCTTTCATCTGGCCCAGGCCGGACGGCCCGGCCCGGTGGTGCTGGCCCTGCCCGAGGACATGCTGAGTGCTGTGGCTGAAACCCCCGACACAGGCCGCGCACAGCCTGCGGAAGCCGAACTGAGCCTTGCCAGGGCCGGCAGTATCATGGCGCGGATTGCCGGAGCCGAGCGGCCGCTGATCGTGGCGGGTGGCCGCTGGTCAGCTGCGGCCGCTGCGGATTTGCAGCGCTTTGCCGAAAGAAACGACCTGCCGGTTGCGGTCGATTTCCGCCGTCAGGATTACATCGACAACCGCAGCCTTTGCTATGCGGGGGATCTGAATGTGGGGATGAACCCGGCGCTGGCCGAACGGATGCGCGCCGCGGATTGCCTGCTGGTGATCGGCGCGCGGCTGGGGGATATCGCCACGCGCGGCTATGCGCTGGTCGATCCGGCCGCACCGCATGCAACGATCCTGCACATCCACCCTGATCCGGATGAGCCGGGCAGCGTTTATCACCCGGCCCTGGCGGCGGTGGCCACCCCCGAAAGCGCCCTTGCCGCGCTGTGCGAAATTCCCCCCGTGATAAGCACATGGCACGAATGGCGCACCGCCGCACGGGCCGATTACGAGGCCTGGCTGACGCCGCAGCAAAGCCCCGGCGCGGTGAAGCTGGAGGCCGTGGTGCGCTGGCTGTCCGACAATCTGCCCGAGGATGCGATCCTGACCAATGGCGCGGGCAATTACGGTGCCTGGCTGCACCGGTATTTCGTGTACAAACAATACGGCACCCAGCTTGCCCCCACCTCGGGCAGCATGGGCTATGGCTTTCCCGCCGCGATTGCGGCAAGCCTTGCGCAGCCCGATCGCGTGGTGGTCTGCCTGGCCGGTGATGGGGATTTCCAGATGACACTGAACGAGCTTTCAACCGCCAGCCAACACGGCGCAAAACCGATTGTGATTGTCGCCAACAACGGCCGCTATGGCACCATCCGCATGCATCAGGAAAAGCGTTATCCGGGGCGGGTTTCGGGCACCGATCTGGCGAACCCGGATTTTGTGGCGCTGGCGCGGGCCTATGGCGGGCATGGCGAACGGGTTGAGGACAGCGCGGATTTTCCGGCGGCCTTTGCGCGGGCGCAGGCCGCACAAACCGTGGCGGTGATCGAATTGCGCCTGGATAGTGAGGCCTTGTCACCGGCGATGACGCTGAGTGAGGCGCGAAACAGCCAAGCCATGACCTGAAAAGGAAAAACAAGATGAATCAACATCCCGCCTGGCCCCATGTCGAAAAATCCCGGGATCGCTTGCACGCATTGGCGGACCGGGTGTGGGGGATGCCGGAAACCTGTTATCAGGAAACGGCATCGGTGGCCGAGCATATCGCCGAGTTGAAGCATCAGGGGTTCAGGATCACCGAGAACCTTGCCGGTATTCCAACCGCTGTGATGGGCGAAGCGGGCGAGGGTGGGCCGGTGATTGCCTTTTTGGGAGAATATGATGCCCTTTCCGGTTTGTCGCAGCAGGCGGATGTGGCCGAACCCTGCCCGATAGAAGAGGGGGCGAATGGCCATGGCTGCGGGCATAACATGCTGGGCGCGGGTGCGATGCTGGCAGCGATTGCGGTGCGTGACTGGTTGGCAGCAACAGGCACCAAAGGTCGCGTGCGTTATATCGGCTGCCCGGCAGAAGAGGGCGGCTCGGCGAAAACCTTTATGGTGCGCGACGGTGTCTTTGACGATGTCGATATCGCCATAACATGGCACCCCGGGGCCATTGCCCAGGTGATGCGCGGATCCTCCTTGGCGGCGGGGCGTCTGGATTTCACCTTTACCGGCCGTGCCAGCCATGCCGCAGCCAGCCCGCATCTGGGGCGCTCGGCCCTTGACGGGGTGGAAATGATGAGCGTTGGCGTGAACTACATGCGTGAGCATATGTCGGATCTGGCGCGGGTACACTATGCCTATCTGGATGCCGGCGGCACCGCCCCGAACGTGGTGCAAGCCCATGCCAAAGTGCGCTATGTGGTGCGCGAACCGACAGCGCGGGAAATGATGAAACTGATCAAACGGGTGGAAAAGATTGCCCAAGGCGCGGCGCTGATGAGTGAAACAGACGTTGACGGCGCGTTGATTACGGTTGCATCGGAACTGGTGCCAAACGGGCCGTTATGCGACGCCATGCAGAAAAACCTTGAGGCATTGGGGCCTCCCGATTTCAGCGCCGCTGATCACGATTACGCCGCCAAAATGCAGGCCACAATGACGGCTGACGACATCACCGGCACTTTTGCGCTGGCCGGAATGCCGCCTGTGAAAGACAGATTTCTGGGGGATTTCCTGGTGCCATCCGAAATTCCGCCAATCGATCTGCCCGGTTCAACCGATGTCGGGGATGTCAGCTGGGTTGTGCCGACGGTGCAATTGTGGGGCGCGAACTATGCCATCGGCACGCCGTTCCATTCCTGGCAGATGGTGGCCCAGGGCAAAGGTGCCCCCGCGATCAAAGGCATGATCCATGCGGCCAAGGTGATGGCCGCAACAGGTGTCGACGCGTTTCTGGACAAGGGGCTGATAGCGCGGGCCAGGGCGGATTTGAAAGACCGGCAAGGGGATGAGGGATATATCTGCCCTTTGCCTGAGGACGCCCGGCCGCCAATTGAGGAGATGCCCTAGCCAATCATCCTGCGCCTAGTATTCCACCCCGATCTGCGCCTTGATACCTGAGCGGAACGGGTGTTTGACCAGCTCCATTTCCGTGACCAGATCGGCGATTTCGATCAGGTCCGGCTTGGCATTGCGCCCGGTGAGAACCACA
>JALSRG010000123.1 GCA_026984915.1 Marinosulfonomonas sp. | reverse complement strand
CCCCGCATCGCCATTGAGCGTATCATTGCCGGTGGCGCCAATCAGCGTATCGGCCTGATCGCCACCACTGAGCGTGTCATTCCCCGCCCCGCCGTTCAGCGTGTCAAACCCGGCACCGCCATGGAGCGTATCAGTCCCGGCATCGCCATCGAGGGTGTCGTTGCCCGCGTCTCCATAGATCGTATCATCGCCCGCGTCGGCATGGATGCCGTCATTGCCCGCATTGCCGTGCAGCACATCATTGCCTGTTCCGCCCGAAAGCGTGTCATCGCCATCATCACCAGACAGCGTGTCGTTGCCGCCGTCGCCGGCCATGTTGTCATTTCCGGCGCCGCCATGCAGCGTATCATCGCCCGCGTCGCCTGATATCGTGTCAGCCCCAATACCGCCGTAAAGCGTATCAGCACCATCGGCCCCGCTCAGAATATCATCTCCGGCCTGACCATAGATGGTGTTGGCGGTGGCATCGCCGGTGATCGTGTCATTGCCGGTCCAGCCATAGGCCACGGCCGCGCCGGCAACGGTGAATACATCATCACCTGTGGTGCCGATCTGCTGGCTGGTCGGCGTATAGACCCCGGTTGCATTGGCATTGTCGCGCGTATCGATGATCTCCATGCGGATATCACTGTCCTGCCAGGTCAGGGCAACCCGCCCGTCGGCCATCAGCACGGCATCAATGGCGCTGGCATCCTGGGCGCTGACAGTGAAATTGCTGCCAACCATCGTGCCGCTGGCATCAAAACGTTCACCCTGGATACCGGTGGCGCTGTGGTAGAACACGATGAAGCCGCCATCGCCAAGGGCGACAACAGACGGGGTGTCGTTGCTGTCCGTGCTGCCGGTGGATCCGATGGTGAGCGTGCTGCCTACAGTCGTTCCGCTGGCGTCGAAAACCTGTGCGGCGATATCGCTGTCAGCGGCGCCGGCCCTGGTCCAGCTGATGACAAAGCCGCCACCGCTCAGGGCCGTAACGGATGCATCACTGTCGACAAGCCCGTTGGCAATCGTGGCGCTGATCGTGGTGGTGGCTTTGACATTGGTGCCGGTCGCGGAGACGATGCGATAGGAGATTTCTGTATCGCCCGCGTTGTCTACTGTGCCGGCGGCGATGTAATTGCCGTTTGCCAAGGCGGTGATGCTGGGATCAGAGACCAGCAAACCGCCGCGCTCGATCAGTGTGAATTCGGTACCGATATCGCCACCGGGGAAGGTGGCTGTGGGATTGAATATGCGCCCGACAATGGCGCTGGCCCCCAGGGCATCGGTCGCCACATAGGCAAACAGGGCGGATGTTGCAGAAGAAACCGCCAGATCCGGAGCGCTGTAATCAGGGGCTGAACTGTTGTTTGAATCGAGGAAAAACCGCCCCGAATTGTCAAAACTGCCAGCGGCATTGAACCGGGTGATGCGAAAGGTTGTCTGGGTTGCATTGATATCCTGATAGATCACGATGAACTTGCCGTTCGGCAGGGCGGCGATGCGCCCTTCGCTTTCATCCGATCCGGTATTGGTGTTGAGCAGAAACTCGCTGCCGATCTTGGTGCCAAACGGATCAAGGATCTGTCCTACCACATCCAGTCCGGCCGGGCTGCCGACCCCGGCAGATGAGGACGTTGTCCAGGATACGAGTGTGTTGCCATTGGCCAACTGGGTGATCTGCGGGTCAGATGCGCCAGAGGTGGTGTTCAGCACGAATTCATCAAGCCATGTTACAGGGGTCAGGGGCATTTTCTTCACTCTCTATTCAATCAGTTTCACAAGCTGACATGGAAAACCTTCCGGCCCGAGATAGCCGGGGCAGGAATCCTTGCAAGCAGTCATCTGTTGTATACGCCGGTCATCGGGTGCTTCAAAAGGTTAATATAATTTCAGAAAGGTCGCCGTGGTTTTCGCGGCATCAATGTGCTGGAAACCGGCCTGTTGTTTCTCCGCACGCGCCAAATCCCCTTATTGCGGGAGTCGATCTTTTGGAATCTCCCTTGGCGTGTGGCTTCCGGCGCCGCCCGGCAGGCCTTGTCAGCATATGGGCGGGCAGTTATGCGGGTAAAAGAGAATCCCTGACCGTCCAGAGGACGTATATCTGACATGAAAGCGCTTCTTCATCTGTTCCGGCCGGCTTATGTCCGACGATTTAGGGAGATTGCCCGGCAGGAGGGGCTGCGCCCGGCATTGCGCAAGGCTGTTCATCGCGTTTCTCTGGCTCTCAGGGGAAAATCGGCCGCAGAGGCCCTGTCTCTGGGGGGCGTCCGGCACGGTACAAGATACCAACTGTCCGGCTTCTGGTCGGAAATGGCCCGGAGCGACGCCTTTCATGTGATGGAAACCCCGTCGCTTCAGCGTCGGACCCGACGTATTGCCGTCATTGGGGATCTCAATCTGCCGCAATGCCGTAAATACCGGGTCGAACAATTGCAGGAGCTGTGGCAGACGGGCGGGGTTGAGCTTGACTATTCCCATTATGAAGACACACCACGCGCCATTGCCAGCCTGCAATCGGCCACCCACCTGCTGTTTTACCGGCTGCGGGCATCGGATCTGGCCAGCATGTATCTTTACGAGGCGCGGCGCCTGCGCCTGCCGGTGGTCTATGATATCGATGACCCGCTATTCTCGGTTTCCGCTTATGAAACCTATGGCAACATGACGGCGGTTGATGGTGGTCTGAAACAGCATTTCATGCAGGAGGCACCGGGCTATCTCGATGTCATGAACGCCTGCGATGCGGTGTCGCTCAGTACGCCCGGGCTGGTGGAGCATGCCCGCCTTTACACCCGGCGTCCGATTTTCCTGCGGCGCAATTTTGCCGACCGCGAAAGCCTGAAGGCTGGCGCTGCCGCAAGGCGCGGGCGGGCAGATAAAGGCGCGGCGGCAAAGGCGCCCTTTACCGTTGCCTTTGCCAGCGGATCGCAGGGGCACGAGGTGGATTTTCGCATCATGCGGGAGGATATGATCACCTTTCTGCAAGGCGACCCGGACCGCCGCCTGCTGATCCTGGGACATTTCCCCAAAGACAGCCTGCCCGAAGAACTGTCCGGGCAAATCCGTTATGAACCCTTCACCACCTACCAGAGCTATCTGCAGAAACTGGCAGCCGCGGATTGCGCGGTGATGCCGCTGGCGGATGATATTTTCAACCGTTGCAAAAGCGGTGTGCGGGTGATCGATGCGGCCTCGGTCGGGCTGGCCTGCGTGGTGGGCCGGGTCGGGGATATGGCGACCATGGTTCAGCACGAGGAAACCGGGCTGGTGGTTGGGGCACAGGACAGTTGGCTGGCAGCGCTTGAAGAACTGGCGGGCGACCCCGGACGCACTGCGCGGATGGGCGACAGCGCCCGGCGTAATCTGGAAATTCGCTGGTCTGCCAGGCTGGAAGAACCGGTAACAGAAAAGGGTTTCGCGCAATGGGTGCTGGAATGACAGAATCCATGATGAGGGATCGCCCCCATATTCTGGAGGTAAACGTCTATTTTTCCCCCTATTCCTATGGCGGCGCCACCCGGGTGGCCGAGGCGGTCAGCCACAGCCTTGTGGCTGAACACGGGGTGCGTGTCAGTGCCATTTCCGCCATGTGCCGCCCCGAGGTGCCACCCTATGCCGTGTTGAAGTGCCATAGCCAGGGCATCGACAATTACATGATCAACATGCCACCGGGGCGCAGCCCGGAAGAAATGTACCGCAACCCCCATGTCAGCGCGCGCCTCAAGGTTCTGCTGCGCGATCTGGCCCCGGATATTGTACATCTGCACTGCCTGCAGGAAATTGGCGCCGATGCGGTGACCACCTTCAAGGAGGCCGGACTGCCGGTGGTGCTGAGTGTGCATGATTTCTGGTGGCTTTGTGAACGCCAGTTCATGGTTCGCCCGGATGGCCGCTATTGCGGTCAGGATCCGGTGCGTATTGATGCCTGTCGCGGCTGTGTGGCCGATCTGGATCAGGCAAAGGCACGTTTCGGGTTTTTGCGCAAGACCGCGGCGCAGGCCGACCGGATCACCTTTCCCAGCCGCTTTGCGCTGGATCTGTCGCAGCGTTCGGGGATGGCCCGCGAAAACGGGGTGGTTTGGGAAAACGGGGTGCAGTTGCCAGCGTCCGGATTTTTTGCGGCGCAGGCGGCACGGCGGGCCCGTGACAAACGGCTCAGCTTTGGCTTTGTCGGTGGACCATCACCGATCAAGGGCTGGCCGCTGATCCGCACCACTTTCGAGAAGCTCGGTCGCAGCGACTTTGCCGGTTATCTGGTTGATGGCAGCCTTGATGGCAGTTGGTGGCGGGGGCAGAACATATCACACATGAAAGGTGACTGGCGGGTTCATCCCCGCTATGACAGCACGACGATTGACGATTTTTACGCCAGGATCGACGTGCTGCTGTTTCTGTCGCAGTGGAAGGAAACCTTTGGCCTGACCGTCCGCGAGGCCCTGTGCCGCGGCATCCGGGTGATCCAGACCGACAGCGGCGGTACCACCGAGCACGACGGCCCGGACAAGCACCGGATGCTGCAGATCGGCGACGGGCCACGGATTCTGCAGCGGCAGATCGAAACATTGCTGGAAGCGCCGCCAGATCCCCCGGCACCGGTGCCGGTGACCTCATTCAGCCAGCAGGCGGCACAGCTTATGGAAATCATTCGGCCGTTGATGGGCCATCCGGCGATCGGCTAGTGTTGTTGGCTGTTCTGCCAGCTGGCGGGTGGAGTCAGCCCCAGATCTGTCAGTTCGGCAATGATGCGTGTTGTATCTTCGGCCACCATCTCGGGGAAGAAATCGGGCATCGGGTGGACAATGGATTCATTGACCCGTCGCGCCAGCAGATCCTGCGGATAATCGAAATGCGCAATACCAAGGAAATCCTCAAGCCCGGCCAGAAATCCGCGCTGATCGGCGTGGATATCCTCGAAAAAGCAGAATTTCACACATTCGGGCGGCAGGGCGGCGCGCATCCGGCGCACGGCTTCGCCGTATTCACCGTTTTCGCGGATATGGGCCAGCTTGATGAAGCGGCGGTAGTCCTCTGGCCCCCATGTGTTCAGCAAGTCGGTCTGACCCGTGATCTGCAGGTGAAATTTCACATGGCTCCACAAACGTTTCAGCGGATCGCGCATGGTATAGAGAACCCGCAGATTGGTGGTAATATTCAGCACCCGCTGCCAGGCATCCTGCGGCAGAAGGCAATAGAGATTTGAAAAATCGCAAGGATATTTCTGGCCATTGCGGAACAGAAACAGGTTGCGATACCACAGATCATCCACCGGGGTATCCAGATAATTCGCCGTCCAGTGCAGCCGGTTGCGCACGGCATTCGGCTGGGCAACCTCGGGATTGAATTGCAGATACCGGTTCCGGGCATTTTCAAGCCGCTTTCGGGCGCTCAGCATTTGCCTGCTCCCATAACAATGGGAAAAATAGTGGATTTCCTTTTCAAGGGTGAAAAACAGATCCGGATGCCGTTCGAGCACGGCATAAAGCCAGGTGGTGCCAGCCTTCATGGCGCCGGCTCCAAGGAACAGATTGTCAAAAAGGGGGGGCTCTTCCATCCGTGATATCCACTGTCTGGGGCGGGTTTGTGAAGAGGAATTATGCAGCTTGCCCGAATGGGTGCAAGCGTGATCTGATCTTTGTGCAAAATTGGGACAGCCCGGGACATCTGCCCCGGGCGGATCCGATTATGCTGGCCCTGTTTTCCTTAGAACAGGAAGTCGGATGTATCGAGATCGCTCAGGGACACGTCCAGCAGCGTGATGGTATTGCCGGCGTGATCATCAATCAGGACATTGCTGCCGACCTGGGTCATATAGTTGCTGGCAAGGTCGCTGAAGCTCGAGATGGCGCTGACCCCGGCAAGGTCGATCTTCTCAAATTTGTTGGTGGCCTCGAAATCGGTGATCACATCATTGCCAAAGCCGTTTGTGAATATGAACACATCCCAGTTGAAATTGCCGGTAAGTGTGTCATTGCCGGCGCCGCCCTCAAGGTGATCAAACCCGGCGCCGCCATAAAGCCGGTCATTGCCACTGCCGCCATTCAGCGTGTCATTCCCCAACTGGCCGAACAACGCATCATTCTGGCCCCCACCAAGAAGCGTATCATTGCCATTCTCACCAAACAGCCGGTCAAAGCCATTGCCGCCGCGCAGCATGTCATTGCCATCGCCGCCCCAGAGATTATCCGCCTGATTATCGCCATAGATGGTATCATTGCCACTGCCGCCATAGAGATGGTCAAAGCCGGCGTCACCGAACAACGTATCATTGCCGGCATTGCCTTGCAGCGTGTCGTTGCCGCCTCCGGCATGTATCCGGTTGCCTGCCCCGTTGCCGACGATTGTGTCATTGCCGCTGCCGGTCATGGCATTTTCAATCACGGTGCCCCGGG
>JALSRG010000122.1 GCA_026984915.1 Marinosulfonomonas sp. | reverse complement strand
ATTTCCCGCGCACCCCAAGCCGTTGATATTTCGCGACAATCCCGCCAGTGGTGCAGGGTTTATAGGTCTACGCCCTAGGCCGTGTGGCGTTTGTGCCTGCGTCCCGGCCCGCAGGGGCAGCGCCAGAGGCCCAGGCCGGCTTTTGCCACTATATCTTGCGGAGCGGCGATTCAATTCCCATATCTGGTACAAAGGCTGCCGATACGGGGCCTGGAAACAGGGTCGCTCAGATTGAGGACAGAGAGATGACAGGACGAAATCCGGATCCGCCCAGGGTATTGCTGGGTTTGCACCGGTTGGAACAGTTGGTGGACTGGACTGCGAAATCCGGCAAGGAAGGGTATCCGGCCTTTGACATAGAACAGACCGATGAGCACAGGTTCTGCATCACGCTGGCTGTGGCCGGTTTCGCAGAAGCGGATCTGTCCATCACGATCGAGGAGGGGCAACTGCTGGTACGCGGTCGTCAGAATGGTGCCAGCACGCAAAACGCCTCCACGCGGGAATACCTGCATCGCGGGATTGCATCGCGCCAGTTTCAAAAACGCTTTGGCCTGGCAAAAGGGGTCGAGGTGGCAGGCGCGCATCTGAACAACGGGCTGCTGACAATCCGGCTGGAGCGGCAACCATATGAAAGCAGGGTTCACAAGATCACTATCGAGAAGAAATGAAAGGGGAAACGCAATGAATACGAAATACAAATTTGCGCCAGAGCAGGACGGGAAAACACAGGAACAGATCGTTTATGTTCGGCCTGTTGAAGTGTCTGACCTGCCTCAGGAAATTCAGGCGCAGGTGCAGGTGGAAGGCATTGAAAAGCTGTATGCGGTGCATAACAGCAACGGCGAGCGGCTGGCCCTGGTGCGGGACCGCAGTCTGGCCTTTGTGCTGGCGCGCCAGAATGACCTGACACCGGTGACAGTCCACTAGATGACATATGCGTTCGACTGGGTGGATGCCTTTACCACGCGCCCATATGGCGGCAATGGCTGCGTTGTCGTGCATGGCGCGGAAAGCCTGAGTGTGGAAAACCGTCTGGCGCTGGTCAGGGAAACCCGCCTTTCGGAATGCGCCTATGTCGTGCCCTCTGACAAGGCGGATTTCGGTGTGCGCTACTATGTGGCGCATCAGGAGATACTGATGGCGGGCCACCCGACCATTGCAACGGTCACCTCGCTGGTGGACCGGGGGCTGGTTGACCTGTCGCAGGGCCGCGCCTGCTTTACGCTTGAGGTCGGATCAGGGGTTTTGCCGATCGAGGTGCAGGCATCGGCGGATGGCCCCGTCATCACCATGACCCAGGCGGCACCGGAATTCGGAGAAATCCACGATCCGGCGGAAATTGCGGCGCTTTACGGATTATCTGCCAGCGATGTTGTCGGCGTGCCGCAGACGGTTTCGACCGGCACACCATTTTGCATAACGGTTCTGCGCAGCAAGGCGGCCCTGCGCCGCGCAGTGCTTGATCTTGATCGGCTGGCCGAATATCACAAGGCCCGTGGTTTGGATGCGGCGAATGCGATGGAACCGTTTCTGGTTGTCCGCGAAGGTGAAACAGAGGCCGGGCAGACCTTTTCAAGGTTGTTATTGCCGCCACCATTGCCTGCTGAAGACCCGTTCACCGGGTCAGCCACCGGCTGTATGGCGGCATATCTGTGGCATTACGGGCTGATTGATGCGCCGGTTTTCACCGCCGAGCAGGGCCATTGGATGGGGCGCCCCGGACAGGCGCAGGTTGAGGTTCTCGGGCCGCGTCAGAAAATTGACGGCATCAAGGTTGCCGGTCAGGGCGTTATACTGATGCGCGGAGAGCTAAGGATTTAAGCCCGGTTTG
>JALSRG010000121.1 GCA_026984915.1 Marinosulfonomonas sp. | reverse complement strand
CGGTTTGCCCGTTCAGGTTTTGAACAGACGATATATTGCCGGGATCACCAGCACCGTCAGCGCGGTTGAGGTCAGCAACCCGAACAGAAGCGATATGGCAAGCCCCTGGAAGATCGGATCCGACAGGATCACGACCGCGCCAATCATTGCGGCAATGGCTGTCAGCAGGATCGGTTTGAATCGCGTGGCTCCGGCGGCGATCAGTGTGGGAATGTCCACATGCCCGTCGTCATTGGCGTGACGGATGAAATCTACCAGCAGAATCGAGTTGCGGACAATGATCCCCGCCAGCGCAATGAAGCCGATCATCGAGGTGGCCGAGAAGGGCGCCTTGAACAGCCAGTGGCCGAACATGATGCCGAGGAATGTCAGCGGCACCGGTGTCAGGATGACCAGCGGCAGACGGAAAGAACCGAACTGCGCAACCACCAGAATGTAGATGCCCAGCAGCGCCACGCCAAAGGCCGCCCCCATGTCGCGGAACGTGACCCAGGTGACTTCCCATTCGCCATCCCACAACAGGGTGGTGTGGGTTTCGTCCTCGGGCTGGCCATGCAGGCTGATGACGGGTTTTTCAAGCCCGGTCCAATCCATCTTGTCAAGCTCACCGGCAACGGCAAGCATGCCGTAGAGCGGGGCCTCGAACTGGCCGGCCATTTCGCCGGTGACCATTTCCGCATAGCGCCCGTTGTGCCGGAAAATGGGATACGAGGCATGGTCTTCGCGGATGCGTACCACATCACCCAGTTCGACAACGCCGCGATCCCCCGGAAGCACGTTGGCCGGAACCGGCGTAGCCAGAAGCCGTTCATCCAGCACCCGTTCGCTGCGGTCACGGCCAACGACGATCGGAATGGGCTGGCGGCCTTTGCCGCGATGCGAATAGCCGACCGTGACCTGTGAATTCAGCATGCGCAGCGTATCCAGCGCGTCAGATTCCTGCACGTGGAAAAACTCCAGATCATCCGCCGACAATTCGGCGCGCAACTGGCGCGGGCGAACGCCGAAACTGTCATCTACGTCAACGACATAGGGCACCTTTTCAAAGGCCTGGCGGATGCGCCGGGCGGTTTCACGCCTTGTATCGGCATCGGGGCCGTAGACCTCGGCCAGCAAGGTTGCGATGACCGGGGGGCCGGGCGGTGGCTCAACGGTTTTGATATTGCTGCCAGCCGGCAGCCCCGTGATCTTTTTCAGCCGTTGGCGCAGGTCTAGCGCGATTTCATGACTGGTGCGCTCACGCTCGCCTTTTGGCAACAGGTTGATCTGGACTTGTCCGAGTTCTGTGGACTGACGCAGGAAATAGTGGCGTACCAGACCGTTGAAATCAAAAGGCGAGGCCGTGCCGGCGTAGGTTTGCACCGATATGACTTCGGGCATTTCAAGGGCAATGCGCGCCGCCTGTTGCGCCACGGCGTCGGTCATTTCCACCGACGATCCTTCCGGAAGGTCAATCACCACGGACAGTTCGGATTTATTGTCAAACGGCAGCAGCTTGACGGTAACGTCCTTGGTATAGAGCGCCGCCAGAGAGCCGAAAGACAAGACAGTGACCAGCAAAAGAAAGAGCAGGCTGCGAAATTTGGTTTTCAGGACCGGACGGGCGAACGCGGCGTATATCCGCCCCAGCCGTCCACCGTCCTTGCCGCCTTCCTGATGGGCCACGGGTGCCTCGGCGGCAATACGCATCATCAGATAGGGTGTTACCGTCACAGCCACGAAGAAAGAAAAGATCATGGCGGCGGATGCGTTGGCGGGAATCGGGCTCATGTAAGGCCCCATCAGCCCGGACACGAAAAGCATCGGCAGCAGGGCGACAACAACCGTCAGCGTGGCGACAATTGTCGGGTTTCCGACCTCGGCAACGGCAGCAACGGCAGCCCCGAAGTGGCTCTGGGATTTGTGTTTGCCGGCCCAGTGTCGCGCGATGTTTTCAATGACGACGATGGCGTCATCCACCAGAATCCCGATCGAGAAGATCAGGGCAAACAGCGACACGCGGTTTAGCGTATAGCCCATGATCCAGCTGGCAAAGAGTGTCAGCAGAATTGTCACCGGAATGACGATGGCAACGACGACGGCCTCTCGCCAGCCGATGGCAAGCCAGACGAGGATAACGATTGAAACCGTGGCCAGCGCCAGGTGGAACAGCAGTTCATTGGCCTTCTCATTGGCGGTTTCGCCATAGTTGCGCGTGGTTTCAACGACCAGACTGTCGGGGATCAGATTGCCTTTCAGTTCTTCCAGCTTGGCCTCGATGGCACTTGCAACGACAACGGCATTGGTGCCGGCCCGCTTGGCTATGGCCAACGTGACGGCCGGGGAGCGCTGCACCTCGCCCGCCGCATCGTGATGCAGGGTAGCGACGTACTGTTCATCAAGGTCTGTTACAAACTTGACCTCGGCCACGTCGCGTACATAAACCGGGCGGCCATCGCGCGAGGTCAGCAGAAGGTTGCCGATCTGTTCGGGGGTGGACAGGGTATCCCCCAGTATCAGGCCAATCTGTTCGCCGTTGTCACGCATCAGCCCGGCAGGGCTGGAACTGTTCGCCCCCTTTATCTTGCCGGCCAGTTGCTGAAGGGTAATGCCATAGAGCGCCAGTTTTTCCGGGTCCGGATTGACGCGCAAGGCTTCGGATTTTTCGCCAACCACATAAGTCAGGCCGACATCGTCAACCTTTGACAGTTCGACTTCCACCTCGCGTACAATGCGCGTCACATCATTGGCGGAAAGCTCTGTCTGCCCCGGCGCCGGGGAAAAAGTGAGCGAAACGATCGCAACATCATTGATGCCGCGGCCAACCACCATCGGTTGCGGTATCCCGACCGGGATTCGGTCCGAGTTGGCCAGCAGTTTGTCGCGCAGGCGCACGATGGCGGTATCGGCAGAAAGGCCCACCTTGAAACGCGCGGTCACCATCACCTGATTGTCGCGGGTCGAGGAATACACATGCTCAACGTCATCAATACCCTTGATGATGTTTTCAAGCGGTTCGGTGACCAGTTTGACGGCGTCTTCGGCCTTCAGGCCATCGGCCCGTACATGCACATCGACCAAAGGCACGGAAATCTGCGGCTCTTCCTCACGCGGCAGGCTGATCAGGGCAATCGCCCCCATCGCGATTGCGGCCATGAGAAACAGCGGCGTCAGAGGCGACAGAATGAACTGTCGCGTCAGCCGCCCCGCGATGCCCAGGGTGCCGGATTCTCCAAAATCACTCATCGCCAATCACCACCTGATCTCCAGCGACAAGGCCGCTGAGAATTTCGCGCCATTTGCGGCCGTCTTTTTGCATGACGACACCGGGGACAACCGCGCGCCGGACGGTTTTTTCTCCGGTCTTGACCGAAACAAAATCAACGCCGCCAACCATTGTCAGGGCCTCTGCCGGCACCAGAAGCGCCTTGTGCTCTCCGACCGGCAGACGCACCAGAATGCGACGCCCGACAAACCGGGTCTCCAGATTCGGGACTTCGACATCGGCCTGAACGCGACCGCCGATGATCTGCGGATATATCTTGGCCAGGCGGCCAGTCTGGGCCTTGGTGGTTTTGGTTGCGCCAATTTCTATCTTGTCGCCTTCGACCAGAGATGTCGCGTGGCGCTCGGGGACGGAAAGGCGCAGGAACATGCCGCCACCGCCAATAACCGCGATGGGCTCCCCCGGATTGATGACCGAGCCTTTGGAGACCGGTACCGACAGAACCAGCCCGTCTTCGGGCGAGAGAACCTCGCCTTCATTCACCTGCTGCTGAATGACGAGCCGATCGGCCTCCACACTTTTGATCTGGCCTTTCAATACATCGACTTCGGTTCTCAACTGATCAAGCCGCTGGGTGGTGATGACACCGCGTTTGAACAATTCCTCACCGCGTTTCAAATCTGCCTCGGCCGTATCAAGGCGTGCATTCAGGGCGGCCAGTTGTGCTGCGACCGCTTCGAGCCGAAAGGCGAGCTTGTCGTCTGTTACGAGCGCAAGCCTTTGACCAGCCTCGACAATTTCGCCTTCGGTTGTATCCAGTTCGGAAATTGTACCACCAATGCGGGCCCGTGCCGGGACGCGTTCGCGCGCCTCGACCTCTCCATAAACGGCTTTCCATTCGGTCACGGTGGTTGGCTCAATCGTCAGCACTTCGGCAGGGGCCGCGAGGGAAAAGCCCAAAAGAAACAGCAGGCCCAGGTTCAGGTGAAGGAAACGTTTCATGGCAGGTATCCTTTTGTTCCGGGAACTGTTGGCCGTCGTCTGATTGGTATTGGTGTAGGCAGAAGGGCAGTTGGTTTCAACCGTTTCCGGCGAATCCGGTTTTGTTTTGCTGTTTTGCACCATAGCATGACGACCTGTAATAGCAGGGTGGAAATCCATTCAGCGCATCATATATATTCATTAACGTGAATGTGAATAGCAAAGGTGAGAAAATGAGTAAACCCCTGAAAGTTACCTGTCTGCAATGCGGCGGGATCAACCGGGTGCCATCCGACAAACTGGGTGCCGGACCGAAATGCGGTGTTTGCGGCGCAAAGCTGATGGATGGCAAGGTGCATGAGGTTGATTTCAAGACATTGCAAAAGGCGGCAAAAACCGATCAGGTTCCGCTGGTGATAGATTTTTGGGCGCCCTGGTGCGGCCCCTGCCGGATGATGGCGCCCGAGTTTTCCAAGGCTGCGGCGGCAATGAAGGACAAGGTGCGCTATGCCAAGATCAACACCGAGGAATTCCCGCAGGCCTCACAAGTCTATAATATCCGGGGTATTCCGACGATGGCCCTGTTCAAGAATGGCCGCGAGGTTGCGCGTCAGTCCGGTGCGATGCCGGCCAGCGCCATTCAAAGCTGGGTGACGTCCAACGCCGGATAACCCGGCGCGCGGGGCCGGCTGTGGCGATTTTGCCCGAGTGGCCGCCCTGCGTCTGGCTGTCAGGCTCAGCGGTGGCGCCTGAAATCGCGGATCATTTCGCGCGCCGCATTGTGGCCGGGAACCCCGGTCACGCCACCGCCGGGGTGGGCGCCGGAACCGCAGAGATAGAGCCCCTTCACCGGCATGCGGTAATCGGCATGGCCCAAAGCGGGACGCAGCGAGAAGATCTGGTTGAGATCAAGTGAGCCGTGAAAGATGTCGCCACCCACAAGGCCGAAATCGCGCTCAAGATCAAGCGGTGTCAGGGCCTGAACCGCAAGGACGGAGGCGCGGAAATTGGGGGCAAAGCGGCTGACGGTATCGAAAATCGCCTCTATGGCCAGTGGTTTGATGTCATCCCAGGTCTTGCCATCGGGCAGGTCAAAATCAAAATGCTGGCAGAAAAGGCTGGCCACATGCTGCCCCTTTGGGGCCAGGGTGCTGTCGATCGTCGAGGGGATCAGCATTTCCACCACGGGTTTTGCGGAAAACCCGTGCCGGCGCGCGTCGATATAGGCCGTTTCCATATAGGCCATGTCGGGCGCCAGAATGATGCCCGCTGTATGGTGATCCTGCGGATCGGTGCCGGGTGCTGCGATAAAATCCGGCAATTCCTTCAGGGCGACGTTGAGGCGCATGGTTCCGGATTTGCAGCGCCAGTTGCGGATCCGGGTGGCGAACTCTGGCGGCAGTTCCTGTGGATCAAGCAGGTGTTCGAACAGGATCTTCGGGTTCGTATTGGCGGCGATCTTGCGAGCGGTCAGGATACGGCCGTCTGCAAGCTCGACACCTGTCGCGCGGTTGTTATGCGTCAGAACTCTGGCGACGGGCGCGTCCACCTCGATATCGGCCCCGGCGGCGCGCGCCGCTGCGGCCAAAGCCTGCGAAATGGCGCCCATGCCGCCGATGGCATGGCCCCAGACCCCGTGCTTGCCGTTGACCTCGCCAAAACAGTGATGCAGCAGCACATAGGCGGTGCCCGGCGCATGGGGCGAGGCCATGGTGCCGACGATGCCATCAAAGGCAAAGAGCGCAAGGACCGCGTCATGGCGGAAATAGCGCGCAAGGAAATCGGCGGCGCTCATGGTGAAGATATCGACCAGATCCTGCTGGGTCTGCCGGTCAAGCGCCAGAACGGGCTTTGACATACGCCAGAGCTTCCACAACTGGGCCAGCGAGCCGCCGGCATTGGGCGGCGTTTCCAGAATGAGCTGGCGCAACACATCCGCCAGCCGCTCCAGCGTGGCGTTGTAGGTGTCGAGACTGTCAGCATCCGCCTGCGAAAAACGCGCCACTTCGGCTTTCCAGCGCTTTGCGTCGGGCCACACCCTGAGCCCATCATCATCAAGCGGCAGGAAATTCGACATTGGCCGTTCGATGATTTTGAGACCATGCCGGGCAAGATCGAGATCTGCGATCACTTTCGGATTCAACAGCGAAACGGTATAGGCGCAGACCGAGTTGCGGAAGCCGGGGTGAAACTCTTCGGTTACGGCCGCGCCGCCAACCACGGAACGTGCTTCGACGACCTTCACCGAATGGCCGGCCTGTCCCAGATAGGCGGCTGCGGTCAGGCCGTTATGCCCCGCGCCGATAATGATGGTGTCAAAATCAAACTGGCTGGCCATCACACCCCCCCTTTGTTGTGCTTTCAGTCCGAGCCATACCCTGTGGAGCCGCCCGTGGTACAGGGTAAAATGAGATGGGAAAACCGCCGGAGGCGCGGCGCAGATCGTTGGATCATGATCTGGCGGAGAGGTGTGGAAAACTGGTAGCCCGTAGGGGAATCGAACCCCTCTTTCCAGGTTGAAAACCTGGCGTCCTAACCGATAGACGAACGGGCCACGGCAGCGCGTGCCGCGTTATCTAGGCAAAGCTACGCGCGGGCGCAAGAGTGTTTTTTACCCGAACAGCAAGAATCTTCATGCCGGGGCCGCATCTTCCAGCCGCAATTGCACGCGCTGCCGTCCGCCCCAGGTGTTGATTTCCAGCCTGCCGGCCAGATGAAACCTTGCTCCGCCATGGTTTAACAGCGACTCTCCCAGTTTGCTGTCGAATGCCCCAAAGCAGATTGCATCGACCCTTGCCTGCATTCCGTCACCGAATGTCAGTTTCAGGTGACTGTCCCCGACGCATTTGGCAAAACTGATGGCAACGTCCGGAAAGGCGAATCGCGGGGCCGGGGCGCCGGCGCCGAACGGGCCGGCAGATTCGATCTGTTCAACCAGCGCCACCGTTGCTGCGCCGGGCATCAGTACGCCATCGAGCAGCAGATCTGCCGGTCCGATCCGTGCCGATCCCTGCTTGGCCAGAAGCTCGGAAAGCCGTGTCATCGCAGGCTCCAGCGCCGCACGGGAAACCGTCAGCCCGGCGGCCATTTTATGCCCGCCACCTTTCTGAAGCAGGCCCTCGCTGGTCAGGCGCTGGATGGCTGCCCCCAGATCAATGCCGCTGACCGAGCGGCCAGAGCCTTTGCCGGTGTCCCCGTCAAGCCCGATGACAATGGCCGGGCGATTGGCCGCCTCTTTCAGGCGGGCCGCCACAATCCCGACCACGCCCGGATGCCAGCCTTCGCCGGCGGCCCAGACCAGAGGGGCGTCCAACCCGCGCGTTTCGGCCTGTTCCAGGGCAGCGGCGCGCACGGCGGATTCAATTTCGCGCCGTTCCTTGTTCAGGGTTTCCAGTTGCTCGGCCAGGGCTGTTGCCTCGTGCGGGTCGCGGCAGGACAGCAGACGCGCGCCCAGATCGGCCTTGCCGATGCGGCCGCCGGCATTGACGCGCGGCCCCAGCAGAAAGCCCAGGTGGTAGGCTGTTGGCGCCGTGTTCATGCCGGCAATATCGGCCAGCGCGACAAGACCGCAGCGTTGGCGCTGGGCCATGACCTTCAGCCCCTGGCGCACCAGTGCCCGGTTTGCTCCAACCAGAGGCGCAACATCGGCAACCGTTGCCAGCGCGACCAGATCGAGCATGGCCATCAGATCCGGGCCGGTTTGCCCGCCTGCGCGAAGCTGGCGGTTGGCCTCGACCAGCATCAGAAAGACGACACCCGCCGCGCAAAGATACCCCAGATCGCCGGCTTCATCCTGACGGTTCGGATTGACAACGGCCAGAGCCGGCGGCAGGGTTTCCCCCCCCAGATGGTGGTCAAGCACAAGAACGTCAGCCCCTTTGGCGGCGGCAATGGCCTCGTGGCTGAGGGTGCCGCAGTCAACGCAAAGGATCAGATCGTGGTCGCGGGCCAGCGATTGCATGGCCGGTACATTCGGGCCATATCCCTCATCAATGCGGTCGGGTATGTAGAGGGTCGCATCGCGCCCCATCTGATGAAGCCAGTCGAGCAGAAGTGCCGATGAGGCCCCCCCATCGACATCGTAGTCGCCAAATACAGCAATGCGTTGACCGGCCTTGGCAGCCGCCAGAAAACGGCTTGCCGCCTTTTCCATGCCTTTCAGGCTACGGGGATCCGGGAGCAGGGATTTGAGCGTGGGATCAAGGAATGGGGCAGCCTGATCCGGAGCAATACCGCGGCGCGCCAGAATGCGGCAGAGCGGTGGGGGCAGGGAGGTTTGCTGTTGCATCGCCTCGGCCAGGCGGTCCTGTGCGGCGGTCGGGCCAAGCCAGCGCCGGCCGGTAAGCGAGGCGGAAACACCGAGAAAATCGCTCATACCCCGGCTGCCAGAATGGTCTGGGTTGCGCATGCTGTGACAAACTCGCCATGCAGGTGCGCGATTGCTGTCGCGTGGATTTCTTCGGGCGTCAGCGGGTGTGCGGACGGGGCCCAGGACATATCGGCATTGCTGGAAAAAGCAGCGCAGGCATCATGGGCCAGCGTGACGTCAAACCCCAGATTAGCGGCCATGCGCGCACTGGTGGACACGCAATGCGGCGTTGTCAACCCACAGATCACGACGGATGTCGCATTGGATTTGTGCAGTTGCTCGGCCAGATCCGTGCCGATAAAGGCGGAATTGACAGTTTTTTCTATAACCGGTTCACCGGGCTGCGGTTTGACTGCCGGTTTGAATGAGGTGCCGGGCTGGCCCCTGGCCAACGGGCTGTCGGGACTTGTGCTGAGGTGGCGAACATGGAAGACGGGCGCAGCATCGGCCCGCCACCGGCCAAGCAACAGGGCGGCATTGGCCTCGGCGTCCGGATTGTTACGCATTCCCCAGACCGGATTGTCAAACCCGGTCTGGAAATCAATGAGAATGAGTGCCGTTGCCATGATGGCCCCTATCTGAATGCCCTTATCTGACCGGGCAGTGATATGTCATGCGGCGGCGAGAGCCGGTTTTCGAGCGCATCAGAAGCGTTTCCGTAGTGAGAAAGCCTGGCTCGCGTTTGATGCCAGAGAGCAAAGAGCCGTCGGTCACGCCGGTTGCGGCAAAGATCACATGCTGGGTAACCATGTCATCGCGGGAATAGATGCGATCCAGATCGGTGATGCCGGCTTTGGCGGCGCGCGCTTTTTCATCATTGTTGCGAAACAGCAGGCGGCCGTAAATCTGCCCGCCCATGCATTTCAGCGCGGCGGCGGCGAGAACGCCCTCTGGGGCGCCGCCAGTGCCCATATAGATGTCGATCCCGGTGATTTCCGGCTCGGCGCAATGCATGACACCGGCCACATCGCCATCGGTGATCAGACGGATGGCGGCCCCGGTTTCACGAACCTGGGCAATCAGATCTTCGTGGCGGGGCCGTTCCAGAATACAGGCGGTAATATCCTCGGGCCGGCAGCCTTTGGCCACGGCCAGGGCGCGAATCCGGTCTGCCGGTGACATATCAAGCGTCACGGTGTCGGCGGCAAAGCCCGGCCCGATCGCCAGCTTGTCCATATAGACATCCGGCGCGTGCAGCATGGAGCCGCGCGGCCCCATTGCGATGACGGCCAGAGCGTTGGGCATATCCTTGGCAGTCAATGTCGTTCCCTCCAGCGGATCCAGGGCAATATCAACGCCGGGGCCGTCCCCTGTGCCCACCTCTTCGCCGATAAACAGCATGGGGGCTTCGTCACGCTCGCCTTCACCAATCACCACGACACCGGCAATGTCCAGCAGATTGAGCTGGGTGCGCATGGCATCAACAGCGGCCTGATCCGCGGCCTTTTCATCGCCGCGGCCAACCAGTTTGGCAGAGGCGATTGCAGCCGCTTCCGAGACGCGGGCAAGGCCGAGGGACAGCATGCGGTCGTGAAACTCGGAAACCTGATTTGGGGTCGTTGTCATTGTTTATTCCTTTAATTCAGCTATTTAGCTATGGTCTGTCAGACGGACTCAATACGCAAGGCAACCGGATCTGCGGCCAGAACACCCGTAGCCGCGAAACCGGCTATGGCAACGTCCAATGCGTCACGGGTGGTTTTATGGGTGACTATCAGCACGGGTGCGGTGGTGTCATCATGGCCATATTGGCGCATCCTGTTGATGGAAATGCCGGATTCTCCCAAAACAGCCGCGATGCGCGCCAATGCGCCGGGCTTGTCCTGAAGCTCCATCCGCAAATAATAGGGTGCGGGGGTTGCCGTGCGCGCCGGACTTGACCTGCTCAGAGTATGGGCTGGTTGTCCGAAAGTCGGCACCCGGATGCCACGGGCAATGTCGATGATATCGGAGAGTACCGCGCTGGCGGTCGGGCCCTGGCCGGCGCCAGCACCCCGCAACACGATCTGCCCGACATTGTCACCTTCCAGAACGACCATGTTCATGGCATTTTCAAGCTGGCCCAGCGGTGAGCTTGCCGGGACAAGAACCGGTGACATGCGCTGTTCCAACCCGCGGCCGGACATTTGCGCAACCCCCAGCAGTTTCACCCGATAGCCCATATCGGCGGCCTGATGAATATCCTCGATGGTTATGCGCTCGATCCCCTCCAGTTCCATCCCGGCGAAATCCACCCTGGTGCCAAAGGCGATTGCGGCAAGAAGCGCCAGTTTGTGGCCCGCGTCGATGCCGCCGACATCAAGTGTCGGATCCGCTTCGAGATAGCCAAGCGCCCGGGCTTCCTCAAAAACCTCGGCATAGGACAGGCCCGCATCCTGCATGCGTGTCAGGATGAAATTGCAGGTGCCGTTCATCACCCCCATGACGCGGGTGATTTCATTGCCGGCAAGACCTTCGGTCAGGGTTTTGACAACCGGTATCCCACCGGCAACGGCGGCCTCAAAGCGGATGATATGCCCCGCTTTTTCGGCCGCGTCTGCCAGTTGCTGGCCATGCAGGGCCAGCATTGCCTTGTTGGCCGTGACAACATCCTTGCCCGCCGCAATCGCAGCTTCGGTTGCGGCTTTTGCCGGGCCATCGCTGCCGCCCATCAGTTCGACAAAGACATCAATGTCATCCCGCCGGGCCAGAACGACAGGGTCGTCTTCCCAGGCATAGGGTTTCAGGTTTACGCCCCGATCCTTGTCGCGCGAACGGGCGGATACGGCGCTGATTTCAATCTTCCGGCCGGAGCGCTCCGCCAGCAGTTTCGACTTCTGGCGGATGATCTTTACGACACCCACCCCGACGGTTCCCAGACCGGCGATACCAAGGCGAAGAGGATTGCTCATCCTGGGCTCCGTTTGTTGATCAAAGACATGAGGTCTCTACTCAGAATTGCCGGGCTTTGCAACGCACGTCCGTCGTACAGGGGTTGAAATCCGAAGGCCATCAGGAACTATTGATGGCGTTGCACCGCAGCGCGCAACTGCTGGCGGTCCGAGCGGCTGAGGACCGGCCCGCGAAGCCGGGCGGCCCGCGCCCGCAACCGTGCCAGCCGCGCGGACAGACCTGCGGTGGTTTCGGGCGTGATCTGTACATCCTGTGCCCCGGACAGGATCTGATCAAGCGGCAAAAGCGACGGGAAGTCCGCCGCGCGCGCCTGCGCGCTGATCTGGCCGTCCAGTTCATGGAAATCGGTGCAGCCGGATATCGGCAATATCACCAACAACAGGATTACGGGGATGCGCGGCATTCTTGCTCCGGTTTGACAATCGTCTGGACAATACAGGGACGGTGGCCGGATTAACAAGCGTCTTAAAGCAAAAGCGAATATGGCTTTGAAATGAACAAACGTTCAGATAAAACCGGGCCATGGCGCGTAAAACAGGATCTCATTCGGAAACAACCGGGCCGCGGGTGCGGGCGGCCGCCCTGCGGCTGTTTGCCAGAGCGGGCTTTGCCGCAGTTTCCATGCGCCGGATTGCTGCTGAAGTGGGGGTGCAGGCCGGGGCGCTGTATCTTTATACGCCCGACAAGCAGACGCTGCTGTTTGATTTGATGAAATCGCATATGGAGGATCTGCTGCGCGCCTGGGACGTGGCCGAAAAGGGCAAGACTCCGCCGGAGCGGCTGGAGGCCTTTGTCCGTTTCCATATCCGGTTTCACCTGGAACGGCCGGACGCGGTATTCATTGCCTATATGGAGTTGCGGAATCTGACGCCGGAAAATTTCCAACGAATTGAGATTTTGCGCAAAACCTATGAGGACGCGTTGGAAGATATTCTGTGTGCCGGGCAAGTGGCCGGCGTCTTTTCGGTTCCGGATACCAAACTGGCGACGATGGCGCTTATTGCCATGCTGACCGGGGTGAATACCTGGTTTCGGGAGGGAGGCCGGCTGTCCCGCGAGAAAGTGGAAGAAATATACTGGGATATGGCGCGCAAGGCGGTCGGAGTTGAACAGTCAGGCGGTTGAACAAACCCTGACGGCGGGTTTTCACCTCGATTTGTCATGCAAAGCGCGATAAGCAGCAAAAAACATATAGGAAAACCGCAATGCCCGATACCACCCCGGAAAATGCGCCCAGGGTTCTGGCCGAACTCAAGGCATCGGTCCCGCGCCGGATTTTTGCCCTGCTGGTACTTGTATCACTGGGGGTGCTACTGTTGTATCTTGGGCTGGCAACCGATGGTATGGCTCTGATTTCGCGTGTTTTTCTGATCTGCTTCGGCTTTTCTGCCCTATGGGTGGCTGAACGTTTGCGTCGGGCAACCGGTCTGACCATTACCCTGACTGAAGAAGACATGCACGACAGCGCCGGGCGTGTGTTGGCAAAGATTGACGAAATCAAATCGGTCAGCCGTGGCACGTTTGCCTTCAAGCCGTCGCATGGGTTTTCGGTTCGCCTGATACAGCCGCGCCCGCGCGTGTGGGCGCCGGGTATCTGGTGGCGCTTCGGAACCCGGATTGGGGTTGGCGGAGTGACGGCGGCCCCGCAGGCCAAGACCATGTCGGAGATACTGACCTTTCTGGTTCAAGACAAAAACGGCGGCTGAATCGTTCAGCCGCCGCATGAAAGTCTCTGAGATGAAGCCTAGGCGTTGGGATCCCACAGCAATTGCGGCGCAAAGCGGGGGCGCGTGACGACGAGGTTTTTCATGCTGAAAGAGGACAGCCCGACATTGAAGGCCGGTTCGTATGTCATGTTTGTCTCGACCACGATGACCGAGTCGCTTTCCGGCATGGTCGGGATCTGGTTGGAGATCAGGGCAATCGTATCGTCGGTAATGGACGGGCGGCTCTTGGTGGCCTTGGACCACTGAACGTGGAAGGCATTGTCGTCATTGCTCCATTTCACGACAGTAACGCGTATCCAGGTCGGATCGCTGGAATAGGTCAGGTAGTCATAGACCTTATTCATGCCATTGAGATAATCCATATTGACCGGATTGATTTCACGCGAAAGCAAATCGCTGATCGTATAGGCGGCTTTCAGGTTGATGGTTTGGGCCTTGAATGCATCAAAGTAGATAAACATGGCAATGTAGGCCCAGCCCAGCATCGGGAAGATGATGACGGTTTCTACCGACAGCGTTCCTTTGACGTCCTGACGAAACAGGCGCAGGCGAAACAGAACATTTTCAAAAAACTTTTTCATGATGAAGGCTCGTTTACAAAGGCAGTTGTTGCAACCAACGCGTAGGCACCGGTGTTGTCTTGTGCCAGTTTCAGCCCCAGACTGGACAGGGGGAAAATCGGATCAAAGACGGCGCAGACGCGGACCAGCATCAACTCGTTATCGGTACCACTGTTGAAATTGGGTGTTGTATTGATCTCTTCGTCCCGGTCTACGCAGGTCGCGTTCGGGGTCAGAGGCTCCCAGGTGTTGTTGTCAACCGGACGCAGCTCAACCAACACGGTATTCATGCAGTCGGGGATGATCCCCGCAAGATTGCAGATCGTTCTTTTCAGCTCGGTATGGGTCGGGGCCGGCTTCCATACCCCCAGGCGCAAGCCCCGCACCGAGATATCAAGCGCACGCTCCAGCATCACGTTGCGTGTCATGAGAATGCCTGACTCGAATGCCGAGACGAAAATCATGATGAACGCCGGAAAGAGGATTACGAACTCAATCGTCGCGTTTCCGTCTTCGCGTCTGCGCAGGGCGCGCAGACCACGAAACAGGGGTTTGAGAAGACGTATCATTGGGTCAGCCTCAGACGGTTGATTTGGTGGGCAATTGCCCGGAAGGCATCTGAAATCTCAACACCTTCCACGCGGAAGAAGTGGCTGGGGGTCGACGCACAGTCACGCATGACGTCGGCGCCGTGGTTGCCCACCTCAAATCCGATGGTGAATACGGTGATGCCATTGTTTTTTGCCGCATCGCAAATGTTTGACAGCATGTTATCGGCCTGTGCGGCAGAATACTTTCTGTAGTAATAACGGTACCGGCGAGAAGAAGAGACATGGCGATACAGGTAATACCACAGGGCATTTCTGTTCCAGAACGCGTATTCACTGGGCGAGTTGTAGGCCCAGTTCCTGATCCGGTAGGTGTTAACATTTTCACCATCCGTCATCAGAACAACAACTTTCAACGCGTCCGGATCGTCCCATTCGGCAGGGCGGTTGGCAAATGTTGAATCAACCACACCTGTGCTGGTCAGATTTGCGATGATGGGCCGGGTTGCCGGGTCCAGCAGAGCGGACCCCCACTTCATGCCGATATGAATGGCGGTATTGGCGCGGGCGCGATACTGGTTGATCGTGTTTTCCAAGCTGGAAATGCTCTGGCTGAAAGGTACAATTCTTTCAAAGGTACGCTTGGGGCAGCCAGGATTGTTGATCGGGTGATGGCTTCTCGAACTCCACTCGAAGTGCTGCATCTGGCGATAAGCTTTTGAGAAGTCCAGCGCAGTCGAGTTGAAATCAACCGGATCAAAGTCAATACAGTGTGTATAGGGCTGCAGCGGATAGGTGCGCGATGCCGTCGAGGCCGGTCCGACAACATTCAACTGATTAAAGATAGCCGGCCCCGCATTGACTTGTGCGGTGTAGGGAATCAGCGAGATGCTGACTTTGTCCACCGATTCCGGCTTCAGCATCGTGTTGACGAATTCCTTTGCGGCGGAGCGCAGGTTGACGATCTTGTTGTTGCGCCCCATGGAGCCGGAAATATCCAGAACCAGAGAAATCTCTACATTGGATTCGCTTTCTTCCGCAGTGCCGGCAGCCGGGGCAGAAAGGCTGTTGATGCCAGACATCTTTAGAAACAGCGTCGGAATGACGGCATTTGTGTTTGCGGTTACAATGCGGCTGTTCAGGCTTTCCTGCACATTTACAGAGACCAGAAAATCGCTCATGCCGGCTTTGGCAAAGTAATCTTCGACCACCGATTGCGGGTCGAGCGGCTGATTGAGCGATGCGGCGGCCAGAACGGCGCGGTCCACCGTGTTTTGCAGCTTTGTCCGGGTGGATTCAAAGCGCATGAAGTCAACGGCCATACCGCCGACCATCAGCATCAGAACGAAAATGAAGAGCGCAAACACGATGAGTGTTCCGCCTTCGTCGCGGCGAAATGCCCGGGCTTGTCGGATAGCATCCTTCAGGCTGAAACGCGGCTTTTGCGCCTCTTTACTCTCCAGCCCGCCGGTATTGCTGGCCAAATTGCCAGTTCTGTCCAATGTCATAACTCGCCCTTTCCTTGATGGTACGCAGCACACCACCTGCAAGATCACGCAATTCGCGCAGGAGGCATATATACACCCGGTTGTGGCGAAAATGGGGCAATGACAGGGTGAAAGGGGGCAAAAAATTAAAAAACACTGAAGAATTTGCAGTTTTGCGAAAATAATTAATGCAGTTTTGGAAACGGTTATGCGGGCATAATACAACTGTTTCGCGAATCATCTTGCCGGAATTGAATGAGTCTGTTCATTCAATTTGAATTTCCAGATGCAACAATTAGAATTAAGGCCTAGGGTGCCTTAGGTAGGCTGTGCGATTCTGTCGCATGTGTTAAGGAGAGTGAAATGGCCCCGAAAAACGAACCCAGCTTTCGAGAATCCGTTGACCTGATGTTCAACCGCGCGGTGGCGCTGATGGATCTGTCCCCAGGTCTGGAAGAGAAAATCCGCGTATGTAATGCGACGTATACAGTGCGGTTTGGAGTTCGTTTGAGAGGCAAGCTTGAAACCTTTGTCGGCTATCGGTCGGTACATTCCGAGCATATGGAGCCGGTAAAAGGGGGCATCCGTTTTGCAACCGGCGTCAATCAGGATGAGGTAGAAGCGCTTGCCGCGCTGATGACCTATAAATGCGCCCTTGTGGAAACACCTTTCGGTGGCTCGAAGGGCGGGCTTTGCATCGACCCGCGCAAATATGACGAACAGGAACTGGAACTGATCACACGGCGGTTCGCCTATGAACTGATCAAACGCGACCTGATCAATCCGGCGCAAAATGTACCGGCACCGGACATGGGAACCGGGGAACGGGAAATGGCCTGGATTGCTGACCAGTATGCGCGGATGAACACGACCGACATCAATTCCCGGGCCTGTGTTACCGGCAAGCCGTTGAATTCTGGTGGTATCAAGGGCAGGGTCGAGGCAACGGGGCGCGGGGTGCAGTTTGCCTTGCGCGAATTTTTTCGCCATCCGGAAGACGTGGCCAAGGCCGGGCTGTCGGGGGATCTGGACGGCAAACGGGTGATCGTGCAGGGCTTGGGGAATGTGGGCTACCACGCCGCCAAATTCCTGGCCGAAGAAGACGGCGCGAAAATTGTCGGGATCATTGAACGTGACGGCGGAATTTACGACCCCGAAGGATTGCATGTCGAGCGTATCCATGAATGGCTGCAGAAACACGGCGGGCTGAAAGGCTATGCAGACACCCATTTCAACAAGGACGGGGCCAGACTGCTTGAGGCGGAATGCGACATTCTGATCCCGGCGGCGATGGAGGGCGTGATCAGTCTGAAAAACGCAAAAGGCATCCGGGCGCCCTTGATTATCGAGGCGGCAAACGGGCCGATCACCGCAGGCGCGGACGAAATTCTGCGCCACAAGGGCACGGTGATCATACCGGACATGTATGCCAACGCCGGTGGTGTGACGGTTTCCTACTTCGAATGGGTCAAGAACCTGAGCCATATCCGCTTTGGCCGGATGCAGCGGCGCCAGGAAGAAGCGCGGCACCGGATGCTGATTGACGAGCTGGAACGGCTGGACCGCTATCTGGGGGACGCGTGGTCAATGCGACCGGATTTCAAGGAAAAGTACCTGCGCGGGGCCGATGAACTGGAACTGGTGCGCTCGGGGCTGGATGACACGATGCGCATTGCCTATCAGAATATGCGTGAAGTCTGGCACGGGCGCGATGACGTTCACGACCTGCGGGTTGCCGCCTATATCGTTTCGATTGGCCGGGTTGCAAGCAGCTACAAGGCAAAGGGATTGTAAGACAAAAAAACCGGCAATAGCCAACCGGTGGGTAATCTGCGGATTGCCCATTGATACTTGCTGTGTGAACAGGTTCTAATGGCGCCGGACGGGAGGATAAGCGGGTATGCGGTTTTCAGGCTGGCAGGTATTGCGGCAGGGTTTTGCGGGAAACACCGGCTGGAAACCCCAATGGCGCAATCCGGAACCGAAACCCGAATATGACATCGTGATCATCGGCGGGGGCGGGCATGGTTTGTCTACCGCCTATTATCTGGCAAAGAACCATTCGGCGGGTAGAATAGCCGTTCTTGAAAAAGGCTGGCTTGGTGGCGGGAATGTCGGACGCAATACAACGATTGTTCGCTCGACCTATGCACGCCCCGGGAATGGTGAGTTTTATACCCATTCACTCCGGCTCTGGCGCGATCTGGCGCAAGAGCTGAATTTCAACGTCATGTTTTCGCCGCGCGGGGTCATTTCGCTGTTTCATTCGGACGGGCAGCGGGATGCGTTTGTGCGTATGGGCAACGCCATGCGCAACAGGGGCGACAATGCCGAGTTGCTTGACCGTGCTGAACTGAAAAAACGTGTTCCCTATCTGGATTATGAAAATGGCCGATTTCCCATCCATGGCGGCCTGTTGCAACCGGATGCCGGTACGGCCCGCCACGATGCTGTGGCCTGGGGCTATGCACGGGCGGCGGATCAGCTGGGTGTTGACCTGATTCAAAACTGCGAAGTCACCGGCATTGACATTGTCAATGGCCGGGTGAGCGGCGTGCAAACGCGCCGGGGCGCCATTCGGGCCAGAAAGGTTGGCATCGTTGTTGCCGGTCGGTCTTCGCAGGTGGCCGCCATGGCGGGGATGCGATTGCCGATCGAAAGCCATATCCTGCAAGCCTTTGTAACCGAGGGGTTAAAACCGGTTATCGACCATGTGATCAGCTTTGGCATGGGGCATTTTTATATCAGCCAGTCCGACAAGGGCGGTTTGGTTTTCGGGGGTGACCTCGACTACTACGCTTCATATGCGCAACGCGGCAACCTGCCGCGCGCCGAGCATGTGATGGAAGCCGGAATGACCCTGATGCCGATGATCGGGCGGGCGCGGGTTTTGCGCAGTTGGGGCGGGATCATGGATATGACGCCGGACGGATCCCCGATCATCGACAAAACCAGTGTGGACGGCCTCTATCTGAACGCCGGCTGGTGCTATGGCGGGTTCAAGGCGGTGCCCGGTTCCGGATACGGGTTTGCCCATCTGATGGCCCGCGGAGAGCCGCATCCGACCATTGCCCGTTTCCGGCTTGACCGGTTTCGCACCGGTGTCGGCCTGATGGACGAGGAGGGAACAGGTGCCCAGCATAACCTCCATTAGGGCCAGTTTCATCATGATTTCGGCTGCCATCCCTTCGGGGGCGGTTGGTGTGCCATCTATGGATTGGAAGGATTGAGCGATGCGGATCAATTGCCCCCTGTGCGGCGAACGCGACAGCCGCGAGTTTTATTACAAGGGTGCTGCCAGCTATTTGAACCGGCCTGCGCCCGATGCCACAGCGCAGGATTGGGATGACTATCTTCACAATCGTGAAAATCCGGCAGGTGAAACCCGTGATTTATGGCAGCATCAATCCGGCTGTCGGGCCTGGATCGTGGTGACGCGCGACACGAATACGCATGAGATCAAGTCCTGCAGGCTGGCTGCCAGCATTAAGCGAGGTGACAATGCGGGTTGAAGGCAAAGGTTTGATTGATGGTGGCATTTCGGTGCCGTTTTCCTTTGACGGCAGGCGGTATTGCGGCCGGGCCGGAGATACGCTGGCCTCGGCTTTGCTGGCCAATGATGTCTTGCTGGTTGGCCGGTCTTTCAAGTACCACCGCCCGCGCGGAATTATGACTGCGGGTGCAGAAGAACCCAACGGGCTGGTGACCCTGCTCAGGGGAAAAGGCCGTGTTCCGAACATGCGTGCCACTACGCAGGAACTCTATGAAGGGCTGGAAGCCAGCCGTCAGAATGCCTGGCCGTCCCTGCGTCTGGATCTGCTGGCACTGAACGATCTGGCAGCGCCGTTTCTTTCTGCCGGTTTCTATTACAAGACCTTCATGTGGCCCAGATCATTCTGGCAGCGGCTTTATGAGCCGGTCATTCGTCGAGCCGCAGGGCTGGGCGCATTGCCGAAAGTGGCAGATGACACAGTCTGCGAAAAAATGTTTGCGCATTGTGACGTGCTGGTCATTGGGGCCGGACCGGCCGGTCTGATGGCCGCCAAGACCGCAGCGCAATCAGGGGCAGATGTGATCCTTGCGGAATCTGACAGACAATGTGGCGGGCGCTTGCTGGCGGAAACCGAAGAGGTGGACGGTCGCCCCGGATGCGATTGGGCCAGCGATCTGGAGGCCGAATTGCGGGGCATGGGCAATGTCAGGCTGATGCCCCGAACCACCGTGACCGGAACCTATGATCAGGGAACATACAGCGCCCTGGAAAAGGTTGCGCACCATCTTGGCGAGATCCCGGATGATGTGCCGTTTGAGCGGTTTTGGCGGATACATGCAAGACAGGCTGTGCTTTGCGCGGGCGCATTGGAGCGCCCGGTTGCCTTTGCAAACAATGACCGGCCGGGGGTGATGATGGCCGGCGCGGTGCGCGCCTACCTCAATCGCTGGGGGGCTGTTGCGGGCCGGAAAGTGGCTGTGTTTGGCAATAACGACGGCGCGGCGCGAACCGCGGCTGACCTGCTGGCTGCCGGTATTGAGGTCACGGCTCTGATCGACAGCCGGGCGGATGCGGCGCCGGGGGTGGATTGCCCGACCTTCACCGGAGCGCAGGTTTGTGACACAAAAGGCCGGATGGGGCTGGACTCTATCACCATCCGGACAGCGAGTGGCACGCAACGGGTTGAGGCGAATTGCCTGGCCGTTTCCGGTGGCTGGAATCCGACAATTCATCTGGCCTCGCATTTGAATGGCCGGCCGGTCTGGGACGAAAGGATTTCGGCCTTTGTCCCCGGCAGCAACCCTGCACCGGGATTGTTTGTTGCCGGGGCCGCCGATGGTGAAATGACCACATCAGCCTGCCTGCGATCGGGAATAGAGGCTGCGAAAAAGGCGTTGGAAGCCAGTGGGACAAAGCCAGTCCGGCTGCTGCCTCCGGCGGCTGAAGACGGCGCATACAGCGTCCAATCGTTATGGGTTGTGGACGGTGCGGGGCGGAAATGGCTGGATTTCCAGAACGATGTGACGGTGAAGGATGTTGAACTGTCCGCGCGCGAAAATCTGGCCTCTTCAGAACATATGAAACGCTACACGACCCTGGGCATGGCGCCGGATCAGGGCAAGAATTCCAACGTCAACGCATTGGCCGTGCTGGCAAAAGCAACCGGGCGGGACATTTCCGAGACCGGTACGACAACATTCCGGCCACCTTATGAACCGGTTTCCATTGCCGCCATGGGCGCGGGCGGCAGGGGGGCGGGGTTTGCCCCGGAACGATTCAGCACCACGCATGAAATCTGCATGGAACGTGGCGCGCCGATGGTTGAGGCCGGCCTGTGGTTTCGGCCCCTGTTCTTTCCGAAGCCGGGTGAAAAGACCTGGCGTCAGTCCTGTGACCGCGAAGTCAACATGGTGCGGCAATGCGTTGGAATTACGGATGTTTCCACATTGGGAAAGATCGATGTCCAGGGGCCGGATGCCGCCGCTTTCCTCGATTTCATCTATGCAAACCGCATGTCATCCCTGAAGGTGGGGCGGGTGCGCTATGGGCTGATGCTGCGCGAAGACGGCCATGTGATGGACGATGGCACATGCGCGCGTTTCGCCGCCCGCCATTTTGTCATCACCACAACTACAGCCGCGGCGGCGCAGGTTCTGCAACATCTGGAATTTGTCCAGCAATGCCTCTGCCCGGAGATGAATGTCAGATTTGCGTCGGTAACCGAAGACTGGGCCCAGTTTGCCGTTGCCGGACCCAAGGCGCAGGCGTTGGTCAATCAGGTGCTGGACAGGGCGATCAGCAGTGAAGCGTTCCCCTTCATGGCCTGTGGCCAGGTGACGACAGGTGCTGTCTCCGGCCGGCTGTTTCGCATCTCGTTTTCTGGTGAACACGCCTATGAAATTGCCGTTCCGGCGCGCTTTGGCGCGGCCATTTTCCAGGATTTGCTGGCAAAGGCAGAGGCCATGGGCGGGGGCGCCTATGGTATGGAGGCGTTGAATGTCCTGCGCATCGAGAAAGGATTTCTGACCCATGCAGAGATCGACGGGCGGGTAACACCTTTTGATCTGGGGATGGAAAAACTGCTGACTGTGCGCCGGGATTTCATTGGCAAGGCGGCGGCGAAACGGCCCGGCTTGAACGGCCGGGAACGGGAACAGTTGGTCGGGTTGCGCCCGGTTGGAACGGTCAGGCAATTGACGGCCGGGGCCTACCTTTTTGCGCCGGGCAATCTGGCGGTGGCGGAGAATGCGCAGGGCCATACGACCAGTGCCTGTTACTCGCCAACACTGGGCAGTTCACTCGCGCTGGGGTTCTTGCGCAATGGGCGCGCGCGACAGGGCGCGTTCATTCGCGTGGTGGACCATGTCCGCAAAATCGAAACCCTGTGTGAGGTCTGTGACCCGGTATTTTTTGACCCAGATGGAGGACGCGCCCGTGACTGAATTGGCCGCAGAATATCCAGGGCGGAACCTGTTGCCGCGAGAGGTTGGCTCCTTGCGCCTGTCCGAAGTAGTGCCGGCCAATATTTCGCTGATCATGCCCTTTGAGGGGGCAGAAGCCGCCGTGTCAGAGATATTGACCAAGGCCTGTGGAATGGGCTTTCCAAAACCCAACCGAACCAGCAGCAAGAAGAATGCCAGACTGGTCTGGAATGGTTTGAGCTGCGCATTATTGCTTGGCCCACCTCCTGATAAAGCCCTGCGCAAACATGCCGCTGTCGTGGACAAAACCGATGGCTGGCTGGTGATGAATCTGACGGGGTCAGGGCTGACAGGTGTTTTGGCGCGTTTGACGCCTTTGGATTTGCGGCCGGCCCATTTCAGGCGGGGGCACGCATCCGTCAGCCTGTTGGGGCATGTGCCAGCGGTTTTCTCAAAGATTGGTGCGGAAACGTTCCAGATCATGGTGCCGCGATCCATGGCCCGGACAGCGACAGAAGATCTGTGGCGTGCCATGAAATCCTGCACGGCGCAAGCCTTGCGGGAACAAGATTAATCCGTTCGGCCTCTGGACTCGGGTGTTACACCTGCTGATAATCGCCGCATGAGTTTACCCCCGGGATTCCTTGAAGACCTAAGAACGCGAACCTCACTGTCTCAGGTGGTGGGGCGCAAGGTCATGTGGGATACGCGCAAGTCCAACCAGGCCAAGGGCGATATGTGGGCACCTTGCCCGTTCCATCAGGAGAAAACCGCAAGCTTTCATGTGGATGACCAAAAGGGTTTCTATTACTGTTTTGGCTGCCATGCCAAAGGAGATGCGATCAGCTTTGTGCGTGAAACCGAAAATGTCGGCTTCATGGAAGCGGTCGAAATTCTGGCACGCGAGGTGGGCATGCCCATCCCGAAACGTGATCCGAAAGCGCAGGAAAAGGCAGACCGGCGCAGTGTTTTGGCTGAGGTCATGGAGCAGGCGGTACAGTTTTACCGTCTTCAACTGAATACGGGTGCGGCGGCCATGGCGCGCGAATACCTGAATGGGCGGGGATTGTCCGAGGCGGCGCGCAACCGATGGGAAATCGGCTTTGCGCCGGATAGCCGGCGGGTTTTGTGGGCGCATTTGACGGGCAAGGGCGTGGCGCCTGAACTGATCATTGATGCCGGGCTGGCCGCAAAACCCGATGATGGCGGACAGCCTTATGACCGGTTTCGCGGGCGGATCATCTTTCCGATCCGCGATGCACGCGGTCGGGCGATTGCGCTGGGCGGGCGGGCGATGGCCGAAAATGCGCGGGCGAAATATCTGAATTCGCCGGAAACCGCGCTGTTTGACAAGGGGCGCAGTCTTTATAATCACGGGTCCGCCCGCCAGGCGGCAGGGAAAGGCCAGCCCTTGATTGTCGCCGAAGGTTACATGGATGTGATTGCCCTGGCCGAGGCAGGGTTTGGCGCAACCGTGGCCCCGTTGGGCACAGCCATCACCGAAAGCCAGTTGCAGATGCTCTGGCGGATTGCGCCCGAGCCGATCATTGCCCTGGATGGCGACAAGGCCGGTATCAGCGCGGCGCAACGGCTGGTTGATCTGGCTTTGCCGCTGATCGAGGCAGGCCAGTCGCTTCGGTTTGCCCTGATGCCGGCAAACGAGGACCCGGATGATGTCATCCGGGCGCGTGGCGCCTCTGCCATGAAGGCCATTCTGGACAAGGCCCAGCCCATGGTGCAGTTGCTCTGGCAGCGGGAAACCGATGGGCAGGTGTTTGACAGCCCTGAACGCAGGGCGGCGCTGGACAAACGGTTGCGCAGCATCATCCGATCCATCAAGGATCCGTCGGTGCGCAGCCATTACGGGCAGGAGATCAACCGCCTGCGCCGTGATCTGTTCGGCCCGAAAAAGGCGGCGGGATGGGGGCGGTTTCGAAAGAATATTGCACCGCCAACCCAACCCAGCACGAAAAATTCCTTGTTGGTGGCGGCCGGAAGCGGGGTGGAAGACCACCTTCGCGAGGCGGTCATTCTGGCGACATTGATTTCAACCCCGGCCATTCTGCCGGATTTTGAGCCGGCGCTGGAACGGCTGGAATTGTCCGACCGGGGTCACCGGGATATTCTTGGAGCCATTTTGGCCCATGCCGACAAAGAAGATTTGCGAAGCTGTATCGAGGAGAAACTTGGGGCCCCGGTTCTTGAAAAACTGTTTGCACCTCGCCATGTGCAGATTGCGCCCTCGGTTCGCGCGCCGGGTAACGGTGAAATAGCTGCAATGTGTCTGGCGGAAGAACTGGCAAAGCTGTCTGCGAAACAGGGTGCAGAGCGTGAGATAGCCGAAGCAATGCAGGATATGAGCGGTTTGGCTGATGAGGGGCTGACATGGCGGTTGTCACAGGCAGCCGAAGCCAGAAACCGCGCCGAGCGCAGTGAGACCGAGGACAAGACAACCTATGATACGGGGCCAAATGGCGCAAAACTGGACCGAGAGGAACGGCATGCCTTTGAGCAACTATTGGGAAAAATCACCTATGCAAAAGGCAGACAACGCCCGAATTGAGCAGTTTGGTGAGGAACAGATAAAGAAATCAGGGTAAACGGGTGGGCGAATCAGTGATTCGCGGGTAATGATTCGCGAAATATTCAGCCGAATCACCTACCGCCCCGACTGCCCGCGCAAGGAGCAACCTACATGGCCGCAAAAGACACCAACGACCGCAAGCAGGACGATCAGCAGAACGAACCAATGGTGGATATGAGCCAGGCCGCCGTAAAGAAGATGATCGCCGAGGCGCGCACGCGCGGCTATATTACCTACGACCAGCTCAACCAGGTATTGCCACCCGAACAGGTATCCAGCGAACAGATCGAAGATGTCATGTCCATGCTTTCGGAAATGGGCATCAACATCATCGAGAACGATGAAGCCGAGGAAGAGGAAAAGGGCTCGACAGAAGTCGTCGAGGCAAACACTTCGCGCGAAGTTGCGGTTGCAACCTCGACCACGGAAAAGCTGGACCGCACCGATGATCCGGTGCGCATGTATCTGCGCGAAATGGGCTCGGTCGAACTGTTGTCACGCGAGGGTGAGATTGCCATCGCCAAACGGATCGAGGCAGGCCGCAACACGATGATACTGGGGCTGTGCGAAAGCCCTCTGACATTTCAGGCGATCACGATCTGGCGTGACGAATTGCTGTCAGAAGACATTCTGTTGCGCGACGTGATCGACCTTGAAACCACCTTTGGCAACGCAATGGAAGAGGACGCGGAGGTCGAGCCTGTTGTTGCGCCACAAGCCGGTGCTGCGTCTGCGCCCAAAAAGGACGACACACCGACGCTTGACGCCGATGGCAACCCGATAAAGTCAGACGATGACGACGAGGATGACGAGGACGAACAGGCCAACGTCTCGCTGGCGGCAATGGAAGCAGCGCTGAAACCGCGCGTTCTGGAAACCCTCAGCCGCATCGCTGACGATTATGAAATGCTGTCGGAAATGCAGGATCTGCGCATTTCGGCCACGCTGAACGAAGACAAGAGTTTTTCAGAAAAATCCGAAGGAAAGTACCAGAAGCTGCGCAGCGAGATTGTTCAACTGGTCACCGAATTGCACCTGCATAACAATCGGATCGAAGCCCTGATCGACCAGCTTTACGGCATCAACCGGCGGATCATGTCGATTGACAGCAACATGGTGAAACTGGCCGATCAGGCCCGTATCAACCGGCGCGAATTTATCGACGCTTATCGTGGTTACGAACTGGACCCGAGCTGGCTGGAAAGAATGGCAGAAAAACCGGGCCGTGGCTGGCAGGCCTTTATTGAACGCTCGACGGAAAAGGTTGTGGAACTGCGCGCTGAAATGGCCCAGATCGGGCAGTATATCGGGCTGGATATCCCTGAATTCCGCCGCATCGTGCAGCAGGTGCAAAAGGGTGAGAAAGAGGCACGGCAGGCCAAGAAGGAAATGGTCGAGGCCAACCTGCGTCTGGTGATCTCGATTGCCAAGAAATACACCAACCGCGGGCTGCAATTCCTTGATCTCATTCAGGAAGGCAATATCGGCCTGATGAAGGCGGTGGACAAATTCGAATACCGCCGCGGCTATAAATTCAGCACCTACGCAACATGGTGGATCCGCCAGGCGATCACCCGTTCGATCGCCGATCAGGCCCGCACCATCCGTATTCCGGTGCATATGATCGAAACCATCAACAAACTGGTGCGCACCGGCCGCCAGATGCTGCACGAAATCGGCCGCGAGCCAACGCCCGAGGAACTGGCCGAGAAGCTGCAAATGCCGCTGGAAAAAGTGCGCAAGGTGATGAAGATCGCCAAGGAGCCGATCAGCCTTGAAACCCCGATCGGGGATGAGGAAGACAGCCAGCTTGGTGATTTCATCGAGGACAAGAACGCGGTGCTGCCGCTGGATTCGGCCATTCAGGAAAACCTGAAGGAAACCACGACGCGGGTGCTGGCTTCGCT
>JALSRG010000120.1 GCA_026984915.1 Marinosulfonomonas sp. | reverse complement strand
GCCCCGCGCACCGCAAGGCCCAGCCCTTTGGCCGTATTGGTGACCGCCGACAGGTCGGTGCCGCCTTTGGTCAGCCTGGGCAGTTTCATATGCAGGCTGGCCCGCATACCGGCGCCCAGATTGGTCGGGCAGGAGGCAATCGCGCCATATTTACCGGACATCGCGAATTCGGGCAGCAGCCCCTCCAGAACCTCCAGCCCTGCGTGAAGGCGGTCAAACAGCGCATTCAGGTTGCCCCCCTTTTGCATCGCCATGATGCGCAGGTGGTCCTCTTCACCGACCCAGACCAGAAAATCCTGATCCTCGGACACATACATCCCGCGCCCGTAGGGCCAGTCACCGGAAATACCTGCAACATTCAGGAAACGGTCACTGCTCATGTCCTTGAACATCTGGTGGGCGGCAACACGGCGGTCGTATTCTTCGGCGCTGATTTCATAGGGTGAACCGGGGGTGATCGACAGGTATTGGCCACCAAACGCGGGGTTTTCCGCCAGTTTGGCAAAAGCATCCGCGGCAAGGGTTTCAAACGCCACCCGTTGCGCCCTGTCCATCGCACCGGGCAAGGGGAAGGATGCCGCATTGCGCGCCACCCGCACCCGCATGGAAACATCTTTCAGCGCCGGATCAATTGCGCCCAGATCACAAGCCGCCTGCGTGGTATCCCAGTCATGCGGCTGGGCAATCGGGGTATCAGCGGGGATGCCGTGGAAATCGCGGATCAGCGCATCAAAGAACGGCGCGAAATCCTCGTAGTCCTGCGCGTCCATCGCATAGGCCCCCATCGAACTGTCGGGGTTGGCAATGCCGGAGGCGATGATTTTCAGCAGGCGCTGTTGCAGGGCCGGTTCCAGAGCGCGGAAATACGCCATGTCGAAATGGCGCGCCATCAGGTTGTTCGGATGGGATTGTCTGATTTTGGCAATCTGGGCGATTGGGTCTTGTTTCATGGTATTTCCCTTAAACTCGTATATTTATCATTATTTCAGGCATCGCCGTGACGCGCCCGATCCTGGGTGGGCGCTGCAACAGCTATCACATTTGATAACGCCGCATTCCACTATGACCGACACACATAAAACAACGCTGCCATGCGCCCTCCCGTGGGGAGGGTCGGGCGCGTCACGGCAATGCCGCTCCGGTGCTTTACAAAACCCCAGGGCGTAGACCTAGGCCCGATGCGCCCCGTCCGCCAGTGTTTTCACAAAGGCCAGAACATCCGCGACACTATCACCCGCCGCAATCCGGCCCACGATGGCCGAGCCGACAACCGCGCCATCCGCCACCTTGGCCACCGCCTCGGCCTTGTCCGGCGTGTTGATGCCAAAGCCCACGATCACCGGCAAATCGGTTTTCGCCTTGATCCGCGCCACCTCGGGGCCAACGTCGGCAGCGCTGGCCTCGGCGGCGCCGGTGATGCCGGTGATTGAAACGTAATAGACAAAACCCGAGGTGTTTTGCAGCACCTTGGGCAAGCGCGCGTCATCGGTTGTGGGGGTGGCCAGCCGGATGAAATTCAGCCCCGCCGCCTGGGCCGGAATGCAGAGTTCCTCATCCTCTTCCGGTGGCAGATCAACCACGATCAGCCCGTCAACCCCCGCTTCTTTGGCGTCGGAAAGGAATTTGTCGACGCCGCGGTTATAGATCGGGTTGTAATAGCCCATCAGCACGATCGGCGTCGTGTTGTCGGTTTTGCGGAACGCGCGAACCATTTCAAGAACGCGGCTCAGGGTCATGCCTGCCTCAAGCGCCCGCTGCCCGGCAAGCTGAATGGTTGGCCCGTCTGCCATCGGGTCGGTGAAAGGAATGCCAAGCTCGATAATATCCACACCGGCATCAGGCAGCCCCTGCAACAGGCCAAGTGTCGTATCATAGTCCGGGTCCCCCGCCATGATATAGGAAACAAACGCCTTTTTTCTGGCGGCTTTCAGGCGGGCGAATTTCTGATCTATCCGTGTCATGCGGGCATCCTTGCTGTGCTTTGACACTGATGTGCAGAATAACGCCGTGAAATGCAATCCTTCATGCCGCCGCAACCAAGGCCGGTCAGAAACTGTGGCGGTAGCGAAGCAAGACAGCGTTCACCCCCGGATTTGTCGCGGAAACGCCGGCGTTCGACTTGTGGGTTATGGCGAGGGAAATCCGGTCGCCCGATTGCAGTTGATAACCAGCCCCCAGCAGGCTGCGAATTTCAAAAGAACTGCCAAGGTCGTTGTTGGCGCGTGATTCATGGAAAAAACCGGGGGCAATGCTGCCTTCGATGAACCAGTTGTTGTTGAAATCAAACAATCCGGAAAGCCCGGCGCCAACAAACAGATCACCCGAACTATGTACCGTCGCCACACCAAAGACAGAAAGGCTGAACCGGTTTTTCCTGAAAAACGGATCTCCGTGGATTTCGGCGGAAAAGATGCCGGTGCTGTCAGCACCGTTTCTGTTGAACTCGCTGGTGCCCAGCCCGAAGACATAATCAGCAGCAAAGGCACTGTTCGTGGCCGCAATGAATATGAGTACTGCAAGAAAGCGTTTCATTTCAAACTCCTGTCTGTCGCGTCCGGAATAAGGTTAGGCCCGCGTTTCAAACGACACAATCGGCCAAACCGCATTGTGTCGGGACGTGAGCCGGGCGTGTTTTTCTGTGAATGCAGGGGGCGTGGCCGGTGATTGCGCCTGAGCGCAAGCATAGCGGAAATGAATTATACCTCGGCACCTTTCTGGGTCTGCTTGCACCTGTTCCCCCGAAAGACTAGAAGCAGCCGGGAATTCAGATCAGGAGAGGCGCAATGGGCTTCAAGATGGGAATAGTCGGCTTGCCGAATGTCGGGAAGTCAACGCTGTTCAATGCATTGACGAAAACAGCCGCGGCACAGGCGGCAAATTTCCCGTTCTGCACGATTGAGCCCAATGTCGGCGAGGTGGGCGTGCCTGACCCGCGGCTGGACAGGCTGGCCGAAGTCGCCGGCTCAAAACAGATCATTCCGACAAGGATGACATTTGTCGACATCGCCGGGCTGGTGAAAGGCGCCAGCAAAGGCGAAGGGCTGGGCAACCAGTTTCTGGCCAATATCCGCGAGGTTGACGCCATTGCCCATGTGTTGCGCTGTTTCGAAGATGAGGACGTGACCCATGTGGAAGGGCGGATCGACCCGATCGCCGACGCGCAGACCATCGAAACGGAACTGATGTTATCCGATATGGAATCAATCGAGCGGCGGCTTCAGAATCTTTCCCGGAAAATCCGGGGTGGAGACAAGGAAGCGGTGCAGCAGGATCGCCTCTTGCGGGCCGCCCTTGCGGTGCTGGAAGAAGGCAAACCCGCCAGGGTGGTAGACGTGGACGCTGAGGACCGCAAAGCCTGGAACATGCTGCAACTGCTGACGACGAAACCCGTGCTATACGTGTGTAATGTCGAAGAAAGTGCTGCGGCAACCGGAAATGAGTTCTCTGAACGCGTGGCCAAAATGGCGGCAGACGAGGGCAACGCGCATGTGGTGATTTCTGCCGCAATCGAAGAGGAAATCAGCCAGCTTGACCCGGATGAGGCACAGATGTTTCTGGAAGAGATGGGCCTTGAGGAAGCGGGGCTGGACCGGCTGATCCGGGCCGGGTACGAGTTGTTGCATCTGGAAACCTACTTTACCGTCGGCCCGAAAGAAGCGCGCGCCTGGACGATCAAAAAAGGGACTTTGGCGCCGCAGGCTGCCGGTGTGATCCATGGCGATTTTGAACGCGGCTTCATCCGTGCCGAAACAATCGCCTATGATGATTTTGTCGCACTTGGCGGCGAACAGGGGGCCAAGGAGGCCGGCAAGATGCGCGTCGAAGGCAAGGGCTATGAAGTAAAAGACGGCGACGTGCTGCATTTTCTGTTCAACGCCTGACCCCACAACAGGGGCTTTTCCGCCAAAGTCTTCAAAGTTTCAGTTCTGGCCAGTCGGAGGCGGGCTCTACCTGGCTGAATCCGGCTTTGTGGCGATACCGCAGTTGCCGCAGCCCCATGCGGATCTGTGCCCATATGCGGCGGGCGCGAAAGGCAAAGCGCTGCCCGAGTCTGAACCCATCGCGGGCAAAAGGTTTTCGCTGAACGTCAATCGTGGATTTGACCTGAATTGGGGGGGTAATGCCGTAATGCGCACAGTGGTCAATCTGGATCGCCAGGGCCGGAACGGCCTGGAAAGAGCGAAGATTGTGACTGCCGCAGATCGCGGCATCCGCCAATGCAGCCGCGCGTGCCGTGTTGCGCAGCAAAATCCTTGCGCCATTCGGCCATAATACATAAGCCGCCGCCCCGGTCCTGTCCTGATACAGCCGGCGAACCGGCAAATCCCCCAGTTGATCGCCCAGCAGTTTCTTTCGACCGCGGGTTTCCAGTGTGAGGTGGTCAATCCCGTCAACGGGTTGCACCGCGCGCAACAGGCGGGGTGTGCTGGCTGACAGCAGGGCATCATCCTCCAGAATGAGGCAGGGCGCATCTGACGCAATCACTTTTTCCCAGGCGTTCTGATGGCTTTCAAGCACTGCTTTTTCCGTGTCGCGCATTGGCCGTTGCCAGCTTGCCCAATAGCTGTCGTCAGGTTTGCGGGACAGGGTTTCTGGTGTGACGGCCGGTAGGCGCTCCCAGTCCAGACCAAGGGCTGCCATCTGGGCTTTCTGTACGGCCATGCGTTCCGTCTGCCCAGCAAGATTGAGGATCAGCGCCCGCATGTTTCAGATCCGCCCATGGAACAAATCCAGATACTGGTCGACAATGACATCCTTGGAAAAGCGTTCAGTCAGTTTTTGCTGCCCGGCCAGAACCAGCGCCGCAGCCAGTTCCTTGTCGGCGCGAAGACGCTCGATTGCCTGGGCCATTGCGGCAATGTCATCAATATCAACCATCAGGGCATCCTTGCCATCCTCGACAAACCAGCTTGGCCCTTCTGCGCGGGTGGCGACAACGGGAACCGCCGCGCGCCAGCTTTCCAGAATGACGTTGCCAAGGGGTTCGTGACGCGACGCCATGCAATAAACATCACCTGCGGCCACATGGTGGATCGGCTCATCCACCCAACCGACAAACCGCACCCTGTCTGCGATTCCGAGTTCTGCGGCAAGCGCTTCCAGGCTGGCGCGTTCCTGTCCCTCCCCCAGAAGCCAAAGCCATGCATTGGGCAGACGTGCGACGGCATGCAAAACGGTATCAAACCCCTTGCGCGGCACAAAACGCCCGGAACTGACCACAAGAAATGCGTCATCTGGTGTGGCAAGGTCAGCGCGATTTACTGCTACGGGTTGAACCTCGCGCGGAAAGTTCGAGATGACATGCACCGGCTTTACCCAGCCCAACGCACGACATTTTTCAGCGATACCCGGAACATTCGAGACCATGCAGTCATTATTCTGGTAATGCTTGAGACTGTTCGGATAGTCCCCCAGGCGTGTCATTTTCAGAGCGTCAGAATGCGCCGGGATCAACTGGCTGGCCCGGTTCATCCAGGCCATGATAACCTGGGGTTGCCAGTTGCGCACCATTTTATGAACCCGCCAGCGGGTGAGGTATTTTGACAGTGAAAGATTGCGGAAATTGTTTTCGATAATCGGGCCAAGTGGGGCTATCTCGGACCGCCAGCTTCGGCCGGGCCGGATCACGAAACGCTGTTCCACCCCGCGCTCTTCAAGCGCCTGAACAAGGCTGACGAAAAAGCGCTCGGCCCCGCCTTCCTTGCCAAAATGGATGTGCAGGGCTTTCATTTTCCGGCCCTTTTCCGGTTGTGATGGGCCAGGGCCAGCCGATAGCCAAGTTGATAGCGCAATCCGTGAAGCGCCTGTGCCAATGGCCCGCGCGGAGGTGAAACCGGGTTGTCCTTGCGCCGCGACTGGCCAATGGTCCCAGTCGTTGCCTGCTGGTTTCCCACGCTGATGGGCTGTGGTTTTATCAGGGCGACCCGCAGGCCGGTTTCCCAGAAAAATTTCTGGTCTTCGTCCACAGGGCGAATGATGGGATAGGCCCGCGCCGCGAGCCTGGCGGCGGCCGAACGGGTCAGACCGTAGCCGATCAGGCAGGTGGGCACCCGGTAAGGAAACCCGATGGTGAAGTCTTCACTCAGCGGCCGGGAATGCATCAGTTCGGCATCCGGGTTGAGGGAAAACAGCTTTACCATGTCCCAGCCATTGTTGTCGGCGGACAGTGCCCGAATGGCCTGAGCCAACATCGGCCCGGCGGCGAAATCGTCCTCAAAGACAAAACCACCTTCTGCCGGGCCGCTGGCTATGGTTTCCCAGGCACGGATATGGCTGAGGTAGCAACCGATTTCAGGGCGTACCAGCGGGTATTTTGCCCGTTTGCGGTTGAGCACAGGATCATAGACAGCGGCGATTTCCTCCTCGCGCATCTCCCAGCCGTTTACCGCCTCAATCCGCTCAAAGGGAATCCCCTGTGCAGTGAGCTGCGCCGCGCTTTGCGCCATGCGTTCGGTATTGTCCGCAAGGTTGATGACATAGGACGGCCACATCGGTCAGCGGCTCTTGTTCTTGTAGAGAATTGTTACGCGATGAAAACCGGCCTCAATGGGTTCAAACCCGAACTCTGATAAAAACCGGTTCACTTCAATGAATGTATGCTGTTGCTCTTTTCCGCGCTCATATCCGCAATCGACCGCAACATAATCTATGTTCTTCAGGGTTTTGCGCGCGCCTTCCAGAACTTCGGGCTCGGCGCCTTCTGCCTCCAGCTTGAAAATATTGATGCCGTCCTGCCCATCAAGATCGACAAGATTATCCAACTGAACGGCCGGTATCTTGATGGATGTATCACTGCCCATGTCAAAAACGGAACTGTCAGCGGTTTCCGGCATGGAAAAGAACTCCAGTGTCGTGTCTTCCTTCCAGAGCGCAACCCGGTTTGTACCCTTTCTGCCTCCGAAATTGTTCAGATCAGAGCAATCGGCCTCAAGTTTTTCCGGCTCGATTGCAATATATTTGAACCCTTTCGCGCCGGCCCATAGCCCAAGCTCGCCGATATTGGCACCGCAATCTATGAAAGTGCCACAAGAGCCGGTTTCCAGTTTGTCCAGATGATACTGTCGCGCCAGGTTTTCCACGCCTTGCATCACGCCCCGTTTATAGCGTTTGTGGCGCCCCCGGCGGCAGAGGGTGATTTTGTCATGTCCGTCGTCGGCCTGATACAGCCCCTCCTTGTTGACAACCCTGACCCGATAATCGCGCTTTTTGAGAACATTCATCATGTTTACACCGGCGCAGTACAAACCGATCGGCGGCAATTCGAAAAACCGTCTCCCTAGCTCTTTGATTTTTGACATTGCTGATGTCCGTTCCCAGGTAAGTTACGCGCAGGATGACTGGTATCTGGTCGGTCTGCAAAGATTCAAGCTATTATTACAAGCGCGGGCACTATTAGACAAACCGGTGTTTCATCAGCGCTGGAAATGAAACCGGGCTTGCGCCGGGGTATCAAAATCAAACCCGAAAAATGCGATATCCTTTTCGTACCAGTCCGCAACGATCTGGATCGTTTTCGGAGTATAATATGATGCATAATCGTTTGCAGTGCCTTCGGTGCTGACATTGCGCCGTCTGAGAGGCGTTTTCAGACCAAAATACTGCGATGCCTCATCAGACAGGTGTTCGTGGCGTAGAATATCAGCCTGAAGGGTACCGTGTTCATCCGTCACGTAATCGGTTTGCGGGTACCAGCCCCGCACCGCCCGGTGCCAATAGAATGGCAGGTTCCCGTAGATGTGACGTTCTTCAAGAAAAGCCTCGAACGATGCTGGTGCCTGATTTAGCGGCGCATCGCTGTTTTTCGATATGGTCTGCGCAAAGCGATAGCGTGAAACTGTACGCGCCCAGGGATTGCGTATCACCGCTACAGCGCGGAGTTTCTGGTGCACATCGGGGCGAATATCGCGCCAGCGCGCATGTTGAAAGCCGTGGTGTTCTCCTGCGGCTTCCATGACGGCAAGAAGGTCACGTGTGTAAGCCCGCCTGACATGAAAAGATGGTTCAGCCCGTACCAGCCGGTTTTTCAGTTCCGGGTGTTTGGCAACGGCGGTACCTGCATTTTTCGGGATGTGAATGAAAAGCCATTTTGCCAGCCCCAGGCGGAGTGATAGAATTGCCCGCAGTTCCCGCAGCGTCATGCCATCGTCTCTGGTTTGGTAACAGCAATTTGCCAGCCCGAGGCCACCCCGGCGGTGCGGTCGGCGAAACGTCCGATCATTTTCGTCCGGTCTTTGGAACTGATGCGTGCAATGATTATATCGCGCAGCACGTTCTTCCATGTGGTGAACCAGGGCCAGATACCATTGCCGCGAATGAGTTGTGCGCTTGTCGCCCGGCCCCAGACGAGCGGCTGGATGGTCATTTCCGAGAACCCGACGCGATTCATGGTTTCTTGCCACCAACTGGATGTATGGCGCGAGTAATCATCCGGATGGCCGTGTACGCGAAAGATAAAGGGCACGGAAATATGCAGTGTTGCACCCGGTTTCAGAACCCGGAACATTTCATCAAGCACAAAGCGCGTATCAAAGATGTGTTCCAGTACATTCAGACAAATTGCACCATCAAAACTGTTGTCATCGAACGGCAAGGGTGCGCCAACGGGGACAATGACGGTCGGTTTGTACTGTTCGTCGATATTCACGGAAACCAGATCTATTTCCTTCGGAAGGTGGGGGACGTAGCTTGCCCCCTGACCTCCGCCGAAATCAAGGATGCGGCCTTTGAGCTGAACCTGTTCGAGCGCCTCGTATTCCAGGGCACGCAGGATGGATGCACCCGGAGTGCGTTTTTGCATGGCGCGAAACCTGGCTAGTGATGGCATCGGCGGTGGGATGAATTCATATTTCACGGCATTCTTCCATTTTTCGAACAGGATTTCTTACTGGTAATAAATTGGGAAACCAAGAAAAACAGGTTAAGATTCAGAGCGTTACATCCAGCAGGTCTTTGTAGACACTTGTAATTGCCTTTGCTTCCCGCTCCAACTGAAAACGTGTCAGCATGTCTGGCCGGGCAGACTTCCCCATGGATGTCAGTGTGTTCGGGTCTGCAAGCAACTGGCCGGTTGCCTTTGCCATTTCGGCTGGATCGCCGGGCGGCACCAGCAGTCCGGTTACGCCATGCTTTACCAGTTCCTCAAACGCCCCGACACGGGTTGCGACAACAGGCACACCGCAGGACATGGCCTCGATCGGAGTGAGGCCAAAGCCCTCCCAACGCTGCGGCGCAATAAAGAGATCAAGCGCCTGATACCAGGCGGGCATTTCGTCGACCGTGACCTCCGGTTTGAAAAGGATACGGTCGGATAATCCGGCAGTTTTGACTTTCTCGCGCAGGCCGCGCTCATACCCTTGATGCTTTTCGGTTGCCCGCCCCATGACGATGCCAACGGCCTGCGGATGCGCGGCGGCGATCTGAATCATGGCGTCAATGAAAACATCCGTGCCCTTTTGATGGCGGATGCGCCCGTAGCAGCCGATGAGTGTTGCATCCGGCAGACCGAGGCGCGCGCGCAGCGCTGCCTGGTCAGTGGGCGGGCAAAACCGCGCCGTATCAATCCCATGCAGGATGACGGTGGCCGGCCGGGCCAGATAGCTCGCGGTTTTTTCCGAGGTGGCGATCAGGTGATCCATTTTTGAAATCAGCCAACGGGTATAGGCGCTGTGCTGGCGCTGCGAGGCCGAGGTGAAAAGCATCCGATAACGCCGGCGAAGAACATGGCGCAGGGCCAGACCGAGCAGCATTTCCGTATTGCGGCGGGCATGCCAGACACGCCAGCGATCCCGGGGCAGGGTGGCGGCGCGCAACAGGCTGATATGGGGCAGGTCGGGTGGCAGGCCGGGCCCCGTTGCCACCACGCCCATTTCACGCGCCATCAGCGGCACCAGACGCGCAATGGTGGCCGTAACCCCTGAAAGACGGCGTTTCAGGTTTGGCGCCACAACCTCGATTTCATTGGATGATAAGGCCATTCCATACATCCCCGCTGCTTTACGTGGGTAATCCGGGAAGCCGACATTGTTGTCAAGCGTTGGGCTTTGCAGCAAAAGGCAGACCCTAGGGCGTAGACCTATAAATCCTGCACCGCTGGTTTGGCAAATTTCCTCCGTGAGAACAGCTTAACTCGCTGATAATCAACCAGATTACGGCACTCGTTAAGCTATCCTCACAGGTAAAATCTGCCAAACCAGCGGTGCAGGATTTATAGGTCTACGCCCTAAAGGAATGATGCGATCCTGCGAGTGATCCTGCGCAGAATATCCTCTTTGCTCGTGCTTTCGCCAAGCGCTTGTCGGGCAATTTTGATTTGGGAATCGCGCCTGTCCGGATCTGTCAATTTCAGCCATGCGCGGGCGATGTCTTCAGGGGTGTTCGCCTGTATGGAACCTTCGGCGGCAATCAACCCTTCGTAAACCGCTTGGAAATTGGCGTATTGGGAGCCGTGGACAATGGCCGAGCCGAACGCTGCCGGTTCATAGGGGGTGTGGCCGCCGACCGGCACCAGGGAACCGGCAACAAAGGTGATGGCCGCGGCGGTATACCACAGCGACATTTCCCCCATCGTATCGGCAAGATAGATGTCGTCGCCCGCTGCGGGCAGTTCGGATTTTGAACGAACCGCATGGCTGAAGCCTTCGGCTTTGATCAGCGCTTCGATCTCCGCCGCGCGTCTGGCATGTCTGGGTACCAGGATCAATTTCAGTTGCGGGCATTGTTTTCTGGCCAGTCCAAAGGCTTGGAGCAGGATCCGGTCTTCGCCCTTGTGGGTCGAGGCTGCGCATATGGTGTACTGGTAGGGAAAGACCGATTGTATCCGGGCCAGATCGGGATGCGCGCCCAGGGTTGCTGTCTGGAACTGTTTCAGATTTCCGGGCATTTCCAGGCGCTCAGGATCAACCCCCAGATCGGCAAAGCGGCGGTGCGAGTTTTCATCCTGTGCAAAGCAGTAGTCAATGCAGCCGAAAACCGTGCGGGCGAGGTCCGGATTTCTGGCCCAGCGGGCGTGGCTTTGCGCGGACATGCGGGCATTCACGAAAACAATCGGAGTCCGCCTTTTGTGCAGCTCAACGTTTCTGTTCGGATAGACCTCATTTTCAATGGTAATCATGCAGGCCGGTTGCCAGCGGTTCAAAAACCGTCGCAGAACCGAGGTGAAATCCAATGGCGCAATGGATACATGGACGGTTCCGGATTGCAGCGCCCGCGCTTTTTCAAAGGCGATCTTGTTGGATACAGTGATCAGATGGTCGTAATCCGGCAATTCCCTGCTCAGGGCCGGCAACAGGATTTTCAACGTGTTGAATTCGCCCACACTGGCGGCATGCAGCCACAGCAGTTTGGGGTTTGCAGCCGTGCCGCCCCTGAACCCGAACCCGAGCCTTGCACGAAAGGTCTGAAAACTGTCTTTGCCCTTTGCCACCCGCTGCACCGCGACGAAGGGAACGGCCAGCCAGGCCAGTAACATGAGCAGACGGTATCTCCGCACAGGTGGTTCCTTGTGTTAGGGGCCAGACGTTGCCAAATCCGGACCCGAACGTAAACCCGTATGTATCGCATCGCAAACGGGACATGCGCGCCGGTGTTTGCCGCATCCATGCGTTTCGGAAAGCAAGCCGGTTATCACCGCACGAATTTCTTGAATTTCACCCGTTTTGGTTCCAGCGCATCAACGCCCAGGCGCTTTTTCTTGTCTTCCTCGTAGTCCTCGAAATTGCCTTCGAACCATTCCACATGCGCATCCCCTTCGAACGCCAGTATATGGGTGCAGATGCGATCCAGAAAAAAGCGGTCGTGGCTGATCACCACGGCACAGCCGGCAAAATCGACCAAAGCGTCCTCAAGCGCGCGCAGGGTTTCCACATCAAGGTCGTTGGTGGGTTCGTCGAGCAACAGCACATTGCCGCCCTCGCGCAGCAGTCGCGCCATATGGACGCGGTTACGTTCGCCGCCGGACAGCAATGAAACCTTTTTCTGCTGATCCCCGCCTTTGAAATTGAAGGATGAACAATAGGCCCGGGCATTTACCTCGGCATCGCCCAGTTTGATGATGTCCTGACCGTCGGCGATAGCCTCCCAGACCGTGGCATTGGGGTCGAGATCATCCCGATCCTGATCCACGTAAGACAGCTTTACCGTGTCGCCAAAACTGATGCTGCCGGCGTCGGGTTGCTCCTGTCCGGTCAGCATTTTGAACAGGGTGGTTTTCCCCGCACCGTTGGGGCCGATAACCCCGACGATGCCGCCGGGGGGCAGCGAGAAGCTCAGATCCTCGACCAGAAGCTTGTCGCCCATGTGTTTTTTCAGCCCCTCCACCTCGATCACCTTGCTGCCCAGGCGTGGGCCGTTGGGGATGACGATCTGGGCCCGGCTCAGCTTTTCGCGCTCTGATTGGCCGGCAAGATCGTTATAGGCGTTGATCCGGGCCTTGGATTTGGCCTGCCGCGCCCGGGGGCTGGCACGCATCCATTCCAGTTCGCGCTCCAGTGTTTTCTGGCGGGACTTGTCCTCGCGCGCCTCCTGTTGCAGACGCTTGGCCTTCTGTTCCAGCCACGAGGAATAGTTGCCTTCCCACGGAACACCGCGGCCGCGGTCCAGTTCAAGTATCCAACTGGTGATATCATCGAGAAAATAGCGATCATGGGTGACGATCAGGATGGTGCCCTTATAGTCCATCAGATGCTGTTGCAGCCAGGCGATGGTCTCGGCGTCAAGGTGGTTGGTCGGCTCGTCCAGCAGCAGCATGTCGGGCGCCTCCAGCAGCAGCTTGCACAGCGCCACCCGGCGTTTTTCACCACCCGAAAGAGTGGTGACATCGGCATCATCCGGCGGACAGCGCAGCGCCTCCATGGAAACATCTATCTGCGCATCGAGATCCCAAAGGTTCTGCGCATCAATTTCGTCTTGCAGCCGGGCCATTTCATCTGCGGTTTCTTCGGAATAGTTCATCGCCAGTTCATTGTAGCGGTCCAGAACGGCCTGTTTTTCGGCCACGCCCAGCATGACATTGCCCCGCACGTCAAGGTTTGGGTCCAGTTCAGGTTCCTGCGGCAGGTATCCCACCCGTGCGCCTTCGGCAGCCCAGGCCTCACCGGTGAAGTCCTTGTCCAGACCGGCCATGATCTTCATCAGGGTGGATTTGCCGGCGCCATTCACCCCGACAACGCCGATTTTCACCCCTGGAAGGAAGTTCAACTGTATGTTCTCAAAGCATTTTTTGCCGCCGGGATAGGTCTTGGAGACACCATCCATGTGATAGACGTATTGATAGGCTGCCATTCGGATGCTCCTGGTGGGATTGTGGGTTCTGCCCCATGTAGCGGTTTGGCTTGCCAAGGGCAATATTGCAGTCTGGCCTGCGCCAAAGAAAACGGCGCCCCCGAAGGGCCGCCGTTTCCGAAAATCAAAGGCGTACAGTTCAGGTTTTCTTGCGGCGCCGGGCAATACCCATGGCCCCCAGAGCCCCCAGAAGCAGCGGCATGCCGGCCGGCAGGGGAACCGGGCTGGGGTCAACAACAACCGCATCATCGACATTCAGGACGTCAAATGCCCAGAATGCAGAGCGGTTGAAGCCGTCAACATCACAGAACTGACCATTTGAGCAGCCGTAGCCGGCAGTAAAGTTCGGCTGTCCGGAATATGTGAACCCGTCGCTGAGGCTGGATCCGCTCGGGAAATTGTCATATTGCATGACCGCGACAGTATAGGTTCCCGCGCCCAAAGTGGCTGTCAGAAATGTGTCAAACGTGCTGCCGGTCACAGCACTGGTCCCCACATCGGAAGCGGAGCCGTCATCGTTGGAATTGATCAGCGTACCGGAGCTGTCAAACAGTGCCAGTATCGGATCAAAACCACCCTCGATGATAAGGTTGCCATCAGCCTGTGTGCCGCCGGCATAAGAGTAAGTCAGCAGCGTGACATTGGATGTGGTCCCAACCTGAAAATTGAAAAACTGCACATCGTCATCAGCATCCAGAAAGCCGCTGAACGAAAAGTCGGTCGCCATGGCACTGCCAGCAAACAGCACCGTGGCGAGTGCCGTTGCACCCGCCAGTAATGTATTTCTCATATGAATATCCCTCGTTTTACAAGTCAAATGGGGTTTTCCCTTCCCCCCGGAGAAATATTGAGAAATAAGGTTATGGATAGCAACGAAAAACTGACAAAATAGAGGGTGTCGCCCAGAATAAACCCGCTTACCTAGCGTTGCGGAAAGCAAAAACAACTCAGGCGTGAAAGGTGGTCCCGATACCATGAATTATGGGCTTTCCTCAGTTCGGCCCGGCCAGAGAATCGGCCTGCTTGGCGGGTCGTTTGACCCACCACACGCTGGGCATTTGCATATCAGCCAGGCCGCGCTGAAACGGTTCAATCTGGATCAGGTATGGTGGCTTGTCAGCCCGGGAAACCCGCTGAAACACCGCGGACCGGCGCCCTTGCGCGAGCGGTTGGCAGCCTGCCGGGAAATTGCCCGGGATCCGCGGGTAAAAGTGACGGATTTTGAGGCGCGGATCGGTACACGCCATACTGCCAGAACGCTGAAGGTTCTGTTTCGGCTCCACCCGGCCGTCAGGTTTGTCTGGCTGATGGGGGCCGACAACCTGGCGGGTTTCCACCGCTGGGAAGACTGGCAATGGATCATGGAAAACGTCCCGGTTGGTGTTATCGCGCGACCGGGCGACCGGATTTCGGCGCGCGTGTCCCCCGCCGCCCGCCGGTTTCGCCGGTTTCGCCTGCCTGGTGCCATGTCGCAGCTGTTGCCGGATACCGAGCCGCCTGCCTGGTGTTTCATCAATGTTTCGATGATCAATATTTCATCAACAGATATCCGTACGCGAGGGGATTGGTGAGGTTGTCCTGATCGGCGGAAATCCCCGTAAACTATAGTTAAACCCTTATAAACTTTAGTTGCACGGCAATGGTTTAGCCTTTTTGTTGACTGTTGCAAGTTAGGGCACTTCCATAAATGAATTCCTGCGCGAACCAACTCAGGAGAAAATAATGAAGATGAACAAGACGCTTTTTGCGGCTAGCTTTGCGGCACTTGCCGCACTGGCCTCGCCCGTTTTTGCAGATGCGACGTTGCATGTGTTTCTCTGGGATGGTGGCCCGGATATGGAAATGGTTGATGGGCACAAGATCGGTGATGGTGCGGACAGGCTTACGGACAGTATGGGCATTACCGTCAATGTCCTGACTGTTCCGGCTGGCAAGGTGGCTTTTGACGTGCTTAACGCCTCGACAGATAGCGAACATGAAATGGTGGTTTCAAAGCTGTCGGGGCCCGATGGCACACTGCCCTATAAAGCTGATGAGGGTCGCGTGGATGAAGATGCAATCGGCAGCGAAGGGGAAGTTGAGGGGCTTACTCCTGGCGAAAGGGGGAAGCTGGAAGTGAATCTCGAGCCCGGAACTTATGCGCTTTACTGCAATATTCCGGGGCACTATGCCGCTGGAATGTGGGCGGTTGTCACGGTTAAATAAGCCGTTCGCAGAAACAGAGACGCGCCAGAAAATCTGGCGCGTTTACTTTTTATGGAACTGGTGTGTCCTTTCGGGAAGGGATCGTTGCTTGCCCTTGGCCGGTAAAAGCGATTAATTCCTGCCATGGCACTAGAGGTATTTTCACGACGGTTTATTCTGGGGGCATTGCTGTCCGGCGTGGCGACGCGGACGCTGGCCGGAGCGCCTGAACAGTCGTTGCGGCCACAACCGCGTGGCAATAATGATCCACTGATAGCCCTGAAACAGGCGGTACGTCCGGCGCAAGAACTGATCGGCGAAGCCGGATTGGGCGGCAATGTCAGCTATGTGGTGGCAGACGCGCGCACCGGGCTGGTGCTGGAAAGCCGTGCATCTTTGCGCCGCCATCCGCCAGCCTCCGTCACCAAGACCATTACCGCGCTCTATGCGCTGGATGCTCTGGGCGCGGAATTCCGGTTTGCCACGAAACTGGTCGCGACCGGCCCGTTGCAGAATGGGATCATCCAGGGGGATCTGGTGCTGGAAGGCGGCGGTGACCCGGTGCTGAATACCGACTATCTGGCCGATATGGCGCGCAACCTGAAAGAGGCGGGCGTGCGTGGTGTAAAGGGACAGTTTCAGGTCTATGCCGGGGCATTGCCCTTTATTCCGGTGATAGATCGCGGTCAGCCCGATCATTTGGGGTACAATCCTTCTGTTTCCGGCCTGAACCTGAATTTCAATCGAGTGCATTTTGAATGGAAGCGCGGGGCAGGCGGTTATGATGTGGCGATGGATGCCCGTTCCGAGCGCTATCGCCCGGCTGTCAGCATGGCAAAAATGCAGATCGTCGACCGGGACTTGCCAATATATACCTTTTCCAGCGGGCAAGAGGTGGATCACTGGACTGTCGCCCAGAAAGCGCTGGGAAAGGGTGGTAGCAGATGGCTGCCCGTGCGCCATCCGGCCGTTTATGCGGCAGAGGTGTTTCAGACATTGGCGCGTGCACAGGGCATCAGGCTGAAACAGGCGCAAATACGCCAGACGCGCCCGAACGGGCTTGCCCTGGTCGAACATCAAAGCGCACCGCTGAGCGTCATTTTGAAAGGGCTGTTGAAGTATTCGACAAATCTGACGGCCGAAGTCGTCGGGCTGACGGCCACGCAGGCGCGCGGTGTTGTTGCGCGCTCGCTCTCTGAATCCGCCCGGGAAATGAACCGGTGGATGCACGAAAACCTGGGCACCACCCAATCCCGTTTTGTCGATCATTCCGGGCTGGAGGAAAGCAACCGGACCACGGCGCATGACATGGTGGGGGCCTTGGTCAAAGAGGGGCCGGGAAGCCCCCTGAGCCGCCTTCTGAAGCAGATTCCGATGCGGGATGCGAAGGGAAGAAAGATAAAGGATCATCCGGTCCGGGTGCGGGCAAAGACCGGCACGCTGAACTTTGTCAGTGCGCTGGCCGGCTATGTGACAGCTCCGGACGGGACCGAACTGGCCTTTGCGATATTCGCATCCGATATGGAGCGTCGGGCAGGGATCACCCGGTCCGACCGGGAAATCCCGAAGGGCGCGAAGGGTTGGAACAAACGTGCCAAAAGGATGCAGCAAGGACTGATCGAGCGCTGGATCGGCCTGTACGGGATATAGTCCGCCCCTGACGGCTTACCAGTAGCTTTTGGGAACCGATTGTCGGATTCGCTTTTCGATTTTCCGGGGCGACCAGCCGGTAAGTTTTCCAAGCGTCACGGCCTCTTCGCGTAAACGACGGCGCACATCGCGGACATAATCCGTGCGGGCGGCGCAGTTCATCCGGCCGACATAGGGGTGACGTATTACATAACGCCCCTGGAAGTTGCTGCGGTCCTTTGTGTGTTTCAACAGCAAATCCTTGCGAAAACTGTTGCTGTCATAGCGTAGATGCAGGCGTGTAATAAAAACGTCCTGCCCGGCATTCGCGCCTTTCTTCAACCAGGTGACACCCAGCTCTTTCAGTTCCTTGATGGCAAGTGGATCGGCCGCGCAGGGATCACACCAGGCCATGTCCCAGGCATATTCCATCAAAACCCCGCTGCGTTCTGCGGCGCGGCTGAAGGTGGCCTTGTAAAAGGCGGGGAACATGTCTTTGACAAAAACCGGGATCTCAACGTCACTGGGTATTTTTCGTGTCCGGTAGTTGGCGGTCACAACCGCACCAGTGCGGGTCAGTGTCATCAGCAGCAAATCCTGTTTGCCCTTGCCGTTGATTTTTCCCAACTGGATTGGCAGCATGAATTTTCCGGAGCGGAAGGAAATTTGCAGAGGTTGCAGTTCCTGCGTTTTTGAATTGGCATGACGTTTCAGGTTTACCCGGGCCACAAAGAATTTCATGCCGCCCTTTATGTACCGCTGCAAAACGGCCTCGGCCCCGTCAGGGATATTATAGCCTTCCTGCTTCAGCCAGGTGACCAGCCCGTCAGATTGTTTGGCCGAAAGCATCAGGATATCATAGACCCCCACCGCATAATGGGCCCGGATGGTGACGCCAAAGGCTTTTGGGCCACGGGCGGGTGCAGCCTTTCTGACGGCGCCGCCGGTGCCACCTCTGGGGGCCATTTCGTAAAGGATCGGCGGGTTGCAGGGATTATCGTCAAAATATTCCACCAGACGCGGGGCGGAATAGGCATCAAGGTGGTCAATGGTTTTCGGGCTGACAGTACGCACCTGATTGCGGCGCAACACTTTTGGTGTGGGGACGATCATGGCGAAATCCTTCACCGGGCCGCGATAATCGGACGACATGGTGATGACGGATTTACGCCCGTCACGCACAAATACCACTTTGGAGGCTTCGTTGAACAATTCGCCATCCGCGCGGGCAACGTAAAAGCCGCAGAAGGCATTGGCCGTGTGGGGCAAAAGAAGTGTCATCAGCAGGGCTGAAAGCCGAAACAGGTTTCGCATGGAAATTCCTTTCACGAACTGGCTCTGGTAAATGCGCGCTTGCTCGGGAGAGTATACGCAAATCTCAATGCAGTTCATGGGGAAAAATTTGCCTATGGGGACGGGTTGCAAAAAGCCGGCATTGCATAGGCATCCCCAAGCTGGCTATAGCATTGTCGAAAACATTTCGCATGGCAAGCGGGCCTCGTCTGGCTGCGGCGAATATAATCGAGAGAGAGAATTCAATGTCCGAACTGAATACGCATTGTGATATCTGCGGCGCCTCAGATGGGCTGGCGCTGGCAGAAGTGCCGCCGAAAGATGCCGAGATCACATTATGTGCCACCTGCCAGACTGCCGTCGGCGGGCGCATCGAAGACAATCCGCACTGGCAATGCCTGAATGATGCGATCTGGAGCCAGACACCTGCTGTGCAGGTTACAGCCTATCGTTTGTTGCAGGCGCTGCAATCAAAGGCCTGGGCCCGCGATTTGCTGGATATTGCCTATCTGGAACCGGAAACCCTCGAATGGGCCAATGCTGCCAGCATCACGGTATCAGATGAAAACGCGGTTGTTCACAAAGACACAAATGGTGCGGTTCTGTCTGCCGGAGACACGGTCACACTGATCAAGGATTTGAATGTCAAAGGCGGCGGTTTCACCGCCAAGCGCGGAACGGCGGTGCGGAATATCTCATTGGTTTCCGACAATGCCGGGCAGATTGAGGGCCGCGTCAATGGTCAGCAAATCGTGATCCTGACGGAATTTGTCAAAAAATCAGGGTAGAATGAATATCGTATACTAATCTACTGATATATCTCCAATTTTCTTCAATAGGCGATAGGTGTTTCGCTCGCTCATACCCAATGCCTTGGCGACGCTTTGGCGGTTCCCCCCGTAGGTTTGCAGCAGAAGCCTGACATAGGTATCGCGTATTTCTTCCAGGGTTGGCTGGTGGTCGAAACGCAGGCTGACACCAGCGCTGGAAGCGGATGAGGGCAACCCGGACGAATGATCCGGTATGGCCAGATGTTCCGGTGTGATCAACTCGGCACCGGCTGACATGATAACACCGCGCTCGATGGTATTGCGCAACTCGCGCAGGTTTCCGGGCCAGTCATAGTTTTTCAGGGCCTCGCGGCTTTCCGGGGCCAGTGTTTTCTGCACACCCCGGTGAAAGTTGCGGGTCTCCAGAAAATATTCCGCCAGCGGCAGGATATCACCTTTACGCTGCCGTAAAGGCGGAACGCTGATAGTGAAGGCAGACAGGCGGTAAAAGAGTTCACTGCGAAACTGGCTGGCCTTGGCCATGTCTTCCAGTTCAAGGCTTGTTGCAACCAGAAAACGTGCTCCACAGGGACGAGAGGAAGTTGCGCCCAGGGGTCTGTAAAGGTCGGTTTCCATGACACGCAGTAATTTTGCCTGAAGAGAGTCCTCCAACCTGTCAATATCATTCAGAAAAATGGTTCCATTCTCTGCAGCTGCAATCAGGCCTTCGCGCCTGTTGTCCGCGTGGCCGGTATCGCATCCGAACAGGTCAGCCGCATCAAGATCGGAATCACAATCCACGGCAATAAAGCGACCGTTGGAGCGTGGGCTTTGTGCATGAATGGCGCCGGCAACAAACCCCTTGCCAACCCCACTCTCGCCAAAAATGAGAACGGGGGATTGGGCCGCTGCAAACATCGAGACCATCTGGCGCAATTCCGCCATCTCCGGGCTGTCGCCGATCAGGTTGAATTGCGTGTCACGCTGCGCCTTTTCCTGCCAGAATGCCAGATCGCGTTTCAGCGCGGCGGTTTCCAGCACCCGATCCAGAGCAAGCTCCAACCCCTGCGGAGAAACAGGCTTTACCAGAAATTCGCATGCCCCGTTTTTAATGGCGCTCACAGCCTGGTCAATCGAGCCGTAGGCCGTGAGGACCATGACGGCGCAATATTCCCGCAACTCGGGAAGAAATGTTAACCCGTCGGCATCCGGAAGGCGCAGATCCAGAATGGCAAGTGACGGTGTGAATTCTTTCAGAATTTCCACCGTTTCTGCGCGCGACATTGCACCTCTGCTCTCATAACCCAGGCTTTCGAGCTGCTCCAGCAGCAGGTGATTCAGGGTTTTGTCATCTTCGATCACCAGGATCTGCGGTCTGCGGTCAGCTTGTGCCATTTACGACCTCGTTTTGTTCGCTTTTGTCTGCTGCCTTGTCAGCATCTTCGAACCAGACAATGAATCGGCTGCCTTTGCCGAGCGTGCTTTTTACCTCAATTTCCCCGCCATTTTTCTCAAGAATGGTTTTCACGATTGACAGGCCCAGGCCGCGGCCGTTGCTGCTGTCGGCGCGTCGTGACCAGAAAGGCAGAAAAATCTTGTCCAGATGCTCCGGTGAAATCCCGACACCCATGTCTGCAAAAACCAGCATAATTCTTTTGCCATGACGTTCGGCCGTTACAGTCAGTGATCCGCCATCCGGCATTGCGTGTATCGCATTCAAGGCCAGATTGACGATCAGCATCCGGACATCGCTGTCTGAGGCAAAGATGCGCAGATTTGCTGGAATGTCGTGGTGAATCGCAACGTTACGCTGTTTGGCTTCATAGTTCAGCAGCGCCAGAACTTCCGGAATGACTTCTGTCAGAAGAATGAGTTGGCGGTTGGTTCCGGCCGGGGCGCTGAGCAGCAACAGGGAATCCGTGATCCTGATGCAATTCTGAATTTCGTCCCGGATAAGCGGGAAGTATTGAGCCACCTTGTCATTCTGATGTGCCTCCAGTTGAGTCTGAAGCGCATTCAACGCCAGATCAATCGAGGAAAGGGGATTGAATATTTCATGTGCAACCCCTGCCGCCAGCAAGCCGATTTCGGAAAGTCGCTGTTGTTGCGACAGTCTGGCTTGTTCGGCAAGATCTCGGATGGATTCTACAACACATGGGGCTGAGTTTCCTGCAACCTCCATATCAAGGCGTGCTGCGGATACTTCGGCAAACAGTTCTGTTCCGTCTGTGCCGATATAGGTATCACGGCAGGTCAGCCGGGGAGGGGCGTCCTGTTTTTGGCATAATTCGACGATCGGGCAACAAACAAGCGTGTGCGGGCAGGGCTCATCACGAGCATGGCTGGAGGAATAGCATTTGGCGCCCACGACATCATCCATGGTCTGGCCGACCATCCGGCAATAGGTCTGATTGGCCTTTATGATGCGAAAATCGGCACCGATCACCCGCAACCCATCAGGAACGGCATCTATGAGCGATTGCAGAAATTTTTCGGATCGGTCCAATTCGCTCACGCTTGCTTCCAGTTCCTCTGACATCTTGTTGAAGCTCTCAGCCAGTCTGGCGATTTCGTCGTGACCGGAGACGGGGACACGCCTGCCAAAGTCGCCCCTGGCCAGGGACTGTGTTGCTTTTGACAACCCGTCTAGTGGTGTCAGAACAAAGCGTTTCAGTGCCAGCCAAAGCCCGGCGCTGAGTGCAAAAATGACCAATAGCCCAATGCCGCCAAGCTTCAAGGATGAGGCCAGGGCCTCTTGCCGGATCTGCCCGGAATCATAGTCGACAACCAGCAGGCCATTTATCGGGTGCTTGCTGATGGTGCCGTGGCATTGCTGGCATGGCTGCTGGTTGTGAACCGGGTTGATACTGCGCAGAACCTGGCCGTTCTCCGGGTCTTGCAGATAGGTTGATTTCGGCACTTGTTCAGCCAGGGCCCTTCTGGCGGTTTCGCTGTCAAAATTCTGGCCGACTCTTGTCGACTCCGAGGAAAAACGCACCTCCAGATTTGGATTGAGGATCATCACCCGCGCAATGCCGGGCTGCTGATCCAGATCACGCAGGATTTTCTGCAAGCCGGGAATATCCCGCTTGAGCATCGCATTTTCCAAAGCCGCACGAAGAAGCTGGTTGACCTGCATCGAAGCCCGGGTGTGCTGGTCGATCAATCGGTTCTGGTAAATGCCCATGACCAACAACAGGAAACCGCCGGAAACAATGGCCAGTATCAAACCGATCATCAAGACCAGTTTCCGCTGAACGCTGGTGCCAATCCAGCGGTGTAGTTTCAGGGCAATTGGGAGGTTCATTCCAGAACCTGAAACAGCTTTTTGTGCTGCCGGGTTTGCCGGCAGATATGGCAAAGCCCGTCTTGCGGTGGTATTGGCCCGGTTGCATTTCGGGCAACGCCACAGGCCCGGCAGTGATAGCGGGTCAACTGAATTGCGGTAGCCTCGGGATGCATGGTTCTGACCTCCACCGCAGAAAAGTCGCAAATATCCTCACACAAACAACATCCTGTGCAGGCACTGGCGTTGACCACATACGACGTTTCGCCATTGTTGTCTTTGACCAGTATCAAGGCACCGTTCGGACATAGATTTATGCAGTTATCGCAGGCCGTGCAGGTGTTTGCGGCAATGACCGGCACATGAGGAAACAGCCGGCCCTTGCGTTTCTCACCAAGCTCAAGAAACCTTTGCAATGCAGATCGGTCATCCGGGGCGGCATCCGAAGCTGCCAGAACCGGTGCGGCAAAGCCGCGCAGGAAGGCCCGCCGGCCCCGGTCTGGCGCAGAAGTATCGTTGCACCAGTGATGCAGGGCTTTTGGGCCTGCCGTGCTGTGGTGAAGTTCGGGAAGGTCGCGGCTTTGCGCCAGAATATTGAACTGATCAATGCGGTCCTGCAACCGGGTTTGCGCCGCAAGAGGACAAGTGCTGCAGTCGCCGCTTGCCAACAGAATTTTTCGAATTCCAGCCAGCCAGAATCGCGCGAGATCGTTCAGTCCAAGCGCATGCAGACAAGGTATGGCCGGGCCCATACCTGCGGTGGAATGATGTTGGCATACGAGCGTAACGCCGGTGCTGCCAGCCGGTGCTACCGGCAGGTTCAATGGGATGGAAACGGCAGATTTCTCGCAGGCCGCCCGACACGCCCCGCAGCCGGTACAGGCCTCTGTGTTCAGCCCCAGGGCAACCTCGCCTCCGGTATCGGATTCGGTTTCAAACAGGGCGCCGGTCGGGCAGGCTTGTACGCAACTCGAACAGCTCGCCCGGAGAAGCTGTGTCCTTGCACACAGATCAGAATTTATCGAGGGCACGCTCTCGCGCACCCTCTTGTTCCGGTTGGGATGGTGTCTTTGCATCACCAGCTTTCAGCCACCCCTGGAACAAAGGCTTCCTGCTCGGCTGGCTTCTGCTCGGGGCGTGCGCCGGGCAGGGAATATGGATGCAGCGGTTCTTCCGGTTCCCACCTGGTCTCACCGGTAAGCTCTTCCAGCATGTCACGCAGGACATCAAGAAAAGCCACGGTCAACAGGCCGACGCTTTTCTGGAACGGCTCCTTGCTGCGTTCGGCCATCAACCTGCAAAAATGCGGCACCCAGACCAGAACATGACGGTCCAGAAACCGGGCCGCATCCTGTGTGGCGCTTTCCCGGCCCAGGCTCAACAAGGTTTCGACGAACTGCAACTCATGAACGATATGATCATCCGATCTGATGCGCCAGTTCGGGACTTTGATGCCATAGTGGTCATACCATTCCCGCACCTGAAACATCGGTTCTTGCCGCTCCAGGTGATCGTCCGTCAGCCAGACCGAACCATTCGGCGAAATCCGATAGGCATGTGTCAGGTAAATATCGGCATACTCGGCGGCGAGCCTGTCCAGCGATGCCTCATCAACCGGAGCCGGCAGGGCGGCAAGCGCCTCTTCGAATTCCAGTGCAGGCTGCAAGTCTTCCTTGTCCAGAAACAGCGAAAAAAATGCCGCAGGGGATATTTCTCTCAGCCCGTCAACAAGCGCTTTGTCAGGTTCGCGGTCGTGCAGGCGAATGATGAGGGCCAAAGCCTGCCTTGCCGCGTCAAGCGGGGTTTCAACCGATGCAGTTCTAGCCATCGTCCACAATTCCCTTTGAATGGGGAATGAAGACGATTGACGGGTTTGTCAGTTCCGGATCTGCCATGCTTTTGACCTGCCGGACGATTTTGTCATTCGGCCCGCGCGCGGTGGTCTCATAGGTTCCGTCGCGCAACTGATCAATCGGTCCCACATCCAGCACCCGCATCATGCAGGCCGCCACGCAATAAGGTTTGCGCCCGGCTTCCAGCTCATCAATGCACATGTTGCATTTCTTGACCACGTTTTCGTCCGGGTCGAATTGCGGCGCGCCATAGGGGCAGGCGGCCTCGCATTTGCGGCAGCCGATACAGAGGGTGCTGTCGATGTCGACCACGCCATTTTCCTTGTGTTTGAAAATGGCGCCAGTGGGGCAGGCGGGCAGGCAGGCCGGCTCGGCGCAATGGTTGCACGACATGTTGATCTTGAAGGCAAACACGTTCGGGAACACACCGCCCTCGATGTATTGCACACGCCGAAACCGCGGGCCGGCATCCAGCCCGTTCTTGTCTTTACAGGCAATTTCGCATGCCCGACAGCCAATGCAATCGACGTTGTTATGGATGAATCCCATTTGCATGTCTGGCACGACCGGCGTGTAACCCTCGCGCTTGCGCTTCAGAGCGGCGGCTTTGATCCTTGCCTTTTCTTCTGCAGTAGTGGCCATTTGATCTCTCCCGATGTCCGAATTACATGTCGCGGCGGAAAACATGGCTGCGGGCGACGGATAATTCGTCCCAGCCCGGTCGATGCGACAGCTTTGTTTTCTTCACGTTTACAAGAAGGGTGTTATAGGCAAAGGCACCTGCCGGGCTGGGGTTGTCCAGTGTCAGGAAATCCGGGTTCCCCGAGCGATCCACCCCGTTTTCATCAATGTCCATCCAGGCGCCTTCATGCAGGATGACGACACCGGGCGCACAGCGTTCGGTGACATAAACAGGTGTGACAACCTTGCCGCGCTCATTCCAGATTTCGACAACGTCGCCCATCTCGATCCCCAGACGTCGCGCATCCGAAGCATTCATCGTGGTTTCCTGGCTGAACGTTTCGCGCAGCCACGGGATGTTGTTATAGATGGAATGCGTCCGCCACCGGGGATGCGGGGTGATCATGTGGAATGGAAACTCTTTCGCCTTTGGATGATTGAGGCTTTCCCAGGGTTCGATCCATTTTGGAATGGCCGGAATATAATACCCGTACTGGGTCCGCGTCCAATCGGGTGTCTGCGCCAGGGTGGTCGAGAATATCTCGATCTTGCCGGAGGGCGTTTCAAAAGGCAGGCCCTTCTCGATGTTGTCCTGAAACGCCACCTGTGGCCGCGCCAGCCGGAACTTGTAGACACCGCGTTTCTTGAATTCTTCCCAGGAAATATGGGCGCCCTGTTCGTGCTGAACACCGCTCCACCAGTCGACCAGATAGGATTCATCCACCGCATCGGCATCGTAGAAATAACTGCGGTTGGCCCGCGGGTTGTAGGCCGGGCCAAATCCAAGGCGATAGGCCAGTTCGGTGAAGACCTGAAAATCCGATTTGCTTTCGCCCATCGGGCTGATCACCTTTGGCCGGTGAATATAGTAGTGCCCCTTGTACCAGGGCAGAGCCACATCGTGCCGCTCAAAATGGGTGGCAATTGGCAGCAGATAATCTGCCCATATGCCAGTCGGAGTTATGGTGCTGTCCATGCAGACCAGCAGACTTTCACCCTCGCCATAGCTGTCGAGTTTGCGGATTGCGGCAATTTCCTTGTTGATATTTGTCAACTGGTTCAGCCAGTCGGAGCCTTGCCAGAATATACCCCGGATGTTCGGTATTGTACCGTCCAGCTGATCATTCCGCGGCCATAGGCCGATTTCTTCGCGTTTCAGGTTCGGATAGTTCAAGACACAATGTGCCCAGCGATCCGATTTTATTGCCGCAAACCAGACATTCGCATATTGATCATAGGGGTAGGCAACGCCATGGGCGTGCCAGGCTTTGCCAACGCCTTCGGCGCATCCGCCGAGCTTGCCGATATTGCCGGTCATGGCCTGCAATGCTGCTGCCATGCGGGAATACTGCTCGCCATAGGCCGCGCGTCCGGGCGCCCAGCTTGCCTTGAGCGCCGCCGGTTTGGTCGTGGCGTACATCTCGGCCAGCTTGATGATATCTTCGGCCGAGATGCCACAGATCTGCGCGGCCCATTCGGGTGTCTTTGCAATCCCGTCGGAATTACCGGCGATATAATCCCTGAAGCTCTCCTGGCCTTTGGCCCAGTCCGGCATCGTCCCCGGATCCATACCCTGCACAAAACTGTCTATGAATTCCTGGTCCTGCAGCCCCTTGTCAAAGATATGATAGGCCATGCCCGCCATCATGGCGGCATCTGTCCCCGGCTTGATCGGCAGCCACCATGCGTCATAGGCGCTGGCGCTATCGGTATATTGCGGATCCACCAGCACGAATTTGCAGCCGCGCTGCTTGGCTTTGCGCATGTAATAGAAGGTGTTGCCGCCATGGAATGTATAGGCCGGGTTCCAGCCCCACATGATGATCAGTTTCGAGTGCATGAAGGCATCGTCTTCGTTGCCGTCGTGAATGGTGCCGAATGTGGTGCGCGAACTGAAAGTCGTTGCCTGATAGGATGGCACCGACCAGCTGTTGGTGCGGCAGCCAAACATGCCCAGAAACCGGCCGAGCAAACCCTCGACCTGGTCTGATTTATGCAGCACACCGTAAGAGGCCCCGGCATAGCTCTGATCAAGCAGGGCCGTGGGGCCGTAGGTGTTCTTGAGGTGAAGCATCCTCTCGGAAATCTCAGTCAGGGCCTGGTCCCAGCTGACGCGCTTGAATTTGCCTTCACCGCGTTTACCGACCCGTTTCATGGGGTATAGCAGCCTTTCGGGCGAATACAGACGCGACCGGTAGGACCGCCCGCGCAAACAGGCGCGCAATTGCGGCATTTCGTCTGTATCGGTGCCATAGGCATCGCCCTGGTAGGTGCCGTTATCCGTGGACAGACGCACGATCACGTCACCTTTCTTGTGGGCCACCAGCATATGGCGCGAACCGCAGTTGTGGGCGCAACTGGTAACAACCGTCTCCAGATCATCATCGCGCGGGTAGGGCTCATATGCAAAGGCCTCGGCCTTGCTGGCCAATCCGTTTGAGACCAGCCCGACAGCCGCAGTCGCCGCAGTGGATTTCAGAAAATCACGCCGGGTCTGAGTAAAAATCTGCGTCAGGCGGGCCGGGTTTCTAAGAACTTTCATCGGTTTTCCTCCGGTTACTTGGACGCTGTTGGTGTGAATTGATATTCAGGGTCGGATTGTGTCGGGCGATCGAGCGCCCATTCCGGTGTTTCCTCATCCATGTCAGGCCAGGGGTGGCGCGGATATGGATAGGAAATGCGATACCACTGCCGTCCGCCGTGGCAGCCGTAACAGGTGTCAGAGCTGCCATTACGCGCCAGATCTTCAATATTGGCGGCGTTCAGATAGGTGACGGCATGGCGATTTGTGCGGAAGCTCTCGGCATGGCAGACAAGGCATCCGTTCGGATTATCCTCGTCTTCAAAATCCGCACGTGCTTCGGGCCAGGGGGCACCAATCCCCATGATCCCATCCACATCGGGCATGGCGCCATGGCATCGCAGACATGTTGTTGACGGGTTGACCATCTTGCGCAGAGTAAATTCCGGGGTGGCACTGGCGCTGAAGGCAGGCCGCCCCCGCATCATGTCCGGGCTTTCCTCTCGCGGATCATTGCCTTTGTGGCAGAACACACAATCAAGCTTCATTACCTTGGTGGCAAAGTCGCTTTTCAGATGTCGCCAGTGGAAAGTAGCCTGCTCTTGCGCGTAGGTATCAAGCGTCTGGTACCAGGCCAGCGTCGCCTCTTTTTTCACCCCGGCAGGCGAGGCATCCCGTGGCGTGTGGTCCAGAATTTCCTGATGGCAAACCAGGCATTCTTCGTTGCTGGCCGTCTTTATCCGGGGTGGAAAATGAATGGGGTGAAAGCGCGCGCGCTCATAATCCAATGTCGGCATCTCAGCCTTGAGGGCTGCAACACGTTTGTCGATTTCCGCCTGCTGTTCGGCAGAACGCGCCGGCGGGTTGACATAATTTGGTTCAGCCGGGGGAGTTGCGGTTTCAGTTGTACTGGCAACCTGCTGAACGTGCCCCGCCAGTTCCTCACTGGCTGCCCTGTTTGTGCTTGCCGCATTTGCGGTTGTTGAAGCTGCTATATTGCTGATCAGTCCGGCAATTGCCACGAGCGCCATGATCACAGTCCCTGAAAAAAATGTCAGGGCCAGATACCCAAGGTATGTTTCAATTTTTCTCATGATGCTTGCTCCTGTTGACCGGGCTGGCTGGTGGAAGAGAGCGGCGACCTCTCGCCGCTCTGTTTTTCATGATCTGGGAAGACCCTCAGTTGGATGTTTTCGGCGGGGTCCAGGTCGACATGCCGCCCATGCCGGACATGCCGCCCATACCGGACATGCCGCTCATGCCGGACATGCCACCCATGCGGGTCATATAAGGCAGGGTTGTTGGCAGGGCTGCTGACCACTGGGTGCAGAACCATGCGCTGCCCTGACCCGAAACACCGTTCATACCGGACATGCCGCCCATACCGGACATGCCGCCCATACCGGACATGCCGCCCATACCGGACATGCCGCCCATGCCGGACATGCCACCCATACCGGACATGCCACCCATGCCGGACATGCCACGCATGC
>JALSRG010000119.1 GCA_026984915.1 Marinosulfonomonas sp. | reverse complement strand
ATGATGTTCTCGATCATTGCTTTCTCGATCGATTCCATGCTGCCGGCCCTGCCCGAGATCGCCGCCACCCTGACACCCGACGCCCCGAACCGGGCGCAACTGGTGCTGACCAGCTTTGTGCTGGGCATGGGGCTGGGCACATTCTTTACCGGACCGCTTTCCGATACCTTCGGGCGCAAGCCTGTGCTGATGGCGGGCGCGGCGCTCTATATTACCGGCGCCCTGCTTGGCGCGCTGGCACAATCGCTTGATCTGTTGCTGGCGGCGCGCGTGCTGCAGGGGCTTGGGGCCGCCGGGCCGCGGGTGGTTTCCCTGGCGATCATCCGTGATCTCTATGCCGGACGCGGCATGGCGCAGCTCATGTCTTTTGTCATGATGATCTTTACCCTGGTGCCTGCTCTGGCGCCGTCCCTCGGGGCGCTGATCATCTATCTGGCCGGATGGCGCGGCGTCTTTGTTTCATTCATCCTCTTTGCCGTTATCGGCACATTGTGGCTGGGGCTGCGGCAACCGGAAACCCTGCCGGTCGAGCGCCGGCGGCCGTTACATGCCAGAACACTGATCACCGCACTGAAAGAGGTCTTTGCCCACCCCACCGTACGCATCACCATCATGATCCAGACACTTGTGTTCGGTGTTCTTTTTGCCATGCTGTCCTCGTCACAGCAGATTTTCGACATCACCTTTGATCAGGGGGCGAATTTTCCCTTCTGGTTCGGCGGCATCGCCATTGTTTCGGGCAGTGCAAGTTTCCTGAATGCCCGCCTTGTCATGCGCCTCGGGATGCGCCGCATGGTGCATCTTGCCCTGACCATCCAGCTTGCCGTTTCGGGAACCATGCTGATTTTGCTGGCCAGTCACGCGCTGGCCGGCACTATGGCCTTTGCCGCCTATGTTCTCTGGCAGACCAGTGTGTTTTTCATGGTCGGTCTGACGCTTGGCAACCTGAATGCCATCGCGATGGAGCCCATGGGCCATATCGCCGGCATGGCCGCCTCGATGATCGGCGCAGTTTCAACCGTCGCCGCAGTGCTGATCGCCGCCCCGATCGGGCTTGCGTTTGACGGCACACCCTTGCCGCTGGCGATCGGCATATTCATTTGTGTCACTCTGGCCCTGTTGCTGATGCGGCGTATTCGCGAGGAGCCATCGATCACCGTAGCCTGAGTACAGCTTCATCCCTGTTCTTCAGATTTTCTGCCGAAGAACCGCTGAGAGCTGGCATTACATTGGCAAAACGCATGGACCGGATCAGCCTGCCTTGCCGCGTTTCTTTTCCTCGGCCAGTTTTTGCGCCAGATCCCGGGCGATGCCATAAGCCCCCCTGATCTTGTCCGCAACCTTGCTCCAATCACGGCGCACGACGATCTTGTTGTCGCGCAGCCTGGCCATGCCGCGTTCGGCCTCGATAAATTCGACCAATCCACGGGGTGACGCGAATTTATCCTTGTAAAACTGGATCGTGGCCCCCTTTGGCCCGGCATCCAGACGGGCAATTCCGGCGCGTTTGCACATGGATTTGATCCGCACCAGCAGCAGCAGCGTGTTGACCTCGGCCGGCAGCTTGCCAAAGCGGTCGATCAGTTCGGCGGCAAACCCTTCCAGTTCGACCTTTGAATGCAACCCGGAAAGCCGCCGGTAAAGCCCCAGACGCACATCAAGATCCGGCACATAATCCGCCGGAATCAACACCGAAACCCCGAGGTTGATCTGTGGCGCCCACTGGTCATCCAGATCCGTCAGCCCTTCGGCCTCGCCGGTGCGCAGCTTGGCGATCGCCTCTTCCAGCATCTGCTGATAAAGTTCATAGCCGACCTCGCGCATCTGGCCTGACTGTTCCTCGCCCAGCAGATTTCCGGCACCGCGAATATCGAGATCCTGGCTGGCCAGGGTGAACCCGGCGCCAAGGCTGTCAAGCGATCCCAGAACCCGCAGGCGCTTTTGTGCGGTCGGTGTCAGCGGCACCCGGGGTTTTGTGGTCAGATAGGCATAGGCCCGGGTTTTCGAGCGCCCCACCCGTCCGCGGATCTGATATAGCTGCGCCAGCCCGAACATATCCGCGCGATGGATCACCATGGTGTTGGCCGTGGGAATATCCAGCCCCGATTCAACGATGGTTGTCGCAAGCAATACGTCGTATTTTCCGTCATAAAATGCGTTCATCCGGTCATCCAGCTGACCTGCGGCCATCTGGCCATGGGCAATGACGTAGCTCACCTCTGGCACATGATCTTTCAGAAATTCCTCGATCGCCGGCAAATCCTTGATCCTCGGCACCACGAAAAAGCTCTGCCCGCCCCGATAGTGTTCGCGCAACAACGCTTCACGAATGGTGATGCTGTCAAACTCACTGACATAGGTGCGAATGGCCAGCCGATCCACGGGCGGGGTGCCGATAATGCTGAGATCACGCACACCGGACAGCGACATTTGCAGGGTGCGTGGGATCGGCGTGGCGGTCAGGGTCAGCACATGCACATCAGAACGCATTTCCTTCAGGCGTTCCTTGTGCCCGACGCCAAATCGCTGCTCTTCGTCAATCACCATCAGGCCAAGGTTCTGAAAACGAACGGATTTGGCCAGCAATGCATGGGTGCCGATCACGATATCCACGGTGCCGCGCGCCAGCCCCTCGCGGGTCAGATTCGCTTCCTTTTGACTGACAAAGCGTGACAACTGCCCGACCTGAACGGGAAACCCGCGAAACCGTTCGGCAAAGCTCTTGTAATGCTGGCGCGCCAAAAGCGTTGTCGGTGCAATGACCGCCACCTGCAAGCCGCTCATTGCGGCGACAAAGGCCGCGCGCATGGCGACCTCGGTCTTGCCAAAACCGACATCGCCACAGATCAGCCGGTCCATTGGCCGACCAGAGGCCATATCCTGCAGCACATCCTCGATTGCGGCCATCTGGTCATCGGTTTCCTCATAGGGAAAGCGCGCGGAAAACTCTTCCCACGCATGCGGCGCCGGTTCCAGAACAGCCCCCTGCCGCAGCGCCCGTTCGGCGGCCAGCCGGATCAGTTTTTCCGCAACCTCACGCACACGCTTTTTCAGGCGGGCCTTTTTGGCCTGCCATGCACCGCTGCCCAGCCGGTCCAGAAGGCCCTGCTCGTGGCCGTATTTTGACAGAAGCTCGATATTCTCAACCGGAAGATACAGACGATCACCCCCGGCATATTCCAGCGCCAGACATTCATGCGCTGCCCCCATGGCGGTTATGGTTTCAAGCCCGGTAAAGACCCCGACACCATGATCCACATGAACAACCAGATCCCCGGCGGAAAGGTTCTGGGCTTCGGTCAGAAAATTTTCTGCCCGCCGCTTGCGCTTGTTCGGCCGGATCAGCCTGTCGCCCAGCACATCCTGCTCGGAAATGACGCAAAGCCCGTCGGCCTCGAATCCCTGCTCAAGCGGCCAGACGGCCAGATGGACACCCCCCGTGCCATCTGCCAGTTCCCGACTGTCGGAAACAAGCTGCACCCCCTCCAGACCTTCGTCTTTCAACAGCCCCTGCAACCGATCTCTGGCACCGGTCGAGTAACTTGCAACAACCACCTGGCCCGTGCGGCGCTTTACCTGAATATGATCCGCCAGTGATTTGAAAAGGTTTATGTTTTCCTGTTTTCGCTCGGGTGAAAAATTGCGGCCGATTCTTCCGCCTGCATCGATCACACCCGGGCCTGTGCCTTGCGGTAGCGCATTCAGGGACAAAAGCCTGTAATCCTGAACCGCCTCGGTCCAGGCGGTATCATCCAGATACAGCAATTGCGGCGGACAGGGTTTGTAAACCGTTTCCATGCGGTTTCTGGCATTCATCGCCTCGCGCCGGGTATCATACTGATCTGCAATGCTTTCCCAGCGGGCCAGGCGCGCCGGCGTGAACTGATCATCCAGCATGACAACCGCATCCGGCAAATAGTCAAACAGCGTTTCCAGCCGCTGGTGAAAGAACGGCAGCCAGTGTTCCACCCCCTGATATTTGCGCCCGGCACTGACCGCCTCATACAGGGGATCATCCGAACCGGCGGCGCCAAATTCGATCCGGTAATTCTGCCGGAACCGGGTTATCGCGGCCTCATCCAGTATCACCTCGGACACCGGCGCCAATTCAACCACATCCATTTTTTCCGTGGTGCGCTGGCTGCCGGGTTCAAAACGGCGCGCGCCATCCAGCACATCGCCAAAAAAATCCAGCCGCACCGGCCCGCCTTCGCCGGGCGGGTAAATGTCGATAATGCCGCCGCGAATGGCATAGTCACCGGGCTCGCTGACCATTGGCGTCTGCACAAACCCCATGCGCACGAGAAAATCCCGCAACGCGGCCTCGTCTATCCTTTCCCCGACCCTTGCGGTGAAAGAGGCCGTGCGCAGCACCTCGCGTGCCGGCAAATATTGGGTGGCCGCCCCCAATGTGGTCAACAGAATGAACCGCTGCGGCACCACATCATGCGCCAGGGCCGACAGCGTGGCCAGCCGGGCCGCGGATATGTCCGGGTTGGGCGAGACACGATCATAAGGCAGGCAATCCCAGGCCGGCAGCGTCATGACAACCGCGTCGGGCGCCACAAAACGCAACGCATCCTGCATCATCGCCATGCGTTTGTCGTCGCGTGCAATATGCAGCACGCAGCCCCCGGCGCATTTTGCCAACTCCTGTGCAACAAGATAGGCGTCAAACCCTTCCGGGGCGCCGCCAATGGTCAGGTGTTTCGCCGATGTCATATCTGAAGACCCTGGTTGAGGTGCTCTGTCTCAACCATACACGCCAAGTCCGAAATTCTGGGCCATGCCCCACAAGGACGTAACAAAAATGGAGATCATACCGACCACTTGGGTCCAGAACCGGTGATGGCTCATGCGTTTGTAAAGCAAATCACCCCTGGCATCATCATTCCGAATCCGCCGGGCCGTGAACAGCGACATCAACCCGACAATCGTCATGGGGAAGGCCAGAAAGAACACTGCTTGCGCGAACTCGATCTTGTACCAGAAACCGAGTATCGCCAATGTTGTCAGAAAAAAGCAGGCAAAGCCCAACAACCACAATCCGGAAACATCCGCGATATACAAAAGCCGGTTGGTGTTGATACGCACCATATCCTCCAGATCGACCAGGGCCTGCCCCCCTTGGCGTCGCGCCCGCAAAACCATGTCATAGGGCACACCCAGCACCCAGTGGCTGGCCGAGGACCAGACCACGGCCAAAGCAAGCCAATACCACAGATTGGAAAATGATCGCATATCGATCAGTTCAAAAAGTGTCTCATATATGTCCAAGGATCTGCTCGCATATCATGGAAGTCTTATGCCTCCAGCCACGATGTAACGGAACCCTGCGCCAATTCCAACACTTGAGCTTCGCTAAAATCCGTGTCACCCCTAGGAAAAATCGCCACAGAAAGGCATCCGATGCCCGCCAGACCCGTTTTTACCCCCGCAGCATTCCCCGCAGGCCGGTTGCGCCGCACGCGCCGCACCGCGCAAATCCGCGCCTTGGCACGCGAAAACAGCCTGTCTGTGAATGATCTGATCTGGCCGGTCTTCGTGGTTGAAGGCAGTAACCGCCGCGAACCGGTGGCCTCCATGCCCGGTGTCGAGCGGCTCTCGATTGATCTGATCACAAAAGCGTCAAAAGACGCGGCTGCGCGCGGGATCCCGGCAATATGCCTGTTTCCCTACACCGATCCGGCCCTGAAAACCGCCGCCTGCGAAGAAGCATGGAGTGCAGACAATCTGTCAAACCGGGCCATCCGCGCGATCAAGGACAGCGTTCCGGACATCGCGATCATGACCGATATCGCGCTTGATCCCTACAATCTCCATGGCCATGACGGAATTGTCGAGGACGGCTGCATCCTGAATGATGAGACCATCGACGCGCTGGTGAAAATGGCGCTGGCGCAGGCCGAGGCCGGCGCCGACATTCTCGGCCCCAGTGACATGATGGACGGCCGGATCGGCGCCATCCGCTCGGCACTGGAACAGCAAGGACACAAGGACGTTGCCATCCTGTCCTATGCCGCGAAATATGCTTCGGCCTTTTACGGGCCGTTTCGCGATGCGGTCGGCGCGACGCAAGCCCTGCAGACCAGTGCCATCGCCGGGGCGGCGAAAGGCGACAAATCCACCTACCAGATGGACCCGGCCAATTCGGACGAGGCTTTGCGTCTGGTGGCACGGGATCTTTCCGAAGGCGCTGATATGGTCATGGTCAAACCCGGCATGCCCTATCTGGATATTTGCCGCCGTGTAAAAGATACCTTTGGCGTGCCCACATATGCCTATCAGGTTTCCGGTGAATACGCGATGATCACAGGCGCGGCCGAGCGCGGCTGGATCGATGGTGAAAAGGCAATGATGGAAAGCCTGATTGCCTTCAAGCGCGCCGGTTGCAACGGCATTCTGACCTATTTCGCCCCAAGGGTGGCGGATCTGTTGCAAGGCTGAGTTCCTGGCGGCAGAATCCAGAGTCTGCATCATTGTCCCGTTGCCCTGGCCCGGATTACCTGCAATCCGCCTTGCGCCCGGCTTCAATGAAGCGACGATTTCATTCCAGACCGCGCTGCTCGCCAGCCATCACAATCGCCAATGCCCTGTGCAAATCACGTCGAATATAG
>JALSRG010000118.1 GCA_026984915.1 Marinosulfonomonas sp. | reverse complement strand
AGTGCTGCAGATTCAGAGCTGGAAAGCCGCATAAAGAAAACCTGCCCTGACGATCTGACGCCAAAGCAGGCCCTGTCACTGATCTATGAACTGAAATCCCTAGTCGAGGATGGTTAGCTTGAGGCCTACGCCCTAGCCATTTTTCTGTTTCGGTGTGGACGAAACGCCAACCTGCGCCGGGCGCAACAAACGGTCATGCAGCATGAAACCATCACTGTTCACCTGAATAATGTCGCCTGCCTGGGTTTGTGGTACCGGAGCTTCGAACATGGCCTGATGCACCTGTGGGTCAAACCGGTCTCCGATTTGCGGGGCAATGAGTGTGATCCCGTGTTTCGCGAAAACCTTCAAAAGCTCTTTCATCGTCAGTTCGACACCTTCGATCAGCGCTGCAGATTGTTCGCGCTGCTCGTCTGTTGCCGCTTCGATCGCGCGCTTCAGCCCGTCATAAACAGGCAGCATATCCCGTGCGAGCTTTGATCCGCCGTATTGCTCTGCCTCGCGCCGGTCCCGCTCGCCGCGTTTGCGGGTATTCTCGGCATCAGCCAAGGCCCGCATAAAGCGATCTTTGTACTCATCCCGCTCCTGCCGTAGCTGCTCCAGCTCGGCAGGTTCCGCATCATAGTCCACTTCCTCTTCGGCCATCTGATCAAGCGTCTGATGCTCTTCGCCAAAGTTCTCGTCTCGTTCATTCGCCATTTCTCTACCTCTAGCCTTGGTCCGAGATCAGTTTTCCCACCAACTGCGCCGTATAATCCACGATCGGAACGATCCGTCCGTAGTTCAGACGAGTTGGCCCGATAACCCCGACCGCGCCAATAATTTTTCGGTCTTTGTTCATATAGGGAGAAACAACCAAAGATGAACCGGAAAGTGAAAAGAGTTTGTTCTCAGAGCCAATAAAAATGCGGACACCGTCCCCTTTTTCGGTCAACTCCAGAAACTCTGCGATATCGCGCTTGCGTTCCAGGTCATCAAACAGCCGGCGGATACGCTCCAAATCCTCGGCTTCGGCTTCGTCATCCAGCAGATTCGAACGACCGCGGACAATCAGTCTTTCATAAGAATCGCCTTCTTTTTCCCAAAGGGCGATACCGTTTTCAACCATGCTGCACGCCAGATCATTCAGCTCTTGCCGCTTTTGGCTGATCTCTTTGGCGACCACCTGTTTCAGTTCCGAAACCGTGCGCCCTTCGGCCAAAGCATTAAGAAAGTTTGCGGCCTCACGCAGAGAGGAAGGGGTTTGGCCGACGGGGGGTGAAAAAACCCTGTTCTCGACATGGCCGTCTGCAAACACCAGCACAACCAGCGCCCGATCCGGTGCGAGGCTGACAAATTCGATATGTTTTATCGGCGCTTCGTATTTTGGCGCAAGCACCAGGCTGGCGCCATGCGTCAGGCCGGACAAGGCTGCGCCGACCCGGTCAAGCATCAAGCCGATTTCGCGGTCTTCCCGGCCATCGGCCTGACTCAGGGTCTGTTCCAGCTTTTCCTTTTCCTCGGCATCAAGATCGACAACCTCAAGCAGCCCGTCGACAAAAAGCCTCAGTCCAAGATGGGTCGGAACCCGGCCGGCCGATACATGCGGCGACTCCAGCAATCCGAGATACTCCAGATCCTGCATCACATTCCGCACGGTTGCTGCGCTGACTTTTTCGCTCAGGCTACGGGTCAAGGTCCGCGAGCCGACCGGATCTCCTGTTTCAAGATAGCCCTCGACCAACAAGCGAAAGACCTCGCGGCTTCGATCGTTCATCTGTTCAAAAAGTTCTGATCCGTCACTCATTATGACAGCTTTCTCCATCTTACCCACTAAAGACGCTGCAGCCAGAGCATCAATCAGCCTTGCCTTTTATATAGGTGCAGGAGTATCTGACCCCAAACCCTTACACAAAGGAAAACCAATGCGCCCTTCTGGTAGAAATGTAGATGAAATGCGCCCCATTTCAATCGAAACAGGCATAACCAGGCACGCGGAAGGCAGTTGTCTGATAAAATGTGGTGATACCCATGTTTTATGCACCGCCAGTGTTGAAGAACGCGTTCCTCCCTTTCTGCGCAATTCCGGCCTGGGCTGGGTCACGGCGGAATATGGCATGCTGCCCCGTGCCACGAACACCAGAATGCGGCGCGAGGCCAAAAACGGCCAGTCCGGGCGAACACAGGAAATCCAGCGCCTTATTGGCCGCAGTCTTCGGGCCGGGGTGGACCGTGTTGCCATGGGCGAGCGTCAGATCACCGTTGATTGTGACGTTATTCAGGCTGATGGTGGCACGCGTTGCGCCGCCATTACCGGTGGCTGGGTTGCTTTGCGTCTGGCTGTAAACAAACTGATGAAAGCCGGTGATATCATCACCGACCCGCTGACAGATCATGTTGCCGCGGTCAGTTGTGGCATTTATGCGGGCCAGCCTGTGCTTGATCTTGACTACCCGGAAGACAGCGAAGCCGGCGTTGACGGCAATTTTGTTCTGACCGGCAGCAAGAAGCTGATCGAGGTTCAAATGTCGGCCGAAGGCTCAACCTATTCCCGCGAGCAAATGAACGAACTACTGGATCTGGCCGAAAAGGGTATTGACGAACTGGTTGCCGCGCAAAAGTCTGTGATCAGCTAAATGCGCCGGATTAGAGACGAAAAACTTGTCATTGCAACCCATAATTCTGGCAAATTGCACGAGTTTCGCGAAATGCTGGAACCCTATGGCGTTTCGCTGGTTTCCGCCGGAGAGCTTGGCCTCGATCAGCCCGAGGAAACCGAAGAAACATTTGTTGGAAACGCCAGAATAAAGGCCCATTTTGCGGCAAAGGCAACCAACCTTCCGGCCTTGGCCGATGATAGCGGGCTGATCGTTCCCGCCCTGAATAATGAACCGGGCGTGCATACGGCCGATTGGGCGGAAACCCCGAAGGGACGTGATTTTTCACTGGCAATGAAAAAGGTCTGGACATTGTTGGAAGAGCATGATGCACCAGAGCCAAGGCTTGCCTCTTTTCTCTGCACCTTATGTCTGGCCTGGCCCGACGGGCGTGATATGGTTTTTGAAGGCCGGGTCGATGGCCAACTGGTATGGCCCATGCGCGGCAATAAAGGCTTCGGATTTGACCCGATGTTTCAACCTCTCGGCAACAGCGAAACCTTTGGTGAAATGGATCCGGACCGCAAGAAAACCATGAGCCATCGCGCGGACGCCTTTCAAAAATTCGTATCTGCCTGTTTTGAGTGAAGATTGGCAAAATGGCGGCTTTGGCCTCTATATTCACTGGCCGTTCTGTCAGTCAAAATGCCCGTATTGCGATTTCAATTCGCATGTCGCAAACAGCATTGACCAGACCGAATGGGCCAGGGCTTATCTTCTGGAAATAGCCAGGGTGGGCAAACTGACCGGCCCGCGCGTTTTGCAAACCATTTATTTTGGCGGTGGTACACCCAGCCTGATGGACCCGAACCTGGTCAACGACATTCTGGAGATGGCGCGCAAAACCTGGCCGATGGCAAATGATTGCGAAATCACGCTAGAGGCAAATCCGACTTCTGTCGAAGCTGGTCGTTTCAGGGATTACCGCTCGGTCGGGGTAAACCGTGTATCCGTCGGAATACAGGCGTTTAATGACCATGATCTCAGGCGATTGGGAAGAATGCACACGGCAAGCGAGGCGCGCGAGGCGCTGGAAATCGCCCGCTCTGCGTTCGAGCGTGTCAGTTTTGATCTGATCTATGCCCGGCAGGGCCAAAGCCTGCAGGACTGGGGCGCAGAGTTGCAAACTGCGCTGGAGCTGGCGGATGATCATCTGTCGCTTTATCAGCTGACAATTGAGGACGGCACCGTTTTTGGTGAACGCCACAAGACTGGACAGCTCAGCGGTTTGCCCGGCGAGGATCTGGCTGCAAACATGTACGAACTGACACAGGATTTATGTGATAAAGCCGGGATGTGCGCTTATGAGGTATCCAACCACGCCGGGCCAGGGGGCGAATCCCGGCATAATCTGATATACTGGCGGTACGGTGATTATGCCGGTATTGGTCCGGGCGCGCATGGCAGGTTGACGCTGTCCGGTCAGCGGTGGGCAACAGAGGCGGTGAAAAACCCCGGGCAATGGCTCCGCTCGGTGTTTGAAAACGGTGCAGGTGATCAGAATATTGTACCTCTGACCGGTTTGGATCAGGCGAATGAATATCTGATGATGGGCTTGCGTTTATCTGAAGGGGTTTCCATAAAACGATACCTTGATCTGAACAGGGCCGAAAAGTTATCTAATAAATTCAATATGTTAATTGATATTCATTTGTTAAGAGCGCAAGATGACCGGCTATACACCACTCAAAGAGGCCGCATTTTGCTCAACGCCGTATTGCGGGAACTGATAGGGGATTAGGTGCAGATCATCTGGCTGACACTCGGCATTCTGTCTTTTGGCCTTGGGGCTGTGGGTGCATTTGTGCCTTTGCTGCCAACCGTTCCTCTGGTTTTGCTTGCCGCCTATTGTTTTGCGAAATCTTCGGATCGGTTACACACATGGTTGCTGCAACATCCAAGATTTGGAACCCCAATTCGGCAATGGCAGGAAAGCGGAGCCATTAACAGCCGGGCAAAGTACCTGGCCAGCATTTCTATCATACTGACCTTTTCCGTGTCGCTTGCCTTGGGATTACGTACATCCTTGCTGATTGTTCAGGCTGCGGTTCTTTGCCTCGTGCTGCTCTTCATCTGGACACGACCTAATGCATAGACGAAAGCATTCTGCATAAATCATCCAATTGTTCCAATGACTTATAAGATATTACCACCTTACCGCCCTCACCGTTTGGCGGGTGATTTATAACAACCTTCATCCCCAGATTGGCTGAAAGATCCTCTTCCAGGGCGCGAGTATCCGCGTCTTTCTTTTCCGGTTCTCTGGCAACAAGATTTTTCTTTTTCACCGGCGCTTTGACAAGCCTCTCGGTCTCACGTACCGAAAGGCCTTTGCTAATAACTTTTCGTGCCAATTCTGCCGGGTTTTCGGCCGTAATCAGGGCGCGCGCATGGCCAGACGTCAGCTTTCCACTCCGAAGATAGTCAAGCACCTCATCCGGAAGATTCAGCAATCGCAACAGATTGGCGATATGGCTTCGGCTTTTTCCCAGCGCCTCTGCCAGTTTTTCCTGGGTATGACCAAAGCGGTCCATCAGTTGACGATACCCGGTTGCCTCTTCCACCGGGTTGAGATCAGAACGCTGCACATTTTCAATAATCGCAATTTCCAGGACTTCTGTATCTGTATAATCGCGGATAAGGGCTGGCACTTCATGCAGTTGCGCGATCTGTGCGGCACGCCAGCGGCGTTCCCCGGCAACTATTTCATAGTCATCGCTGCCGCCACCACTTTTCCTGAGAATAAGCGGTTGAATGACACCCTTTTCCCTGATCGAGGCCGCGAGATCCTGTAATTCATCCTTGTCGAAATCCCGCCGGGGCTGGTCCGGGTTTGGCTTTATTCTTTCAATCGGAATTTTCCGGTCGGCTTGCTGTGGCCCGCTATCGCGCACGCGCTGGGAATCCGCTCCGACATCACCCATTAGCGCCGACAAGCCGCGCCCCAAGCCGCGTTTCTCTGATTTCTTATCTGCCATATCAGCCTCCCACTGCCTTTCTTATCTGTCTGTTTCTCCCCGAGATTTCGCGGGCCAGCCGTCTATATGCCTTGCTTCCCTTGGATTTTGGGTCATAGTCCAATACCGGCATGCCAAAAGACGGCGCCTCGCTAACTCTGACGTTACGCGGAATGACGGTTTTGAAAACCATATCACCCAAATTCGCCCGCGCGTCCGCCTCAACCTGTCGCGAGAGATTGTTACGGCTGTCGTACATCGTCAGAACGATACCTTCGTACCGCAGATTCTTGTTCGCTGTTTTTTCGATTTGCCGCTTGGTCAGCATTAACTGTGACAAGCCTTCCAAAGCGAAAAACTCGCTCTGTAGCGGCACCAGCAGGGAATCTGCCGCAACCATGGCATTCACCGTCAACAGATTCAGCGACGGCGGGCAGTCGATCAGAACATAGTCATAAGAAAATGCATCAATTGCCGGCTGGTGTAATGCGTCATGCAACAGAAAACTGCGTTTTTCGTTTGAAATCAGCTCCATATCAGCTGAACTAAGATCCGTTGTTGCCGGAATTATACTAAGCCCCTTAACATCAGTTTCTTGTATAATATCAGATAGTTGAGCATCTCCCAACAATAGATCATAGGTGTTCAGTTCACGCGTTTCATTCCCAATACCCAACCCGGTCGATGCATTCCCTTGTGGATCCAGATCAACCAGCAACACACTAAACCCCTCTTTGGCCAATGCGGCGCCCAGATTAATGGTTGTCGTGGTTTTACCGACGCCGCCTTTTTGGTTTGCAACGGCAATAATCTTTGGTCCCTTTGGGCGCGTGGGATCAGACATGTTCAATTGCTCCAAGCCTTAGAATCACGCCAGACGGATCTGACTTACTGGGAAACTTTTCCACTTCAAACCGCCAAGAGGCAAGAGCTGTTTCCAGTTCCTGGTCTGCATGAGCGCCTTTTGGGAAAACCGCCTTACCGTCTACCTTTAGATGGCGTGCTGCATAGGATAACAACCGGGAAAGCGGCGCCAGTGCCCTAGCCGACACCCGATCCTGTGCCAGAGGCGGAATGGTTTCAATTCGGTCACTGATGACATTTGCAGAAATTTCCACATCTCGCAGAACTGTTTTTAGAAAAGATGCTTTGCGAACATCGCTTTCTACCAGGGTAAACCGTGTATTTTTGCCGTTTACCGAAGAAAGAATAGAAAGAACGATACCAGGAAACCCGCCACCGCTGCCAAAATCTGTCCAGCTTCCTGCTTCCAGCCCGCCAATTTCGAAAAGTTGAGCAGAATCCGCGATGTGCCGCATCCATACTTGGCCAAGTGACGTTTTAGAAACCAGATTTATATGCGGGTTCCACTTTTCCAGAAGCCTTACAAAAATATCCAGCTTTTCCATTGTTTCACGTGAAACATTGAATTGCCTTTGAAAATTCTCGCGCCCTTCCAGCTTCATCTCACTGCACGCCTGCTCTCCAATTGGCGCAGCTTTCCAAGAATAAGCGTAAGGGCCGCAGGTGTGATCCCCTCTATACGGCTTGCCTGACCTAGTGTTTTCGGTCGAATCTTGCTCAGCTTCAATCGAAGCTCATTTGAAAGGCCGCTCAGGTTGGCATAGTTGAAGTCTACTGGAATTTCAAAGGCTTCATCCCTTGTGACAGCCGCGATCTCTCGCTTCTGTCGGTCAATATAATGGACATACAACGCTTCGCGTTCCAACTGACGCCGAATCTGAAGAGGTGTGCTCTCAAGATCAGGATCCAGAACGACAAGATTCTCAAACGATACAGAGGGAAAGGCCAAAACATCGATCCCATGCCGTAGATTTCCATCCTGGCGTACCTTTATGCCCGCCTCATTCAACTGGTTTGGTGTAAATTTATGTGACTTAAGGCGCGCTTTTGCAGAATTAAGCGCCTCCATCTTTTCTATGAATGCACTTTTTCGGCGCTCTTTGACCAGCCCAACTTCCATTCCAATTGGCGTCAGGCGCTGGTCGGCATTATCTGCGCGCAGCGAAAGCCGAAATTCGGCGCGTGACGTAAACATCCTGTAGGGTTCACTGACGCCATGGGTCACAAGATCATCAATCAACACACCAATATAGGAGTTTGACCGGCTGAAAATGATCTCTTCCATATCCTTTGCGGCGCGGGCCGCGTTCAGCCCGGCCACCAAGCCTTGCGCGGCAGCCTCCTCATATCCGGTTGTGCCGTTTATCTGACCAGCCAGAAACAACCCCGGAAAATCCTTCACGCCCAGGCCGGAGCCAAGTGAGCGCGGATCAATGTAATCGTACTCGATAGCGTAACCCGGCTGTAGAATCCTCGCGTTTTCCAATCCCTTGATCGATTGAACATAGGCTTTCTGGACCTCCTGCGGCAGCGAAGTGGATATCCCGTTTGGGTAGATCGTATCATCCCCCAGCCCCTCTGGCTCCAGAAACACTTGATGTGATGTCTTATCCGAAAACCGTACAACCTTGTCTTCGATTGATGGGCAATATCGCGGGCCAACACCACCAATATAACCCCCGTACATCGATGATAGTTCTATGTTTTCCCGAATGATTTCATGCGTTTGCGAATTTGTATGCGTTATTCCGCAGGTCACCTGGCGAACAAATGGTGCACTGTGCAGAAAGGAAAACATAACGGGTTCCTGGTCGCCGGGCTGGACCTCCAGAATATCCCAGTCAATCGTCTTTCCATCCAACCTCGGGGGTGTTCCCGTTTTAAGGCGGCTTAGCGAAAATCCCATATCCTCAATACGTTCTGCCAGCCGGACCGAGGGCCTGTCACCCATCCTGCCGCCCGGTGTTGACCGGTTTCCTATATGCACCTGTCCACGCAAAAACGTACCGGTTGTAAGAATAACGGCTCTGGCGGAACATTCCGAGCCATCCGACAGAACGACGCCGACAACACGGCAGCCGTCCAGTATCAGGTCTGCAACTTCTGCTTCCAGAACATCCAGATTGGAAACTGCCGCCGTTTCTTCTTGCATCACTTGCCGAAAGATTTTTCGATCCGCCTGTGCCCTTGGCCCCTGAACAGCAGGGCCTTTTGTCCGGTTCAACAGCCGAAACTGGATACCGGCCCTGTCGGCGACACGCGCCATGACTCCATCCAGCGCGTCGATTTCCCGCACAAGATGCCCCTTGCCCAGCCCGCCAATTGCCGGGTTGCAAGACATAACGCCGAGATCGGCCTTGGAAAGGGTTATCAGGGCGGTACGCGCACCTACCCGTGCTGCCGCATGAGCCGCCTCTGCGCCCGCATGTCCGCCGCCAACAACCAAAACATCATAATCCCATTGTTTCACGTGAAACATTCCTTATTTTCCCAGGCAGAACTTTGAGAATATCTCGTCAAGTACATGCTCCACATCAACACGGCCAACCAGAGATTCCAAAGCCCTTATAGCAGATCGCAGCTCTTCCGCAGCAATTTCAGCCAGATAAGATTCGCCCTGAACATTCGCCCTGGCGCTCTTCAATGCAAAATATGCAGTCTTTATAGCCTCCCGATGCCTGGCTCTCATTGCAGTTGCAGCGCCAGAAGCCCGCTCTTCCAGGGTTTCTGCAATCTTCTCTATCAATTTATCCAAGCCTTGGCCGGTTTTTCCCGAAATGGCAAAGCCTGCGCTTTCTTGCAAATCGGCTTTCCCCAATACATGGATATCGCCCGGACGATGCTCAACTCCGGCAACCAATTCCTCGCCCATTGCCAGAAAAACCCGCAGATCGGCCTGATTTGCCCGGTCAATGGCGCGTTTTATGCCAATTTCCTCTACAGTATCACTTGTTTCTCTTAGCCCGGCTGTATCAAGGAACGTAACCGGCAGGCCCTTCAGATCCATTCGAACCTCGATCACATCGCGTGTTGTTCCTGCAAACTCTGATGTGATTGCCGCTTCTCTTCCAGCCAATGCATTCAACAATGTGGATTTCCCGACATTTGGTGGGCCGACAATGGCAACTTCGAAACCATCGCGGATACGCTCTGATACAATAGATCCGTCAATCTCTGCCTTCAGTTCCTTTGAAAGACCATTCACGATTTCCAGGACTTCAGGCCGAACATCTTCCGGCACCTCTTCATCGGCAAAATCAATCGTCGCCTCCAACAGCGCAGCCGCCCGGATCAAGCTTATACGCCAGCGCTCTGCCTTGTCGCCCAATGCGCCCGAAAAAACCCGCTGCGCCAATCGGCGTTGTGCTTCTGTCTCGGCCTCGATCAGGTCGCTTAGACCTTCCACCTGTGCCAGGTCGAGGCAGCCGTTCTCAAGCGCCCTTCTGGTAAACTCGCCCGGCTCTGCCAGTCGAAGGCCATGCATAAGCCCAAGTTCCTGCAACAAGGCTTTTGAAACCGCCGGGCTTCCGTGAAACTGAATTTCTGCCGAATCTTCTCCGGTAAAGCTTTGCCCCTGTTTGAAAACAAGAATCAGCGCTTCATCGAGAAGCTCCCCGTCAGACCGTCGCAATTTGCGCAGGCTCGCGCGCCTGGGCGCTGGTATATTTCCGCAAAGCTGTTGAATGGCATCTGCGGCGTTTGGGCCGGATAGCCGGATGATGGCCACACCCGATTTACCGCGTGCAGTCGCAAGTGCAAATATTGTATCCATATATCTAACCCATTGTTTTATAACAATAAGTTATGTGTTCATTGAATCAAAGAACTCGTCATTGGATTTTGTCTGCTTTAGTTTCGAGATCAGGAACTCGATCGCGTCGGTTGTTCCCATTGGGTTCAGAATCCGGCGCAGCACATATGTTTTTTGCAGATTGGCCTTGTCCACCAACAGTTCTTCTTTCCGGGTTCCGGATTTTATAATGTCCATCGCCGGGAACACGCGTTTATCAGCAACCTTGCGATCCAGAACGATTTCCGAGTTACCTGTGCCCTTGAACTCTTCAAAGATAACCTCATCCATACGGCTTCCGGTATCAATAAGCGCGGTGGCGATGATGGTCAGAGAACCACCCTCCTCGATGTTGCGGGCAGCGCCAAAGAACCGTTTTGGCCGTTGCAGGGCATTGGCATCCACCCCGCCTGTCAGCACCTTGCCAGAGGAAGGTACAACCGTATTATAAGCCCGCCCCAACCGGGTAATTGAATCAAGAAGAATGACAACATCGCGCTTGTGTTCAACCAAACGCTTTGCTTTTTCAATGACCATTTCCGCCACGGCAACGTGCCGCGTTGCCGGTTCATCAAAAGTGGATGATACGACCTCACCCTTTACGCTTCGCTTCATATCGGTCACTTCTTCCGGTCGTTCGTCAATCAGCAAAACAATCAGATAACATTCCGGATGGTTCTTCTCGATTGAATTGGCAATGTTCTGCAACAGAACAGTCTTACCTGTACGTGGCGGCGCCACAATTAACGAACGCTGTCCTTTGCCGATCGGGGCGATCAGGTCAATGATGCGGGCAGAACGATCTTTGATGGTCGGATCGTCCAGTTCCAGCTTGAACCTTTCATCCGGATACAGCGGGGTCAGGTTATCAAAGTTGATCTTGTGTTTTGCTTTCTCCGGCTCTTCAAAATTTATCCGGGCAACCTGTGTCAGCGCAAAATACCGCTCGTTCTCGCGCGGGGCCTGAATGACGCCTTCAATTGTATCTCCGGTTCGCAAAGAAAACTTGCGGATCATCTCAGGGGAAACATAAATATCATCTGGGCCCGGCAGATAGTTGGCCTCGGGGGAGCGCAAGAATCCGAACCCGTCCTGCAAGACTTCCAGAACGCCATCACCGGAAATTTCCCATCCTTCCTCAGCTCTCTCCTTCAGAATCGAGAACATGATGTCGCCCTTGCGCATGGTCGAAGCATTCTCGATCTCGAGATCTTCGGCCATCGTAACAAGGTCTTTCGGAGTCTTTGCCTTCAGGTCGGCAAGGTTCAGGCGTTCTTGGGTCATTGTAATATCCTGCATGCGCATCATTGCACGCGGTCAAGTTGGAATCGGGAAAATCCCCTGCCGGACGGCAGAGCACGCGTTACCTAATAGGATAAAGCCAGAGAGTCAATCTCAGAACTTCAGCACGACCGAAAACACAATCACCAAGAGAAGGACCGTCGGAACCTCATTCATCAGCCTGTACTGTCTTCCGCTCCGAGTGTTATTTCCATCGCGGAAGTTTTTCCACCGCAACGCCAGCCAATGATGAAAATAGGTCATGACAATAACTGCCACTGCTTTTGTCCATGGCCAGATTTCCGACCAGTCAACGATACCTGGTGTAAAGACCAGCATCAGCCCAAAGATCCAGGTTGCCGTCATCGCCGGATTCATGATCAGCCGCAAAAGCTTTCGTTCCATGGTCTGAAACAGGGCATCTGTCTCTGATCCGGTTTCAACCGATTCAGTGTGATAAACAAACAATCGTGGAAGATAAAAAATACCAGCCATCCAGGTAATGACCGAAATAATATGCAGCGCTTTGGTCCAAGGATAAAAATCAGCCAAGAGGTCGGACATCCGGTTTCCTTCTTTGTTCCAAAGCCCTTCTAAATTAATAAGTATGGAAAAGAAAAGATGATGATTATGTAGTGTGGCCATTTTCTGTGGATTAGATTTATGTCCACAGAGTATTTCACAATCTGTTAATCAGCGAATAAGTCGGTGGATAAATAATTCCGCCCCGCTTTTGCTGGGAAAACTCCTGATGATCCGGACACCGCTGGAAATACCACTGTGGATGGATTGGAAAAACAGGCCTTTTGCACATGAAGAAAACCATCCCAATCCACATGGGAAAACCCCCGGCGATCGACTATGGTGTTTAGGACTTATCAAGGTTGGAAAACGGGTTCCTGCCAAATGCGGGTTTCTCCACAGTTCAGTCAACAGAACTAGCCACGGGATCATACACATGGGCAAAAAAATCATTCTCGCCTCCGGGTCGGAAACTCGCCAGAAACTGTTGAAAAACGCAGGTGTGGATTTTACCGTCGAAACCGCGCGAATTGACGAGGACACCATTCGCAAAAGCTTGTTGCAAGAGAACGCCACGCCCCGCGATATAGCCGATACCCTGGCAGAGTTCAAAGCACGGAAAGTAGCGCAGAGGAATCCTGAAAGCTTTGTTATTGGTTGTGATCAAGTACTTGTTTACAAAGGAAAAATATACTCAAAAAGTCAGAGTATTTCTGAGGCAGAGTCCCTGCTCAGCCAGATGCGAAACCAAAAGCATCAGCTTTTGTCTGCTGTGGTCATATACAAAGACGCACAACCAGATTGGCGACATGTCGGCGTATCCCGGCTGACCATGCGCAATCTGAGTGACCCCTTCATAAATGACTATCTGCGCCGCAACTGGGAAAGCGTGCGTTACTCTGTCGGGTGCTATAACCTTGAGGCGGAAGGTGTGCGGCTTTTCGCGCAGATTGACGGCAACTTTTTTGATATCTTGGGGCTACCTTTAATTCCAGTGTTGTCCTATCTTGCCGGGCAAGGGGCGATAGCAGCATGAGCGATGAAAAAATTCCTTTGGCAGGCGTGATCGGCTCACCGATTGCCCACAGCAGATCACCGGCGTTGCATACTCATTGGCTGCGAACATACGGGGTGCGTGGCCATTATATTCCCATGGATATCAGCTATAGTGATCTGGCAGAGGCGATCAGAGTGTTGCCAAAGCTGGGTTTCGTTGGCGTGAACGTAACAATTCCCCATAAGGAAGCCGTGTTGGAGCTGGCCGATCTTGTGACGGATCGCGCGGCACTTATTGGTGCGGCAAATACGCTCATCTTTCGTAAAGACGGCAAAATCCATGCCGACAATACCGATGGCTATGGATTCATAGAAAACCTGCGCCAGGGCGTTCCGGACTGGAACCCAAAGGCTGGCCCGGCCGCAGTTATCGGCGCCGGGGGGGCTGCACGGGCGGTTATTGCATCTCTGATCGAGGTCGGCGTGACAGATCTGCGCCTGACCAACCGTACACGCGCAAGGGCCGAAGCCCTGCGGAGCGAGTTTGGACCCAAGGTGACGGTATACGACTGGGTGCAAGCCGGAAACATGCTGGAAGAGGCCGCAACCGTCGTGAATACGACATCGCTGGGCATGGTTGGCAAGCCGGATTTCCGTATACCGCTGGACGGATTGTCAAAACAGGCGGTCGTTACCGATCTGGTTTATACCCCGCTCAGAACGCATTTGCTGATCGTGGCAGATGATCTGGGGTGTCGCACGGTCGATGGCCTGGGCATGCTTCTTCATCAGGCGGCCCCGGCCTTTGAACGCTGGTTCGGCGTGCGTCCCGAGGTAACGGATTCACTCCGACGGGCAGTGTTGGCAAAATGAAGAAGAAACCGTTTCTCCTGGGATTGACCGGTTCAATCGGTATGGGAAAAACCACAACCGCGCAGATGTTTGCAGATGCCGGTGTCCCTGTTTGGGATGCGGATGCATCCGTGCACCGGCTTTATGCAAAGGGCGGTGCGGCGGTTGCCCCGATGCGCAAACTTTTCCCGGCATCCATCGTGCATGGTGCGGTTGACCGGGAGGCTCTGAAAGATTGGATAAGGCGGGATAAATCAGCGCTTGGGAAAATTGAGAAAGTCATGCATCCTTTGGTGGCCAATGACAGAAAGGCGTTTATCACACAGGCTGACGCCCCGGTTGTCGTGCTCGACATTCCTCTGTTGTTTGAAACCGGATCGCAAGACAGCTTTGATGCTGTGGCTGTTGTGTCCGCGCCGGCAGATGTGCAGAAATCCCGTGTTATGCAGCGTGCGGGCATGACCGAGGCTCTGTTGAAAACAATCCTCGACAACCAGATGCCGGATGCCGAAAAAAGGGCCAAAGCAGATTATGTGATAGAGACGAAAAGCATGGACAAGGCAAAATCGCGGGTAAGTGAGATTCTGCAGGAAATTTACGGGCAGTTGCAAAATGCGTGAAATTGTACTGGATACGGAAACAACCGGGTTTGAACCCGCCGAAGGCGACCGGATCGTGGAAATTGGTGCGGTCGAACTCTGGAACCACATGCCGACCGGCAAGACCTATCATCAGTATATCAACCCGCAACGGCCGATGCCCAAATCTGCATTCGAAGTGCATGGCCTTGGCGATGAATTTCTGGCTGACAAACCCCTGTTCAGGGATGTTGTAAGTGATTTTCTCAATTTCGTGGCTGATTCCACAATGGTCATTCACAATGCCAGTTTTGATATGAAGTTCATCAACGCCGAGCTGAAATGGGTTGATCTGCCACCCATCCCGATGAGTCGGGCGCTGGATACGCTTGCCATTGCGCGCAAGAAATTTCCGGGATCACCCGCATCGCTTGATGCTTTGTGCCGCAGATTCGGAATTGATAATTCGTCGCGCACCCTGCATGGGGCTTTGCTGGATTCCGAGATCCTTGCAGAGGTTTATCTGGAACTTATTGGTGGCCGGCAGCCGGATTTCGGGCTGACGTCTTCGGTCGGTTCACGAACCGCAGCAGGAAATGCCGAGGACTGGCGCGCAGAGCCGCGCCCGCAAAAGCTTGCGTCGTTGCTGACAGAGGAAGAAGCCATCGCCCATGATGCGTTTGTGAAAAAACTGGGCGACGGATCGCTGTGGGGCAGATAAATCAGGAAACGGGTTTTTCTGCTTTTTCCGCTTCGGCCCGGCGGGCCAGTTCCTGACGATACAATGCCAGAAAATCGATGTTCTCAAGATTGAGCGGCGGAAATCCACCGTCACGGGTGATGTCCCCGACAATGCGGCGAACGTATGGGAACAGCATGCGCGGGCACTCGATCAACAGAAAGGGGTGCAACTGTTCTTCGGGCACGTTTTCGATGTGAAAAATGCCGCCGTATTCAAGTTCCAGAATAAACAGCGGATCGCCGCTTTCCTTGCTTTTCGAGGTGATATTGAATTTGGTCATGACTTCATACTGGTGCTCGACCGACCGCTTTTTGGCGTCCAGATTTACCTGCACCTGAATATCGGGCGTCACTTCTCCGCCAACGCCTTTTTGCGCAACAATATTTTCAAATGACATATCGCGGATATACTGCGCCAGAACCTGCATTGTTACCTGTACAGGTTGTTCTTGTTTTCCGTTGCCGTTGTCGGCCATTTCTCTACTCCCAAAGGCTATAAGTTCCGGATTTCTGTATCAGGTCATCGGGCGGGTCTCAATGCCTTGTCCAGCCGGGCGGGCCCTTTGCCGGCCCTTTCTCGGCGTCAATTTCCTCAAACTCGCCGTCAATCACGTCGGGCGTTTCATGAAACCGTTGTTGCGGTGGCGCACCCGTTGTAAAGGTCTGCACCTTGATGTGGCTGCGCAAATAGCGGAACACCGCCGCACGAACCGGAGGCAACAACAACAACAGACCGACGGTATCGGTGAAAAACCCCGGGGTCAAAAGCAGGACAGCGGCAACGAGTATCATGGCACCATGGGCAAGCGGTTCGCTCGGATCCTCCAGTTTGTTGAATGACTCACGTAGCTGGTTCATTGCCAGGGCGCCCTGAAGGCGCAAAAGATAAGAGCCAAGCATCGCAGTTCCCACGACGATCGCCAAGGTCGGCCACAGGCCGATAAAGCCCCCGATTTTGACAAAAAGTGCGATCTCGATCATCGGGACAGCAACAAAAAGCAGAAATAACCACATGGCACCCTCTCGTTCAGCCGGATCACAAGGTAGACTCGGCCCCTTGCAGTCCCTACATATGTGCTGATGACAGATGTTACCATCCTAAGCGCAGAAAAGGGAATTTGATGAGCAGCCCGACTATCCAATTAATTGTCCTGGCGGGGATAGTTATTTTTCTTGTGATCAAGCTACGCAGCGTTCTGGGAACCCGGGAAGGCTTCGAAAAGCCGCGCGTAGAATGGGACACGAAAAAAACCGCGCAGTCCGGTCTTCAGGTCGTTGACACAGCATCCGATCAGGACATCACCGACCATGTTCAAGAGGGCAGCAAAGCCGCAAAGGCGTTGGCCGAGATGAAAAAGATTGAGCCGGACTTCAACGTGACCGATTTTCTGACCGGGTCGCGCGGTGCCTATGAAATGATCCTGATGGCTTTTGAAAACGGCGATCTTGAATCGGTCATGCCCTTTTTGTCAAAAGACGTCTATGAGGCATTTGCCAGCGTGATTGATACGCGCGAAGAACAGGGCATCACGATCGAGGCCCATTTCGTCGGGCTACGCGAAATGGAACTGAAAGATGCTGATTTCGACCCGGTGACCAAAGAAGCGGACATCACCGTGAAATTTGTTGGTGAGTTGACCTCTGTTGTCAGAAATCGCGAAGGTGAGATCATCGAAGGTAACCGCGACGAGGTCAAACGTCAGCGCGATATATGGACTTTTGCTCGCAAGATGGGGTCGGAAGACCCGAACTGGAAACTGGTGGCAACGGGCGGATGAAACATGGGTTGTGGGCGTTGGTCTGTATGGCGGGTTTGGCCATGACAAGCCCGGTGCCTGCGGCTGCGGCCGATGCGACCTACACGATACTGGGTTTCCACGACCTTGCCGATTGGGAGAAAGACGACCATCAGGCAGCGCTGGAAACGTTTCTGAAAACCTGCCCCACGCTCCGTGATCCGGACTGGAAAGCCATTTGCAAAATGGCCGAAACGGGACCAAACGCCAAAACCTTTTTTGAGTTGTTCTTTCGTCCCGTTCTGATCGAAGAACAAAAGCCGGCCCTGTTCACCGGGTATTTTGAACCCGAATTGCGTGGTGCGCTGCAGCAAACACCGCGTTTTCGATATCCGATCTATCGCAAACCGCCGGAGGTTCAGGATGGTACCCCCTGGCTGACCAGGCGCGAGATCGAGGAAACAGGCGTATTGGAGGATCGCGGACTTGAACTGGCCTGGGTTGATGATCCGGTTGATGTGTTCTTTTTGCAGGTGCAAGGGTCCGGGCGCATCCGGCTCAGCAATGGGCAGATCATGCGGGTCGGATATGGCGGATCGAATGGCCAGAACTACCGGTCCGTTGGTCAGGAATTGATCCGGCGTGGCATTTATACCCGCCATCAGGTTTCAGCGCAGGTCATTCGCAACTGGGTCAAACGCAATCCGGTCGAGGGGCCAGACCTGCTGCGCTACAATCCCTCTTTTGTCTTTTTCAGAAAAATAACGAATGTGCCGCCAGATGCCGGCCCGATCGGGGCGATGAACCGTTCTGTCACCGCCGGGCGCACGCTTGCGGTTGACCCGAAGTTTACCCCGTTGGGCGCGCCGGTCTGGCTTGAAAAAGAAGGCAGTGATCCGATGCATCGCCTGATGGTGGCGCAGGATACCGGGTCTGCCATCAAAGGTGCGCAGCGCGCCGATATATTTTTCGGTACAGGCTATGGAGCCGGGCGCCAGGCTGGGAAAATCCGGGATACCGGGCGCATGATTGTGTTGTTGCCGATTCAGCGGGCTTTCGCGCTGGCACCCGAAGGCGAAGCCGGATGAAACGCCGGACGCGCGGATTGCGGCCGGACGAGGCCGCGCTTTGGCAACGTGTTGCCGATCAGGCAGAGCCGCTGTTTCCCAAAAAACGGCCAAAGCCCTTTGACCAGAAACAACCGGTCAAACCGGCTCGGCCGCTTACGGAGAGCTTTCAGAAACCCATACAGGCAAAGAGCCCGGAAACCTGTGCTGTGCGTGCAGATCTGCTGCCGACGGCCAGTGACAGGCCTGGAAAGAAGCCCATTACAATGGACCGCAGATCATACGGAAAGATGGTTCGCGGCAAACTGCAACCCGAGGGACGGATCGACCTGCACGGGATGACACTGGCGCAGGCGCATCCAGCGCTGACCGGGTTTATCCTGTCGGCACATGCCTGTCAGAAAAGGCTTGTTCTGGTCATCACCGGCAAGGGAAAAACAGCCGAGGATATCGGGCCGATACCGGTACGCCGCGGGGTTCTAAAACACCACGTTCCGCAATGGCTGGCAGCGCCGCCGCTTTCCGGCGTGGTATTGCAGGTAACACAGGCGCACAAGAAGCACGGGGGTGAAGGGGCGCTGTATGTTTATCTTCGGCGTCAAAGGTAACCTGCGAAAAGCACCCCACCGTTCAGGGTGCCATGCCGATCACAGGCGAGAGAATGATCTGTGTTGCATTCTGTACCGTCAGAATGGTGCCGGGAACCAGTCCTGGTCTGGCCGGCCGGCCGGTTTGCAGCGCGGAATCGAGCCGACGTACATTGGCAAGTATCTTGATCAGCGCAGGCGATGTTGCAGGAATGAAATGCCCGGACAGACCTTCGCTGAACTCACTGACGTCAAACAGGGTAACACGCAGTTCTGCAAGCGCACTTACGTCAGAGACAGAGCCGAGCCGCTCTTTCTGACCCGTCAGGGCGGCTGACAACCGCAAGGCCCGGTCCCTGCGGGAACTGAAGATCAGAAACGGCTGTGGCAGCTTGCCGATCCGGCGCGCCTGCTGTTTGAAAATATCTATGTCTATATCCGGCGATATGAGAACAACACCGCGCAGGTGCCGGCGAATATCCTGCCGACCCTCAAGCGCGGTCTGGCGCAGGGTTTCCATGACAAGCAACGCCCCCAGAGAATGCCCGACAAGAAGAATGCGTTTGGCGCCGGCCTTTTCAACCGCCGTCAACAGATCTTCCAGCCCGTCGCGGGCAAACAGCATGCTGTCCCGGTCATAGCCATAGCCGACCGGGCTGCCGGCGCTGGGCCAGGAATAATGTACAGCGATCCCCGGAAGATCAAAATCATCCGCCAGTTGCGCCATTCGGTACAGCCCTTCGGCAAAGGTATTGTTGTAACCGTGAACAAAAATGATAACCTCACGATTATCCGCAGGTTCTGATCGGATGGCCCCGGCAAGCGCGCGGGTAAATCCCTTTTCCGAGGCAAAAAGGCTGCGATCAACCGTCAGGAAATCATGGGCCGGATCAGGCTTCCCGTGTGGCCATTCTATCCGGCCCGGTTTGTGGTCTGGCGGCACTGAAATCGTAAAGCGGCCATAAACCGGATCAGGGCTGCGCCGGCTGTCGAACCGGCCTGCCGCATCCAGTGCCCGTGTCGTGCTGACAAAGATGGAATGGAGCCGCCCGACATCTGCCGCCTGCGGGGCAAGGGTGATCTCGCCACGCGGTGTGCAGGCCGCAATCAGCGAAACAAGAACGGCGGCAAAGATACGCGCATAAAATATCACGATTACCCCAAAGGCTACCAATCTGCCACTGATAACCTGTAATCGCCCGGTGGGCTAGAGCACGTAGCGGCTGAGATCGGCGGATTTCGCCAGTTCACCCAGATGTGCCAGAACATAGTCGGCATCAATCTTTACCTTGCTGCCGGACTGATCTGGCGCAACAAAGGACAGGTCCTCGAACACCCGCTCGATGATCGTGTACAGTCGCCGCGCCCCGATGTTTTCGACCGATTGGTTAACCTCTGCGGCAATGCGGGCAATTTCCTTGATACCGTCTTCGGTGAACTCGACCTCGACGTCTTCGGTTGCCAGAAGTGCGGTATATTGCAAGGTCAGCGCGTTGTCGGTTTCTGTCAGAATACGGATAAAATCCTCTTCGGTCAGGGCGCGCAACTCGACCCGGATAGGCAAACGGCCTTGCAGTTCCGGCAACAGATCAGACGGTTTGGCAATGTGAAATGCGCCAGAAGCAATAAACAGAATATGGTCCGTTTTGACCGGGCCGTATTTTGTGGAAACCGTCGTACCCTCGATCAGCGGCAGCAGATCGCGCTGCACACCTTCGCGGCTGACATCCGCACCCCGCGCATCAGACCGCGCACAAACCTTGTCGATTTCATCCAGAAAGACGATACCGTTTTCCTGAACGGCGACCAGGGCAGCGCGGGTGACGGTTTCATCATCCAGCAACTTGTCCGCCTCTTCTTCGATCAGCACATCATAGCTGTCTGCCACGGTCATCCGCCGCCGAGTGGTGCGCCCGCCCATGGCCTTGCCGAAAATATCGCCCAGGTTCATCATCCCCATGCTTTGCCCCGGCTGTCCCGGAATGTCGAACATTGACATCGGGTTTGAATTATCAGCCACGTCCAGCTCGATCATCGTGTCGTCCAGCTCTCCGGATTTCAGCTTCTTGCGAAACATTTCCCGGGTAGATTCACGCGCATCGGTTCCGGCAATCGCCTCGATCACACGTTCTTCCGCAGCCGCGCATGCACTTGCCTTGACCTCTTCGCGCATATGTTCGCGCGTCATGGCAATGGCGCTGTCAACCAGATCACGGATAATTTGCTCTACATCCCGCCCCACATAGCCCACTTCGGTAAACTTTGTGGCTTCCACCTTCAGAAACGGCGCATGGGCGAGTTTCGCCAGGCGACGGCTGATCTCGGTTTTCCCCACGCCGGTTGGGCCAATCATCAGGATGTTTTTCGGGTAAACTTCATCCCGCAGATCATCGGACAATTGCTTGCGCCGCCAGCGGTTGCGCATGGCAACGGCCACAGCGCGTTTGGCGTCTTTCTGGCCAATAATGAAACGGTCGAGTTCGGATACGATTTCGCGGGGGGTCAGATTGGTCATTTCCTGATTTTCTCTACCGTCAGATTGCCATTTGTATAAACGCAGATATCCGCTGCAATCTGCATGGATTGCCGGGCGATCTTCTCGGCGTTCAACTTGCTGTCGTACAGCCCGCGGGCTGCCGCCAGCGCGAAGTTTCCACCAGAACCAATGGCCGCAATATTGTGTTCGGGTTCCAGCACATCACCCGCGCCGGTAATGACCAGCAGTTCGCTGCCGTCAGTCACGATCAGCATGGCCTCAAGCTTTTGCAGGTACTTGTCCGTACGCCAGTCTTTGGCCAGTTCGACACTGGCCCGCGCCAACTTGCCTGGCGTGGCCTCAAGCTTTGCCTCAAGTCGTTCAAGCAGGGTAAAGGCATCAGCCGTTGATCCGGCAAAGCCGGCAACAACATCATATCCGCCCGGCGAAAGACGCCGTACCTTGCGTGCGGTTCCTTTGATAATGGTCTGACCAAGGCTGACCTGCCCGTCTCCGGCAATGACAACCTCGTCACCTTTGCGCACCCCGATAATGGTCGTTCCGTGCCAGCCGGGAAATTGATCCTGTGCCATTTGGTCCCCTATCTGTCTTGTTTCAGCCTATATGGCGTCAGCCGTCAGAAAGCACAAGTTTTCAAGCAAAAGGGGCGCAAAAAGCGCCCCGGTTGTTTCGGTTTCCCGTTGATCTTAAATGGAGTCTTCGATCCATGATACCAGGGCTGCTTTTGGGGCTGCGCCAACCTTGTTGGAAACGACCTGCCCGTCCTTGATCAGAAACAGTGCCGGAATTCCGCGTATTCCCATTTGCGCCGGCACATTCGGGTTTTCGTCGACATTCATCTTGGCAATTTTTACCTTACCGTCCATTTCTGTCGCAATTTCCTCCAGAGACGGGCCAATCATTTTGCAGGGGCCGCACCATTCTGCCCAGAAATCCACAACCACAGGGATGTCCGATTTCAAGACTTCAGCTTCAAAGGTTTGGTCAGTGACCGGGACAGTTGCCATTGGAATTCTCCTGCAATTGGCGTCAATTGTTGCAGCGAACCTAGGCGTCGCCTACGGGAGCGTCAAGGGAGCTGTGTGGTCTGCAATGCCGCAGTCACAAGATCGTGCGAGAGCGGCATCAGTTGTCCGGTTTGTGTCCAGAGAATTGCCAGATCAATCCGCCTGTCGGGAAAAATCTGGGCCAGCGCGGCCCCATAGGCCCCCATTTGCCGCAATAGCCCGTCCGGCACATTGCGCGGGTGATCCGGCACCAGAGCATTTGTTTTGAAATCCACCGCCATAACCCGCATTTTCTCAACCAGCAGTCGGTCAATGGTGCCGTGAATACGCCTGTTTCCCAATTCGGCCAGGGTTGCGGAAACCGGTACCTCTGCCAACACATTTTCGGAAAACAGAAAGGCGAGCTCAGGATTGTTCAGAACCGGATCGACATCGGCCAACAGATTTTCCACTTCATCTGGCGTCGCGGCATCTGCGCCGGTTGACAGCAGGCTTGCCGCAATTCGCGGCCAGTCCTGCGGCGGATAGTCCGGCAGATGTTCCAGTAAAAGGTGAATCTGACGGCCGCGCCGTTTGGCAGTATCTTCGTCTGTATCTGCGGCATCGCCGGTCAGCACCTTGGCGCCACCCAGACCGGAGGGCGAAAGCGTTTGTTCCGGCCGCGGGGGTATGACCGCGTCCTTGTTGGCCCAGTCAGGCAAGGGCGAAGGCACCTTGCCGTCCTGATCATGGCTTTCCGCCGCCGATTTATCCCAGTTGCCGCTCTCCAGTCGCAGGCCGGTGCCAAGGGCAAAATCGTGGTCTACGGCGCCGGACGCGCGCATGCCCTTTTCAATGGTTTGATACCAGCACGTGTCTTTTTTCGGCAAATCCCCTGCCCCGCAAACGATCAGCCATTTTTCCGCCCGTGTCATCGCCACGTAAAGCAATCTGGACCGTTCTCTGACCTGGGCCTGTTTGAGCGCCTCGCGAAGTTGCGCAAGCTTTTCAGGACTGGTATCACTGCCGGTTTTCCAGAAGACACGTCCGGCCTTGTCAGCAAGAAGCTCGTCCCTGATCGTAGGGGCGGGTTTCAATGTGTCCGGCAGAATGACAATCGGAGATTCCAGCCCCTTGGCGCCATGCACGGTCATGACGCGTATCTGGTCGCTGGCGCTGTCAATCTTGCGTTTGATGGTAACCTCTTCGGCATGGAGCCATGTCAAAAAGCCGGTAAGGCTTGGCACATCCATCGTTTCATAGTTTTGCGCTTGGGCCAAAAGTGCATCAATCCCGTCCTCGGCCTCGGCACCCAGTCGGGCCAGCAGCGCCTTTCGGCCGCCATGCCGGGTCAGAATGCACTCCAGCAACTCAAATGGGCGCAGAAAATCTGCGGCATCCCGGAAGGTTTCCAGCTTCGCAACCGTTTCGGCGTAATCCGCTCTCCGCTTGCGTAGGGCCTCATACAGATACCGGCTTTTTGGCCGGTTGTGGGCCAGGTCGAACAAATCCTGCTCACGCCACCCGAACAGGGGTGATCGCAGCGCCGTTGCCAGCGAAAGATCGTCTTCTGGCGTTGCCATGAAGCTGAGCAGCGCTGTCAGATCCTTCACCGCCAGCTCGGCGCCAATCTTCAGCACATCCGCCCCGGCGATGGGCAGACCCTCGCGCTTGCAGGCCTGGATGATCTCGGAAAACAGGGCCTGGCGTCCCTGCACCAGAATAAGGATGTCACCCGGCCGGACCCGGCGCATTCGGTATTGGCCTGTTCTGCCGGCTTCTGCCGGAATACTGGCATTCTCAAGCATGACGCTGATCTGTTCGGCAATATGGCGCGCCAGCTTTACGCTGTGGTGGTTTTCAGCAATCCGGTCCACCGGATCAAACCATTCACGGTCTTCCGTTTCCTCGGCCTTTGGCACCAATGGCCATTGATCTACCCGGCCCGGCAGTTCGGCCTTGAAGGCGCGGTGCAGCGTGGCAAAATCCGCAGGCTCTGGCGCCTCAGCCCTGAAGGTATTGTCCACCAGTTGCAGAACGGGTGCCGCCGACCTGAACGAAAACTCAAGCGTTTGTCTTTGCAGATCAGAGCGAGCCGCACGCAGCCGTTCGCCGAAAAATTGCCCCATCCGGTCAAACCCATCCGGGTCTGCCCCCTGAAACGAATAGATTGATTGCTTTTTGTCACCGACCACAAAGATTGTGCGGGCAATGTCGGCGCGTGCGCCCTGCCCCGAGGTGAACTCCTGCGCCAGATAGCGGATAACATCCCATTGCGCCGGGCTGGTATCCTGGGCCTCGTCAACCAGAATATGGTCAATGCCGCCGTCCAGCCGGAACAAAACCCATTGGGCAACGTGCGAGTCACTCAGCAGATGCCGCGCCCGCAGGATCAGATCATCGAAATCAAGCCAGCCGTGCCGTTGTTTTTTCACCTCGTAGGCATCCAGAAAGACCTTGGCGAATTCATGCAGTGCAAGGGTTTTTCTGGCAGCATAGAGACGTAATCGTGTCTGTCGCGCCGCCTCGATTCTCTGCATGAATGCGTTCAAGGGCTCTATCAGGCTGCCCAGGTCTTTTTGGGTGGCTTTTGTTGGAAAGGCGTTGATCTTTGCGGTAAAGGGTTCCTTGGCGCCCTTGCCGGTCAGAAAGACAGATTCCAGAATCTCCAGATCCGGCAAACCGATATGATCGGGATCAATGGCCAGCAGTTTCTTCCCCGCCTTTATATCATTGGTCAAGCCGGCAAGCAGCATGGGAACAAGTGCTTTCAGCAAACCCCCCTCGTCCCCACAAAAAGCTTGCCGGAGCACGCTGTTCTCATCTGTTTGCGGCGCCAGCCCGAACCAGGACCAGACGGTTTTCTGGTCCGTTCGGTCGGAAAACGCCTCACGATGCCGGGCAACCTCTTTGGTCAAACCGTCCAGATCTTCTCCGGTATAGAATCGTGCCAGCCCGTCGATCAGCGCCACTTGTGGTCCGTCGGCCATTTCCTCCACCACTTCCGAGCGCAGAAGTTTTGCGGCACGGTCGTCCATTTCCTTGAACTGCGGTGACACGCCTGCCTCCAAGGGAAACCGGCGCAACAGTGAGGCGCAGAATGAATGGATGGTCTGTATCTTCAACCCGCCCGGTGTTTCGATTGCCTTGGCAAACAGCCTGCGGGCACGGCGCAGAATATCCGCGTCAATCGGCCCTTCCGCACCCAGATCGATCAGGGCGGTCCGCAGCGCGTCATCGGCCATCATGGCCCACTCCCCCAGCCGCTGAAACAGCCGGTTCTGCATCTCGCTGGCGGCGGCCTTCGTATAGGTCAGGCAAAGAATATGCAGCGGCGCCACACCATCCAGCAATAGACGCGCCACGCGATCCGTCAGCACCTTGGTTTTCCCGGATCCGGCATTTGCCGACAGCCAGACGGAGAACCGCGGATCCGAGGCTTGCGCCTGACGCTCTGATGCGCTGTCCCTGCGGCTCATTTCAATTTCTCCGGCACAGGTTCTGCCGACAGATCCCACTCTCCAAAACGCGCCAGGTGCTGATATTCGGCCCCGTAACGCATGCTTTGCATGGCGCGGCTTGATGTATAACCCTGCGTGGGCGTCAGATAACGGCCAATCAGTTTCTCCAGGCCCTGCCAGACAGTCGTGCTGTCACAATCCGCCAGCGGCGCGGGTACATCCTTGGGGTTTGAGCCCAGCCCGATATAGACCGCCTCTGCCACAGGCGATTTGCCAAGCAGCGCAAACCCGCCCTTTTCCACCATGGCGGCGGTCAAGAGCAACTGCTTGTCGAAATGCTTCTGTTCCTTGGCAGAGGGCGGATTTCCGGTTTTGTAGTCATAGATGAAAACCCGCCCATCATCAGCGCGGTCAAACCTGTCGGCCTTGGCGGTCAGGGTAAACCCGAGCGAGTCGATCCGGCATGCCCCGGATTCTTCCAGACCGATATTGCGTGCCTTGGCAGAACGGGCTTCTTCACCAGCAAGAAAACTGTCGCTGACGCGGGCCAGCTTTGCGCGCCAGATACGGCGCGCGGTTGGCCAGGGCGCCTCCGCCTCCAGCACCTGATCCGCGATCTGCATCAAACGGGCTTTGGCTTCGGTCCGGGTTTCCTCTTTCCTGCCGGCAATGAACAGTTCCAGAATTTTGTGTAAAACCGTCCCGCGCAAAGGTGCGTCCGGCTCTTGTCGCAGGGGCTCAAGCGGGCGCAGTTTCAGAACATATTCCGCATAGATAGCGTAAGGATCCCGGATCAGCGTCTTGATCCGTGTCACGGACAGTTTCTTGGGTCGCGCGGCTACGGGTGGGCAGGGCGAAGGGCGAAATGCGGCAGGAACAGGCTCGAAATCTTCCAGTTTCCCTGCATCGGCCAAGATTGCATTGCCGCGCTTGCGCATTTCTTTCAACGCAAGACGCCCGCCGTTGCTTTCCAACCCATCCAACAGGTTCGTCAATCGATTCAACCAGCGCGAGGGCACCGTTTCCGACTCGTTGTCACGAATGGCACGGGTCAAAAGCACCTCTTGCCCGGCAATGGCCTGCTGGAAATCATGCGCAGAAAGACCAATGCGCCGGTCGGGCAGTAACAGACCAGCCTGTTTGCGCATGTCACGATTCAGCCATGGATCGGGCGCAGGAATTTCTGGCCAGACCCCTTCGTTCAGGCCGCCGAGGATCATCAGATCAGCGCTCTGATTGCGGGCTTCCAGTGTGCCCCAGATCATGATGCCGGGATGGGGCCGCGTCGGGTCACGCACCTCGCCCTTGTTCAGAACGTAGGACAAAAGGGCATTGAAATCACCCGTCGAAAGGGCCCCGCCGTAAACCGCTTCGTCTTGTAAGGCGTCCATGCATTTGCGGGCTTCAATCCCGGCCGGCTTTTCCCAAAGCTCCCCGGCGCCTTTTGCTGCCGGCCCTGCCGCCAGGGCTTCGGCCAGTTGCATGAGGTGCTCGACATGTGTGCCCAGCCTGCGTTGCGACAGGCCCTCAAGCCCGGCAAACAAATCACCCAGCCAAGTCGCCCACGGGATGCGCCCGTCGTCATCGTTTCTCTGTCGTGCCCACTTCAGCAAAGATTGTTTTGTCGGAAACGGCGGACCATGGCGGCGCAAGAACAACTCCAGTTCGCGCGTCCAGAGCAAATGTAACCCACGATCCCCACTGCCGGTATTTGTCAGCGGGTGCTTGAGCAGCACCAACAGTGCCTCGGACGTCAGTTTCTGCCCGAACAGAGACGAAACATGGCGCAAGAACCGTCCGGGTGGTGACAGGGCCAAAGGCAGCCCGGCACTGTCATCGGCCTCGATTCCCCAGCGGTCAAGCGCTGCGGATACCTGCCGCGTCAGTTGCCGGTCGGGCGATATGAGCGCGGCAACCCTGCCGGTTTCGGCGCATTCGCGCAGTTTGAACGCGATCGCGGTCGCTTCTGCCCGCGGAGAGGCCGCCTCCAGCAGGGAAACGCTGGCCATTGCAGTTTCCAGGTTTTCAAGGTCCGGGCCTTCGCGCATCCACGCATCCGTTATCGGGGCAGGGCGCAGCGCCAGTGAAACCACCTTGTTGCGGGCGCGGTTCGCCGGAGCAAGGTCTTCAATCCACGGCCGGATCGAACCAGGTGCAATCTCCAGGTCATTCATCAGGTGTTGAAAACGGTATTGCGGGTGGTCCTGTGCGGCCGGGCTGTCGCGCAGCGAACCCCAGACAGATTCAGGCATTTCAAAATCAAACCCCGGCAATATGACAGCACCTTGTGGCAGGTTGGCCACGGCCTCCATCAGCAGGCGTGTTGTTCCGCGCGACCCTGTCGAGCCGGCGACAATTACCGGGTGACTGGGGGGGCATTTGCGCCAAAGCGCGATCTGCCGTTCAACGGCTATTCTCTGGCGTAGCTCCGGGTCGGGAGCAGTTTTCTGGTCAGGTTGGTAAAACGGTTGAATAAGCATCAGAAATTTCAGTGCCCGCTGCCAGTGGCCCGATTGATCCTCTACATCCAGCTCCGAAAGTTTCTCCGGCCCGACACCTTCGCCATGCATTTCGTCCAGAAGGGCCGCAAGGCTGTCGGCAAGGTCAAATATGGCAGAGCGCGGCGCCAGATCCGGCTGAGAGTCGATTAACCGGGAGATAAGTTGCGCCAGTTCAAGCCGGCGCCGTAATGGCGACGCAGGGGCGGTAATATCCGACATGAAAACACCCTGCCCCAGATCGGAAACAACCTGTATGCGCGGCAGCAGGCATGCCGGCCCCTGGTCAAGGATTTCACGCAGGCGCCGCTGCATTCTGCGCGTATTGACAAAAACATGCATGCGCGCCAAATTGTCCGGGCTTTTCCCCGAGTTGCGCTGTAACAGTCCCTGAATAACGGCTTGGGGAAAGTCGATTCCGGGTGCAACACCATATATTCCGGGGTCAAGCATCCCGATTCTCCAACAGCAAATTCTCTGCGGTTTTTATAGCCGCAGCCGTGCCGACATCACACCATGTGCCGTTATAGACCAGCCCGTATAAGCGCCCTCTGCCAATCATCATGTCCCACAGCAGGTTGAGCGAAAACACCTTTTCCGGAATTGCCGCCAGCCCGTTTGTTCGGATTATCTGGGCGCCGGTATAGGTATATGTCTGCCCCCGCCTGATCCTGCCCTCCCGGTTCAGCTCAAAATCACCGGTGCCCTTGTGTGCCACGGCAGTATCCGTAGGCGTCAGCAACAACAACGCATCCATGGTTTCAGGGTTCCATGCGCCAGCCAGTGCTGTCAAAGGGTTCCGGCCCAGCCAGACCGCATCAGAGTTCAGGGTAAAAACCGGATCAGCTTGCAAAAGAGGAAGAGCATGCCGCAATCCGCCGCCGGTTTCCAGCACGTCGGGCGCCTCATGCGCAATCAGCACTCCTTTTGGCGCAAGGTGGTCCGCGACCTGATCGGCAAGGTAATGGGTATTGGCCACAATTTGCGAAACACCTGCCCCGGCGGCAACATCCAGGGCGTAATCGACCAGCGGACGCCCGCCAACCGGGACAAGCGGCTTTGGCCTGGTTTTTGTCAGGTCACCCATGCGTGTCCCGAAACCGGCAGCGAACAACATCAGGGATTTCGGTGTTCTGGGCATCGTGCTTTCAATCTTTTTATGGTTTCTGGTGTCGGTGCGGGCAGGGTGCGCATGACAATTTGCCGAAGATCGGCCAGTGCCGGATGCGACAGATCACGCATCAGATGGTGCCAGACCCGCGGCAAAAGCCCGACATAGGCCGGCCGCCCCGATTTGATACAGAGGCGTGCAAATACCCCCAGAATACGCAGATTTCGCTGTGCCCCCTGTGCCGCCATTTCTTTCAGAATGTCGGCCTCCTTCTGGCCCGTCAACGCGGCAAATCTGCGGATCGCGGCGCTGCGGGTAGGTTCGCCAACATCGCGGCGCGCATCTTCCAGCAGGGAAACCAGATCATAAACCGGGTGACCGCGCACAGCATCCTGAAAATCCAGAATCCCGACGCGCTTGACTCCGTGGCGATCGGGCAGCCACAAAAGGTTTTCGGCATGATAATCGCGCAGCACCAGAACCGGGTTTGTCACGGGCGAGTTTTGCAAAACAGTCTCTAGCTCTGCGGTACACGCTTCTTTTTCCTGTGAAATGGCGCCAGAGCTTTCAGCAAGGTACCAATCAAACACCGGGGCAATGCAGCGGGCCATGACGTCTGGCGTATAGGCTGGTATCCATGTTGGTGCCGCATGTTTGTGAACTTCGGCAAGCACACCCACCGCCGCCAAATACAATTCCTTTTCCCGGGAAGGCGTTTTCCTGATCTCGGCTGCAAACAGTGCATCCCCCAAATCCTCCAGCAGTAAAAGACCATGCCGGATGTCCTGTGCCAGAATGGTCGGCGGGCTGAGCCCGATGGCTTGCAGGTGTTTGGCAATGCGCACAAACGCATCCACATTCTCTCCGCTCGACGGTGCGGCGTCCATAAGGAAAGCCCGCGCGCCATCGCGGGTACGCAGCAGGCGTTCGTATCGCCGGTTTGACGCATCGCCGGCAAAGGCGGTTCGTTTGGCGGTTTCCCAGCCGGCATCTGCAAGAAAGGCCCTGATCTGCGCGCTACGACAGGTCATGCACAGTCTCGACTCGGGTATTCCAGCGCGGATCCGTCGATGAAAGGGTTACATTCCGGCAGTTTTCGCCATCGCCCGTTTCAAACGTCAGGGTCAGTGCCTTGTCCGGCGTGAACCCGCCCAGACGTTCGGGCCATTCAATAAGACAAACCGCACTATCCATTGCATTCTCAAGGCCCAGTTCAAGCACTTCCTCCGGGCAGGTCAGGCGGTAGAGGTCACAATGCCAGATTTCAAACGCTGGTGCCTCATAGGTTTGTACAAGTGTAAATGTCGGAGATGGGACGTCTTCCGGTTTGCTCAGAAGCGATAGAATCAGGCTGCGGGCGAAGAAGGTTTTTCCGGCCCCGACCGGACCTTGCAACAGCAAGACATCACCCGGCTTTAGCAGCTGCGCCATCCGTTGGCCCAGCCGAGCGGTATCCTCCTCACTGTTGAGGGTAAGTGTCAAATGTGGCCCCGACATGGGGCGACCTTAGCGCAGTTCGCGGCGTTCGCAAGACGGATCAGCTTTTGACAGGCAGGGCCCCCTCTTTTTGCCCTTGCAGATCTGTGGGCTGCGCGGCGACAGCATCTGAAAACCCGATCAGGGATGCTCCGCCCGGCAGGGGAGCCAGCCGGCAGGCAAGGCAGCGGCCGTCCTTCATCCGAACGGTTTTCCCCATGGCAACACGATCACTGTATCGACCGAGGAATTGTTGTGCGGCGTCCCAAACCGGGCTTGGGTCGCACAGGGCTTTCCAATGCCCGACGGCATCGCTGAATGTCATTTCCCCAAATACGGATTCCGGATCGACCCCCCACAGTTCGGCATAGGCCGTGTTGGAATATATCAAAACGCCTGCAGTCGAAAACACGGCAACAGCTTCGTTGAAACTGTCAACAACCGCCTGACCGATTTCAAGCTGCGACCGGAAGCGTCGGGTCAGCGACATCTCGGCGCTGATATCCTCAAACAAAAAGGCCACTGCCCCATCCGGGTGCGGGCGCCCGACAATCCGGTAGGTCTGGCCTCCCGGCAGGTTCCAGATTTCTTCGTAAGTCCCGTTCTCGGCCTTGGCTTCAAGGTCCTCCATTTGCAGGCACCAGCTTTTGTAGTCTTTCGGTTCCGGTATCATGCGCTTTTCGCGCAGCAGATTCAGGAAGGCATTCAGGGTCGGGCGCGAGCTCAGAAAATCAATTGGCAGTGAAAGCAGATCTGTCAGGGCAGGGTTGAACAGGGTCAGTTGCCGCTTACGGTCGAATATGGCCAGACCGGTTGGCAAATGGGCGAATGTCAGAGAAAGTGTCTGGATGAAATTCCTCAGCGACGTTTCTGCCCGCACGATCGAATCTGCCTCTGTCGCAAATTGCAGAATGCCGCCTTTCACGCGTTTGGAATAGCATTCAAACCACAGCCGGCCCTCTTTCAGTTGTGGCGCCTTGATCGCGTAGCGCCGCGCGCGGTTGTCGACCGCCTCTGACATGAGATTTGCCGGTGGGAAAAGCAGGCGCGGCGGCCAGGCTCTGGTAGAATCATCCGTAGGGTACAGCCTTTCCAGCAAGGTCAGATAGGCCCTGTTTGCCCAGACAATCTGGCCCGAATCATCGACCTTCCAGGCAGGAAAGGGCGCTTGTTCGGCTGTCTGCCTGAGGACGCACAGTTCATTTTCCAGCGCCGCAAGGCTGACCTGATCAAGGGTCTCTTCCTGATTGCCCTGCCGCTCGGGGAGCAGCGAAATTCGCGTCAGGCCACGCCATCGCCGCACTTCAAGCCGGGTATGATCCGCTGAATCGCCTGCGGCAAGAATGCTGGAATCTACGCCGCCGGCTTGCCCCAGCACCTTCTGAAGGTTTGGAAAACGCGGTAAAAAAATGGCGAGAAACCGGTTCCAGTCATCGATACAGTCGGGTCCGTTATCCAAAAGACGCTGAGCAACGGGTGTAACGTCAATCAGTTCTGTATCGTCAAACAGAAAAACCGCCGTCTCCTCTGCGGGAATCCCCGCCGGACGGATTTTCTGTCTGCTCCAAAGGGAGAGAAGCCATAAGGAAACCACCGCAATCATGAACGATACCGTAATCATGAAAAGCCAAGCCGTCGGAGTGAATGATTGCATGTTTCCCTTCCAGAATACCACGTCTGACCCCATGGGACATTCTGGAAAACAATGGTTAATGGCGGATTAACCAAGCCGAAGAATAATCATTTTGGGAAAACATGCGCGGCTTGTGCCGGTGTCCGGAGGCAGGGTCAGACCTGCACCGGCTTGTTTCGGCCCAGCGCATGACGCCGGTCTTTTTCGCTCACGGTGATTCTGTTGCGCGGCCATGAGACCACGACAACAGCCCCACATTTTTCCGGCCGCTCCTCGGCGCTCAGAAACGGATCCGAGCAATTGGCGAAATTCAACTCGGCGCCGGAGCGTTCCAACAGGGTCTTGGCAATGAACAGGCCCAGACCCATCCCCTCGTATTCCGGGCGCTGCACGGTTTCTGTTGGGGGTTTTCGGTGCCGCATGAACGGGTCACCGATCCGGCCCAGCAGATGTGGCGGAAAGCCCTCACCGTCATCTGTTATCTTGACCGAGATGGTATCATCCGACCAACGCGCCTCGATCCAGACATTCGACGCTGAAAAATCGACGGCATTCTGGATCAGGGTGCGCAGGCCATGAATGATCTCGGGCGCGCGCCGCAGTTCCGGCTCTTGCCCGGATGTGTTCGTGGCCGGTTTCAGGTTGATGGTCAGCTGTTTGCCCCGGTCCATGTGAGGCTCGGCCGCTTCTTCCAGTACGGCTGATATCGGCGCATATTTCATATGCAGATCATCGTTGCCGGCCTGCCCCATGGACCGCAGAATATCGCGGCACCTGTCGGCCTGATCGCGAATGAGAATGGCATCATCTTTCAGATTCTCATGGCCTTCCAGATCTTCGATCAGCTCGGAACTGGCCAGCTTGATCGTGGCCAGTGGCGTTCCCAGCTCATGCGCTGCCGCAGCCACAACGCCACCCAGGTCGGTCAGTTTCTGTTCCCGCGCCAATGCCATCTGCGTGGCAAGCAAAGCGCGTGACATTGACCGGATCTCGTTGGTAACGCGTCGCGCGTAAAACCCGAGAAACACCGCACCGATCACAATGGCCAGCCAGAACCCGAAAACAAATATCGGTGGCAGGCGCAGAACCGCGCCCTGCTCGGTGCGAAGCGGCACATGGAAATAGGTGATAAGTGTGATCAGAACAATGGCCACAAAGCCGATGATGATGGTTTCCCGCAGGTTCAGAACAGATGCCGCAATGGTGATCGGCGCCAGTATCAGCAGGGCAAAGGGGTTGTTCAGCCCACCTGTCAGAAAAACCAGAAAGGCAAGTTGTGAAATATCGAAAAGCAGCAGTTGTGCGGCCTCGACATCGGTCAGCCGTTTTGTTTCCGGATAAACGGTCATCAAGACAAGATTGACGATAATGGATGCGCCAATGGCCAGAAAGCACAGGCCAAGCTCAAGCTTCAGGTCAAAATACAGGACGGAAAAGGAAAGCGCTGCAATCTGGCCGATAATCGCCACCCATCGCAGCGTGATAAACGTGCGCAGGCGGATAAAATCACCCTGGGCGGTTTGCTTTAACAGTAAATCTGTCGTGTCTGCCATGGAATCCGGGTCACCTTTCTGTCCATGCGGCATCCTATCCGATTGTGAATCAGAAGAAAAACAGTGATGAATGTAATGGTTGAAACCGGTGGAGAAAAACATGTCAAAAGGGCTTGCGGCAGGTGCCATAATCGTTGTGGCCGGTTTGCTGGGTGGGCTGACCTATGCAACATATTTCAATAAACCCGTCGATAAATTTGCCGCCTGCCGAACGTCAAAGATAGCTGGCGGTGCCGGTGCGATCGGCGGACCGTTTACTCTGGTGGATGAAAATGGAAAAACGGTAACGGACAAGGATGTTATTACCGGCCCGACGCTGATTTATTTTGGCTATACATTCTGCCCGGATGTCTGCCCGCTCGACAATGCCCGCAACGCCGAGGCCGTGACATTGCTGGAAGACAGGGGAATAATGGTGAAACCCGTTTTCATCTCGATTGACCCGGCAAGGGACACGCCCGAAGCCCTGCGCGATTTTACCGATATTCTGCACCCCAGAATGCTGGGTCTCACCGGAACACCCGAGCAGGTCAAAGCCGCCTCAAAGGCCTACCATACCTACTATAAAAAACAGGAGGATGGTGATCCGGAATATTACCTTATGGATCACTCGACCTATACCTATCTGATGTTTCCGAAAGACGGGTTTGTCGAGTTTTATGACCGCAATGTCACGCCCGAACAAATGGCCGATAGTGTGGAATGTTTCACGAAGGCCGCAGAATGACGCCGGCATGAGAAATTGACCCGGCTGCCACAACGCTTTAGAACGGTTCAGGCAACAGGACCGCAGATGGAGCGCGCAGATGGCCGACAGCAAAAAGCTGGAAATCGGAGAAGACAAATCTCTTCTGCTGGTTGATGACGACGAACCCTTTCTGCGCCGGTTGGCAAGGGCCATGGAAAAACGCGGGTTTGAGCCGGAAACCGCCACTTCGGTTGCGGCGGGCAAGGCAATTGCGACAGCGCGGCCAGCCGCCTATGCAGTCATTGATCTGCGTCTGGAAGATGGCAACGGGCTGGATGTTGTCGAATTGCTGCGCGAAAAGCGCCCGGACGCACGCATCGTTGTTCTGACAGGCTATGGCGCCATTGCCACTGCGGTTGCGGCGGTCAAGATCGGTGCCACCGATTATCTCTCAAAGCCGGCGGACGCGAATGATATCACCGCAGCCTTGCTGGCCAAGCCGGATGAACTGCCGCCGCCACCGGAAAACCCGATGAGCGCTGACCGCGTGCGCTGGGAGCATATCCAGCGGGTGTATGAACTGTGCGATCGAAACGTCAGCGAAACCGCGCGGCGCCTGAACATGCACCGGCGCACTCTGCAACGCATTCTGGCCAAGCGCAGCCCGCGGTGAAACGCGCCGTTTTTGCAATTGCTGTTGCCCTGTCGGGCTGTGTTTCACCGCAGGCCGAAACGAAACCCGTGCCGCAGCGGATCATGCCCTATTCCGGCGGGCTGAAGATTGCCGATAGCGGTGGCCTGGAAATCAGCTTTGGCCGCGCACAGGCAGGTGTGGAAAAGGCGATTGACCGGCTGGCGGCAAGCGCGGCCTCTTCCCGCAAAACCGCCGGCGGATGTGAGGTGGTGCAATGGCCGAACGGCTTGGCGCTGGTTTTCATAAACGGGTCGTTTGATGGCTGGATTGCCGGGCCGCCAGTGTGGTCGAATCCTGCCGTGTCTGCCGGAAACACCTGCGGCTTGACGCCGTGATTTCCCAAAAAAATCCGCATATGGAAAACGTATGGTTTTCGTATGGGTTTTATACATACGCTGGTCAGGTCAGAGCGCGAACCGCTTACTGATCCGGTTAACCAGTGTGCCATCGTCCAGCGGCACCGCTTTGGCGACCGAGTGATCCACAAAGCCCATCTTGGAATAATAGGCCAACCCGCCGGTATTGTCGGCGCGGATGGTGGCGTCTATCTCGGTAAAGCCCAGCGCGGGCGCGGCCTGGCGCGTGGCGGCGAACAGGGCAGTGCCGATACCGCGGGTGGTGTTGCCGACCTTGGCAAAGGTGGCGATGATGCCAAGGGTTTTGGGCAGATCTGGATAGGCCTCAAGCGATTGATAGCCCAGTAGCGTATCCGTTTCTTCATCCCGCGCGATATGGATACAGCCGGTGGTTTGCAGTTTGCGGATAAACTCCTGCATCGCCTCGCTCGTCCATTCTTTCTGAAAGGCGGTTGTGCCGCCAATGCGGATGATTTCGTTCAACAGCACGGCCATCTCGGCGGCGTCATCGGGGGTGGCGGGACGGATTATCATGGCGCCTACTTACAGCACTTCAGCCATTTGATAAACACCGACAGTTTGTCCGGTATCGCCTCTTTTCGGGTGACCAGGTAATAGCCGAGCGAGCCGGATTTGGCGCTGAACAAACTCACCAGCCGGTCATTTTCCAGATCATGTTCGACAACCGCCCTGGTCAGTATCGCAACCCCGTAACCGGATCTGGCAGCCAGATGCACCAGCGTCGCGGTCGGGAATTCGGTCGTGTCCAGATTTTCCAGGTCAAAATCGTGCTCTGCGGCCCACAGCATCATTTCCCGCCGGTCGGATTCGATCAGCCATTTGGCGTCTTTCAGGTCATCAAGGCTGCGGATATTTCGATCGCCGATATAGTCCTTTGACGCAACCACGATGAATTGCGCCGAGGCCAGATATTCGCTTTGATACCCGGCCCAAACCCCGCTGCCATAGCGGATCGCAAGATCCACGCCATCACGGCGCAGATCAACCAGTTTGCGACCGGGCAGCAGGGCCAGTTCGATTTCGGGATGATCGGCCCAGAAATCGCCAAGACGCGGCATCAGCCAGCTTTCGGCAAAGGTCGGGGTCAGGGCGATTTTCAGCGGGCGGTCTTCGGTTTCGGCTTTCAGGTCATTTACGCCGGCCTGAATGGTCAGGAACCCTTCGTTCAGGGATGTGGCAAGGCGCTGGCCGGCGGGGGTCAGTTCCATCTTGCGCCCCTGCCGGAAAATCAGGCCTTGGGCAAAGAAATCTTCCAGCCCGCGCACATGCTGGGCAATGGCGGCATGGGTGACATTCAGTTCCCGCCCTGCGGCGCTGAAACTGTTTAGCCGTGCGGTGGCCTCGAACGCACGCAGGGCCGACAGGGAGGGTATCTGGCGCCAGTCCATGGATAGCCTTTGCTAGTTGAACTTACATATTGGAAATCTTACAGATTCGACGGTGCAGTGCAACAGCGTTAAATTGAGAGCATCAAAGGATGCGAAAGGAAACAATATGTTATCTATTATATCAGATGCACTGCGGATCGCCAGCCGCACCGAGGGCCGGCATGACAATGCCGAAAAACGCCGCCGCGCCAGACTGAAGGCCGAGCAGGAGAATACGGAATACTACCGCCGCTGGCTGAAATCGTCCCATTCGCGCTGGTGAATTACATCTTGTCCAGCAAATCCCGGTGACGGGCTGTGAAATCCTGCCGGACCGCGAGAGGCGGTCGCAGATGGATGCGCAGCCCGTCAATGACCTTGGGGTCGGGCTTGCCAAACAGCTTGTCTGCCTCTTGCGCGGAAAAACCGGCAATCTGCGTGGCTTCCAGCCAGGCGCTGATCCGGTCCGCCTTCTTGATCTTTTTCTTGACCGAAGCCGGAATTTCGGCAGGCAGACCAAAGCGGATATGGATGGCTGCGGTCAGACGTTCATCCATGGCCTTGTAGCCCGGTCCAACAGCCGCCTTGACCGGCGAAATCATATCCCCGATCACATATTCCGGCGCATCATGCAGCAAGGCGGCCAGCCGCCATTTTGCCGGCGCATGGTATTGCAGGCGGGCGTATAGCTCTTCGACCAGCAGGGAGTGTTCGGCAACCGAATAGGCATAATCGCCGATTGTCTGGCCATTCCAGCGGGCGACAAAGGCCAGCCCGTGCGCGATATCCTCGATCTCGATATCGACCGGAGTCGGATCCAGCAGGTCCAGCCTGCGACCGGAAAGCATCCGTTGCCATGCCCGAGGTGTCGCCACGTTGGTGCCTCCTTCAAATTCGATTGATGACTGCCAAAGAGCAGAAATGTCTGATTTTGTAAGCCAATACCACCACAGGCCCGGCTTTTCCATAGCATCGCGCGGGCGGTTTTGTGAGCCGGGGTGCCGCGGAAGTGTCGAACCGTTGGTTGCCGCAACCCGGATTCGTACCGATCTCTGGATGACACGCGGGAGAGTTTAGTCCGCAACATCAGAAACATGCTCGGGAATCGAAAGGAGCACACAATGTTCAAACGTATCTTGACCGCAGCGCTGTTGTTCGGGATGGTCGGGCAGGCGCCACCTGCACTGGCCAAACCACCCCCCTGCGGCCCGCACAAGCTTTTTGCCGATCAGCTGAAAAACCGTTATGACGAGGCCTTTACCGCCGGCGGATTGCAGGCCGGCAACCTGTTTGAAATCTGGTCTTCTTCCGAAAAGGGAACATGGACCGTATTGGTGACCCGCCCGGATGGTGTGACTTGCGCCGTCGCATCGGGAACGGACTGGTTCACGGTACCGGCCAGCGAGATGCCAAAGGGAACCCCAAGCTGAAAACCGATAACCGGTTGCCGCAAAGATTGCACAGTGTTAATTGGCCACGGACCCGAACCCAAAAAGGAGCCGTGGCCATGGCCAAGGACTATATCGTAAAAGACATCAATCTTGCCGACTACGGCCGCAAGGAACTGGATATCGCCGAAACCGAGATGCCGGGCCTGATGGCGCTGCGCAAGGAATATGGTGACAGCAAGCCCCTGAAAGGCGCGCGAATTGCCGGCAGCCTGCACATGACCATTCAGACGGCGGTTCTGATTGAAACGCTGGTGGCGCTGGGGGCCGATGTGCGCTGGGCGTCCTGTAATATTTTCTCGACGCAAGACCACGCGGCAGCGGTCATCGCGGCGGCGGGTGTTCCGGTGTTTGCCCTAAAGGGAGAAAGCCTGGAGGAGTATTGGGACTACGCCGACCGTATCTTTCAGTTCAAGGAAGGCACCTGCAACATGATCCTGGATGATGGTGGTGATGCGACCATGTATATTCTGCTGGGTGCGCGTGTCGAAAACGGCGAAACCGGCCTGATCGAAACCCCGACATCGGATGAAGAGGTTGCCCTGTTCGCCCAGATCAGAAAGCGCCTGAAGGAAAGCCCCGGCTGGTTTACTGCCCAGCGTGACGCGATCAAGGGTGTTTCCGAGGAAACCACAACCGGTGTTCACCGCCTGTATGAGCTGGTGAAACAGGGCCAGTTGCCCTTTCCGGCGATCAATGTGAATGACAGCGTGACCAAGTCGAAATTCGATAACAAATATGGCTGCAAGGAAAGCCTGGTTGACGGCATCCGCCGCGCCACCGATACCATGATGGCCGGCAAGGTGGCCGTGGTGTGTGGTTATGGCGATGTTGGCAAAGGCTCGGCCGCGTCGCTGGCCGGCGCCGGTGCCCGCGTGAAAGTGACCGAAGTTGACCCGATCTGCGCGCTTCAGGCCGCGATGGACGGGTTCGAGGTGGTGCGCCTGGAAGATGTGGTCGACAGCGCCGACATCTTTGTCACCACCACCGGCAACAAGGACGTGATCCGCATCGAGCATATGCGGGCGATGAAGGACATGGCGATTGTCGGCAACATCGGCCACTTTGACAACGAAATCCAGGTTGCCGCGCTGAAAAACCACAAATGGACCAACATCAAGGATCAGGTAGATATGATCGAGATGCCCTCCGGCAATCGCATCATCCTGCTGTCCGAGGGCCGTCTGCTGAACCTTGGCAACGCCACGGGGCACCCCAGTTTCGTGATGTCGGCGTCCTTTACCAACCAGACGCTGGCGCAGATCGAACTGTGGACCAAAGGTGATGAATACAAGAACGACGTCTATATCCTGCCCAAGCATCTGGATGAAAAAGTTGCCCGCCTGCATCTGGACCGGATTGGCGTGAAGCTTTCCGAGCTTAGCAAGGAACAGGCTGATTATATTGGTGTTCCGGTGAACGGGCCCTACAAACCGGACCACTACCGCTATTAAATTTGGACAAGCCTGATAACGACGCAGCAGGGCAGACAGCCGCGCCGCGTCGTTGTTTTACTGAAGTGGTCCCAGTTTCCCGAACAGTTTGGCGGCTGAGCCAGGCGCAGATGAGCCAGGCGCAGAATTAACCGGTCTTGGGCCCAAGGTGTATCCGGGTTGGTTTTCATGCCGCTTTCATCATTTCACGGCTGACAAAGGATGCCTTGCCCGGCGTTCGTTTTTCAAGAGCTGTGTGGGGCGCATGTACCCAGCGGCGCGTATGAATCCGGCCACTTGCCGCATGGCCAATAGGCGCATTTCTGCAACGAGCAGGTTTTAGCCTATTGATACATTTGAAAATTTCTTCAAATCCATTATGACGTTTGAGCGGGATAGTGCAATGACGGTAAATCAGATGATCCGCAGAATACAGAAACGAGTAAAACAGTAGAGTAACAAAGTCAGGGACGCCGTGAACAGCAAACGCATTTTCGATATCGTTTTTGCCCTGGTGCTGCTGGTGCCAATTGTGCCAACACTCGCGGTTGTTTGGCTGATCATGCGCCTGCAGGAAGGACGCAAACCGTTTTTGTATGTGTCCGAGCGCATGAAATCTGTTGACCGACCATTCATGCTCTATAAAATTCGCACAATGCGTTGCGCGGAACCGGGTGAAAATACGGGTGTATCCGGCGGGCACAAGCATCACCGCATTACCCCGCTTGGCCGGGTATTGAGACGCACGAGAATTGATGAATTTCCCCAGGTTTTCAATGTTTTGAAGGGTGATATGAGCTTTGTCGGCCCGCGTCCGCCTGAACGGGTGTATGTCGAGGCTTTTCCCGGTCTTTACGGCAAGATCTTGCGTGGCCGTCCCGGTATAACGGGGCTGGCAACAGTGGTTTATCACAATCACGAAGAACAGATTCTGGCAGCCTGTCGGACAGCGGAAGAAACCGACAAGGTGTATCGGCGCAGATGTATTCCGCGCAAGGCGACGCTGGACATGATTTATCACCGCAACGCAAATCTGGGCCTGGATATGTATATCATGTATCTGACGGCCGCAGAGCTGTTGCGCCTTCCCAGCCGCAGAGTGGCACGTTTGCAAACGGTTCAGGTGGCGGCGGAATAGCGGGGCGATTCTCTGTTAAGAGGATTCATTTTGCCAGATATTCGCAGATTCATGGTTTGGCGGCGGGCTTTTAGGTGGGAAACCGCCCATATGCCGGGTGCGAAACAGTTATCTGTATATCTACCAGAGGTTGTTATCCATAGTGGTCTGGAAGCCTTTGAGTGTTTGTTTGGCAACGCCCTCGCGGAAAAGAAGAATACGCGGGTCGATTAATGGTCAGGAACACGGCAAAACGGGTTGCGTGAATACAGGCTGACAGGGTGTCAAAAGGTAAGGCGTCTTGTCGGGTTCAAGAAAAAGGTCTGATGCCAGGATGCGGATTGTTGTAACAGGTGGTATGGGGTTTATTGGCCAGAATCTGGCCCGCTATTTGCGTCAAAACTGCCCAGATGTTCATTTGACGTCGATAGACTGGTTTGAAGGCGCCGACGTGGCCGAAAAGGCCGCTTTTGACGAGGCTTACGTAAGCTGTTTCTCGGATGACAGGATCATGGATCTGTACCGAAGCGCCGATATCCTGATTCACCTGGCGGCCTATTCAACGGTTCAGGGCTCTATCGCCGACCCGCAGCGATGTTTTTTGAACAATGTCGTCAAAACAAACGCGTTGCTGGAATTCCTGCGCCTTAATACGCCCGATACCAAAGTGATTTTCGCCTCTTCCGGCGGGGCTATTCTGGGCAACCAAACCGGAGCAATTCACGAAAACCTGCCGGCAAAACCGCTTTCGCCCTATGGTGCATCAAAGCTGGCGGTTGAAGGGCTGCTTTCTGCCTATACAGGGTCTTATGGCATGAATACGGCAAGCCTTCGGTTTTCAAATGTTTACGGCCCGCATTCGCTTCGCCAGGACAGTGTTATCACGAGATTCTGTAAATCTTATCTGACTGACGGCCGGCTACAGGTTTTCGGTGATGGCAAGCAAACCCGCGACTACATGTATGTTGATGATGTTTCAGAGGCGGTTTTACGGGTTATCCAGAAAGATATTCGCGGCACATATCAACTGGGGACAGGAACGGCCACGTCGGTTCTGGATCTTGTGCGGATTTTCCAGTCTCTGGGCAAAAACAACTCCGTACGAATAGAACATTACAAACCCCTGCCCGGAGAAGTTCGCCATAACAGGGCCGATATAACCAGAATGAAACAGGATATCGGGTTTGTGCCAAGCACTACGGTAGAGCAAGGCATTCACATGACGCTGGCATGGCTTCAGGATATTCTCTACCCGTCAAAACCGGTTACAGGGCAGCTAGCCGGCAATGTTGCCCATACGGACATCAACAGCCTTCATTGAGGCGCGTCGGGCGGCCTCGAGCCCTTCATCCGAATCCTCGAAAACCAGGCATTCTGCCGGCCTGACCCGCAAACGTTTTGCGGCCTCCAGAAACAGGTCTGGTGCCGGCTTCCCCTGGAAAACGTCACTGACAGTGACGACCTGATCAAACAGATCGCGCGCACCAATGGCGGCAAGGGTTGCATGAACAAGATCCCTGTCGCCACCCGAGGCCACGGCCATGGGGACTGTGCCCGCATGTTTCCGGGCGATCGCAAGAATCCGGTCAATCGGTTTGGCCTGATGTGCAAGTTCGGCAAATATTTCCTGACTGCGGCGGCTGGCAGCCGCTATGTCAACGGAAACTTTGAAACAGGCCTCATAATCCCGGAATAAATCCTGCCGGGAGAGCCCGACCCGGGCATCATACCATTCGCGAGAAATGGAATACCCCTGATTGCGCAGTGCGCCGGCCATTGATTGGTAATGCAGGGGGGCCGTGTTGGCCAAAGTGCCATCACAGTCAAAGATAAGCGCCGCAAAATCGTCCGGGATCAGATCAGACATCGGCAAACCTTCTGCAATCGCGTCATTGCGCGGGAACCGAATCGCGCAGCAGGTTGTCAAGAATTTCGGCTGTCAGCGGCTTGGGAATGCAGACAACACGGTCTCCGTATTTCTCGGCAACCAACTGTTCCCGCGACAGCCGGCCGGAGGTGACGATAACGCGGGTCAAGGCATGGGTTTTCAAACACTGATCGACAAGCCGCCAGCCGGAATGCCCGTTGTCCAGATGTATGTCCGTCAGAACCACGTCATAATGAGATTTACGCCGAAGCAGGCTCTGTGCCCTTTCAAAGGTACTTGCCTCATCCACCATATGCCCCAACTGTCGCAGCGCGCGCGATGTATGCTCCATGACCTCGGCCTCGTCCTCGACGACCAGAATACGCGCTGGCTGCATATGCGCCGCTTCACCCGTATCTTTCCCGGAAACCTTGGGTAAGGACAATCGCACGACCGTACCGGAGCCGGGCGCGCTTTCAATCTGGAATTCACCACCGGACTGTTTGATAAAGCCATAGACGCTGGACAGGCCCAATCCCGTTCCATTGCCATCCTTTCGTGCGGAATAAAAAGGCTCCATCGCGCGTTTCAGAACCGCTTTTTCCATACCGCAACCATTGTCAGCAATGATGATCTCGGCCATTTCGTTTGCGCCGGAGGATACGGTAATACTGATCTCCCCACTTTCATCAATTGCCTGATTACTGTTCAGGCAGAGGTTAAGGATGGCGCTTTCCAACTGACCGGGATCAACACAAACATAGAGCTTTTCAGAACTGAGTTTCGTTTTGAGGCTAACGGATTCCTTCAGGCCGATACCGACAAGATCCTCCAGCCCGGCCACGAGCGTGTTGAGTTCTGTCTTTTCGGGTTCAAGGCGCTGTTTGCGGGCAAAGGCCAACAGCCGCTGGGTTAGCGAAGTTCCGATTTCAACGGCACCGGCAATGCGTTTGCGAAAGGCCGATGTGTCCGCGCCGGAATCGCGGGACTCCAGCAAATGCAGGTTGCCCGAAATCGAGGACAGTATATTGGCAAAATCATGTGCCACCTCACCGGTGACTTTGCCCAGACTCTCGATGCGCTGTATCTGTTCCAGACGTTCTTCGATGCGATGGCGTTCGGTGGCGTCGGAAAACAGCCAGACCTCACCACCATCCGGAAGGCGGCTGCAACGGACCTCCAGCACATCGCCTTCCTCGCTCTGTAACTCGCATGAGCGGCGGAATCTCGTGCCCAGCTTTTTCTGTTCAGCCGTATTGGCGAAAGGAGAATTATCGAGAACTTCCTTTATGGTCGGCGTTTTTTCGATTGTATCGACCGGCAGGTGCAGAACCGTCGTAAAGCTGGGGTTGACCGTGGAAAGCCGGCCTTCTTCGTCGATGATCGCGACACCATCGGATATGTTGTTGAAAATCTTTTCAAAAAGGGTGTTCCTGCGGTGAAGCTGCTTGTTGCTCCGGTCCAGGCGCAGGGCATTGGCCCGGAAAACGCGGAAAGATTGCAAAAGTTTGCCAATCTCGTCCACAGCCCCCTTTGGCCGCGGCAGGTTCGAACTGCGGTCGCCCTGAGCCAAACGCTGCATGGCGTTCGAAATGGCCTTGATATTCCCCGTCACATAGCCGGAAACGAAAAGCGCAGAGAGCAGGGCAAGTGCCGTGCTGGAAATTCCGACACCCAGGATGATCAGTTTTGCATAGCCGATGGATGATGTTGTTTCCTTGCGCTTCTGCGACAGAAAGGCCTCGGCTTTCTGGGCATGAACCAGCGCAAGATCGCTGATCCGGGCGGATTCATAGCGAATGCGAAAAAGGGCGTTCTGTGCCAGCAGGTTCTGGTCAAGCTCCTTGCGCCGGATTTTGAACAAACCGTGTTCTGCGTCTGTCAGGCTGCGCAGTTCTTCAAGAGCTGCAAGTTCCCGTATGCCGGTAATCTTCCATTCGGGTCTTGTGACAAGGGCCGTGTAACGCCGTTGATATTCACCAAGTCCGGGCAGGTTTTCCGCATGAACCGCCCCGATAAGGGCATTGGCCACCTTTTGCAGGATCAACCAGGATCGCCGCCGTTCGCCGGTAATTTCCGAATTGCTGGCATTCTGGATAAACTCGCGGTCCATTGCCACAAGGCGAGAGCGAAAGCTGAGCGTCTTGTCGCGCTGTTCATCCAGCCGGTCGGCCGCATCAATCAGGTCTTTCAGCGCGATTTTCATCTGTTGCAGCGAAGAGCGCACCTGGGATTCAAAGCTGGTATAGCCTGAAGGCTCACGGTCGGTTCGGGATGGCCATTGCTGGCCGATCTTGTCAATTGCCGCAAGCAGGTCAACGCCTTCCGAACGGATAAGATAGGGTGATTTCAACCCCAACAGGAACGGGGCCGAGGTTGCCAGATCTGTCGAGCGTTTCGACAGGGTCAGGGCGCGCGCAACTTCTGACAGGGTTTGCCGGTGCAGCGCTTCCAGTTTTGCATCGGCCCGGTCCAGTGCATACCAGGACAACCCGCCGATAAAGATGGTCGCGGCTGCCAGCAGCCCCAGGGCCAATAGCAAGCGCAGCCGGATGCTGAGCTTTCTGCGGTCTGGTCGCAGGGGTATCAATGCCGCCCTCCGGGATCAGTGACAAAAATATACCCCTGACCGCGGCGTGTTTGCAGGTGGACGGGTTTGGAGGGCGCAAGCTCTATTTTCCGGCGCAACCGCAAGATCAGAACATCAATAGTACGGTCAACATAATGCGACAGATCGCTTCCAAGCTCGGCCAGCAGTTCTGTTCGTGGGATAATACGATTGGGGTTACGCAGGAAATATTCGAGCAACCGGTACTCGGCGTTTGTGAGTGGAATTTCGGAACCGTCCGCGTCAAAAAGCTCTCGCTGAGAGAGGTCAAGCGTATTGCCGCCAAAAGTCAGCTCATTGCCATCATTCGCGTCGGTTCGGCCAGAACGGTGTGCAGCAACAGCACCATAACGGCGAAGCACCGCCCGAATACGCGCGATAAGCTCACGCGGGTTGAACGGTTTCATCAGATAATCATCGGCGCCGGTTTCCAGCCCGACAATCTTGTCCACGACATCACCGACCCCGGTCAGCATGACGATCGGCAGATCATGTGTCTTGCGGATGTTGATGGCCAGGGTCAGGCCGGATTCTCCCTTCAGTTTCAGATCTATCAGGGCGAGATCGATGCCGGGCTCTGCGCCCAGTTCATAAAACTCCTGACTGCTGGCAAGGGATTCCGTATCAAAGCCGTTTTCGTCAAGCAGTTCAGCAAGTGTTACCCGCATGTCGGGATCATCGTCAACGATGGCAATTCTCGGGCGACTGTCTGGTGCAACACGCATTTCCATTCCTACCCCACAAACCTGAACGGGTGTGACAGAGTAAACCTAGGCCATCTTGAGGCGTCTCACAAATGCTATGATTTCAAGCCGGTGACTTTGCTGCGCAGGGCAGTGAAAACGTTACCAAATATGGAAATTATTGAAACACTGTTAACGTAAACCCGGCTGGCTTGTAGATTTGTTAACATGAGCGGAGTCGCGCATGGTGGCTGGCTGGGCCTATCGTGATCCATGACCATCCACCGGAAGTTCAGATGACTGGCCAGGATCGTCACGATGTTCAAGGGAGAAAACAATGACTAAGCGCTATGTAATCGGAGCGGCCGTGTTTGCCGCTGTTTTCGCAGTCCAACAGGCTGCGGCTGAAGAGTTGAGCATGGTATGCAGCAATGAACAGGACTGGTGCGATCTTATGGTTGGCGCCTTTTCCGACAAAACCGGCATTGATGTTTCGATGGTGCGCAAGAGTACCGGCGAAACCTTGGCACAGGTGCGTGCCGAGGCAGGCAATCCGAAAATAGATGTTTGGTGGGGTGGTACAGGTGATCCGCATCTGATCGCGGCGTCCGAGGGGCTGACGCAACCAATCGGCGTGGATACGTCGGAACTGCTGGGTTGGGCACAGAAAATGGCCGATATTTCCGGTGGCCGCACGATCGGTATTCACCTGGGCGTTCTGGGCATTGCCTATAATGACGATGTGCTGAAAGAAAAGGGTATTACCCCGCCGTCCTGCTGGAGAGATCTGGCCGACCCGATGTACAAGGGTGAAATTCAGGTGGCCAACCCCAACAGCTCCGGGACAGCCTATACAGAGCTTGCCACGCTGGTGCAGGTGTTTGGCGAGGATGAGGCGTTCAAGCTTCTGACTGAAATCGGCAAGAACGTGAACCAGTATACAAAATCCGGTTCTGCGCCCAGCAAGGCCGCCGCGCGCGGCGAAACCGGTATCTCAATCGGCTTTGAGCATGACATGGTGAAGCTGGCCAAGGCGGGCTTTCCGCTGAAAATCGTATCGCCCTGCGAAGGGACCGGTTACGAGGTTGGTGGTCTGAGCATCATCACGGGGGCGAAAAATTTTGATGCGGCCAAGAAGTTTGCCGAGTTTGCCCTGAGTGCCGAAGCCCAATCGCTGGGTCCGCAGGTTGGCGTTTACAATGTTCCGTCAAACAAAAATGCAACGCTGCCGCCCGAGGCGCCCGATCCGTCGACGATCAAACTGATCGACTACGATTTTGCGACCTACGGCAGCACGGAAACACGCGAGCGTTTGCTGAAACGCTGGGACGAAGAAGTCAAAGGGTCAGGTAACTAGTACAACTTTATTGTGGCCGGGGGCGCAGCCAGGGTTTGGACTGCGCCCCCGGTTCCGACGTTTTGACTGATCTCTTGCCCATCGGGGAAATGGTATGAGACGCACAATCACTTTATGGATTGTAATTGGGCTTGTCGGGTTCTGCCTGCTGCCCTGGTATATGGTCGACAGTGGTTTCTGGACGTTTACCTGGATCTTCCATTTTGCGGCGCAAGAGAATTCCTCGGGCCTGTTGCAGGTTTTCCTGCATGGACGATTCTGGCTTGCCGGCCCGTTAATCGCCTTGCTGGCCTGTGCGGCCGTACTCGGGCTGGTGAACAGGCCGGTTCGTGCAGCAAGAATGATCGCGGCGATTTCAGCGCTGGGCCTGCTTTACACGTTTGTTCAGGGTCTGATCATCGTACGTGGTGGCCCGAGATTGTTTGAGAGCCTGCTTGCCGGTACCGCAGCGGATGCGGGGCAGCTTGGGTTTGGCGCGGGTGCCATGATCACCCTTCTGGGCCTGTTGTTTGTTCTGACGACAGCGATTTCGGCAATGGGAAAGGGGCGCGGTGATGCCTTTGTCACCGGGTTGATCGGCTTGATCATTTCGCTGGTTGGCATTTTCGTTTTCTATCCGGTCGCCCATATTCTGATCAGCGCGTTTCAATCTAATGACGGAACCTTCAGCCCGGGCCTGTTCTTTCCGCGGTTCTTCAACTCGGACATATGGGGCCTTGGCTGCCTTGACCTGAAAGGATCCTGCGGTCCGGCGATCAACTCGGTGGTCCTTGCCATTCTGACCGGTGCCGGCTCTACCCTTATGGGGTTGGCTTTTGCGCTGATATTTACCCGTACGGATTTCAAGGCAAAACCATTGTTGCGGGTTCTCACAATTATCCCGATCATCACACCCCCCTTTGTGATCGGCCTGGCCCTGATCCTGCTGTTTGGGCGCACGGGCGCTGCGACAGCCCTGTTTGCAGATGTGTTCGGCATTGAAAAGACACGCTGGCTGTACGGGTTCAAAGGCGTGTATCTGGCGCAGCTTCTGTCCTTTACACCGATTGCCTTTCTGGTGCTGATCGGTGTGGTCGAGGGCGTCAGCCCCTCGATGGAAGAGGCCAGCCAGACTCTGGATGCCAACCGCTGGCAGACGTTTCGCTATGTGTCCCTGCCTCTCATGCGGCCGGGGTTGGCGAATGCCTTTCTGCTGGGGTTCATCGAAAGTCTGGCAGATTTCGGCAACCCGTTGGTTCTGGGGGGCAACTTCAATGTGCTGTCTACCGAAATCTATTTTTCCATTGTCGGGGCGGTCGCCAACCCGGCGCGCGCGGCAACCTTGGCGATCGTCTTGCTGACACTGACGCTGGGTGCATTCCTGTTGCAGCGCAGATGGGTCGGAAGCAAATCATATGCCACAGTGACAGGCAAAGCGGATTCCGGCCGCCATGCCGCCCTGAGTTCTGGCGTGAAGGCAGCCTGTTATATGACGGCACTGCCCTGGGCGGCCTTTACCGCCATTGTTTACAGCATGATCATTTTCGGAAGTTTCGTAAAACTGTGGGGCTACAACAACAGCTTTACCCTGGATCATTATATTCGCGCCTTTGGTGTGAAATTCAAAAATGGCATTCACCTGACCGGCGTTGCCTGGGACAGTTATTTCACAACGCTTGAAATCGCCTCTATCGCGGCGCCACTGACGGCGTTTGTCGGGTTGTCGACAGCCTATCTTCTGGTGCGGCAGAATTTTCGCGGCAAGAACGTATTCGAGTTTTCAACCATGCTCAGCTTTGCCATTCCGGGCACGGTGATTGGTGTCAGTTATATTCTGGCATTCAATTTCCCGCCGATCGAGCTGACCGGCACGGGTATCATTCTGATCATCGTCTTTGTATTCCGAAACATGCCGGTGGGCGTGCGGGGCGGGATCGCTGCCATGTCGCAGCTAGACAAAAGCCTGGATGAAGCCTCGATCACACTGGGCGCAAACAGTTTTACCACGGCGCGGCGGGTTATTGCCCCACTGCTGGGCCCGGCCATGATGGCGGCCCTGACCTATAGTTTTGTGCGGGCGATCACCTCGGTTTCGGCGGTCATTTTCCTGGTCAGCGCAAAATACAACATGGCAACGGCCTTTATTGTCGGACGGGTTGAAAACGGCGATTTCGGATTGGCCATTGCCTATTCCGCCGTGCTGATCGTTACCATGCTGACCGTGATCATCCTGCTGCAACTGATTATTGGAAAACGCCGTTTGCGGCGCTCTGACCGGGTTGAAACCGTTGTGGTGAAAACATGACCGGGCAGCTGAATTTTCGGAGAGTGAAATGATGGAAAATAGCGCCAGAGGGTCTGTTGTCTTTGACGGTGTGGTAAAAAAATATGGCTCGGTAACGGCCTTGAAAAAGCTCTCGTTGTCGATTGAGCCGGGACAACTGGTAACACTGCTGGGCCCGTCGGGCTGCGGCAAGACAACGACCCTGCGACTGATTGCCGGTCTGGAAGCCGCAACCGAGGGATCAATCTTCATTGGCGGCGAAGATGTGACCCACCTTTCCGCCACCTATCGCAAGGTTTCGATGGTGTTTCAGTCTTATGCGCTGTTTCCGCACATGAGCGTGCTTCAGAATGTGGCCTATGGCCTGACGGTGAAGTCGATGCCAAAGGCCGAAGCCCACGCCAAGGCCGAAGAAGGGCTGGAGCTGGTCGGGCTGAAAGGCTATGGCGACCGCCTGCCGAGTGAGCTTTCAGGTGGCCAGCAACAGCGCGTTGCCGTGGCGCGTGCCATTGTGCTGGAGCCCGAAGTGCTGCTGCTCGATGAACCCCTGTCCAATCTGGATGCAAAACTGCGCCGCCACGTGCGCGAGGAAATTCGCCAGATTCAGCAGGATTTGGGCCTGACAGCGGTTTATGTGACCCACGATCAGGAAGAGGCCATGGCCGTGTCCGACAGGATTATCGTGATGCGCAACGCCGAGATCGCGCAGGAAGGCAGCCCGCATGATCTGTATGAGCGCCCGAATTCATCCTTTATCGCCGATTTCATCGGAGACGCCAACCTTGTTACCTGCGAGGTAACCGCCACGGAAAACGGCCACAGCACCGTACAGGTGGAAGGCAAAACCATTACCTTGCCGGTTGATTTCCCCCGGCCCGGTGCCGCAAAACTGGTGCTGCGCCCGCATCATGTTTCACTATCAAAAGAGACCACCGCCGAAAGCTTTGAAGGAAGCGTGACCTATGCGGCCTATCTGGGAAACCAGATTCAATATTCGCTGACGGGTGAACTCGGCGATATTTTCGTGATCGGTGAAACCATTGCGCAACCCTTTGCTGTTGGCGACAATGTGCAGATTCACATTGAACCGGACAAAGCCATGCTGGTTGCGGATGAACCGTTGGGGAAATAACAGCGCCAAAACCGTATTTTTGCCCAACAGGTGTGCATTTGCGCGACAGTTTGCCGATGCCATGTGGTGTCCCGGTCTTTTTCCTCTGCCCAGACTGCTGACAACGTGCTAAAAGACACAAAACAATAAGAGCAGGGGCAGAAGTTGAAGCTTTTTGTCACAAGGATTGGCGCAACCGTCGGCGCAACCTTTTTGCTGGCCGGGCCGGCTACTCCGCAAGCGGATTCATTAATAACGGACAGCACAAACCTGTATGGTGCGCCGGGGCTTATTGATTTGCCAACAGCGGAAGTTGCGCCTGACGCGAACCTTTCATTTACCGTCAGCCATTTCAAAAACACTACACGCAACACGCTGACATTTCAGATCACCCCGCGTCTGACCGGTAGTTTCCGCTACTCGGCGATCCTTGGCTATCAGCCGGGTAACGCCACGCTGTATGACCGGAGCTTTGATCTGCGCTATCGTATCTGGGACGAAAAAGGCCTGAGACCTGCCCTGTCTTTCGGGTTGCAGGATTTCATGGGGACGGGGATCTATGCCGCAGAATATTTCGTTGCCACAAAAACCATAACCCCGCGTCTGCGGGTCACGGCCGGTGTTGGCTGGGGCCGTCTGGGAAGCGCCAACAGCATTGGCAGCCCGTTTGGCACGCGGCCACCGCTGAATTTTGGTGAGGGTGGCAAACCGAATTATGATCAATGGTTCCGCGGCCCGATGTCGGCCTTTGGCGGCATTAGCTGGCAGGCAACCGAAAAACTGTTGCTGAAGGCGGAATATTCGTCGGATGCCTATGCGGCCGAAACAACGCGCGGATTGATTGAACGCAAGTCATCCTGGAATTTTGGGGCCGAGTATCAGTTGCGCAAGGGCGTCAAGCTGGCCGGGTACTATCTGTATGGCAAAGAGGCTGGTATTCAGCTCAGCTTTGCCTTGAACCCGCGTGTTTCAACCGTGCCAAGCGGGAATGAAACGGCGCCGCTGCCGGTTGCCCCCCGCCCGTCGCGCAGCAGCAATTCGGCAGCCTGGAGCACCGATTGGACTGGCGACCCGACCGTGCAGCCCGGCATTCAGACAGCGACGGCCAAAGCCCTGGCCAAAGACGGCATTCTTTTGAAGTCGATGTCTTTGCAACCTGCCCGGGCCGAGGTGCGGATCGAAAACAGGCGCTATATGTCCCAACCCCAGGCCATCGGGCGAACCGCGCGTGTATTGACCCGCGCCCTGCCGGCCTCGGTGGAAACTTTTGTCATCACCAGCACTGTTGGCGACCTTCCGACCAGTTCTGTCACATTGCGCCGCAGTGATATCGAGGCGCTGGAGAATGCGCCGGCAACAGCCATGCTGGCGCGTGCCCAGATCAGTGACGCTGCCGGGCGCCCGGCCTACGCCCTGACCCCGACGGAAGGCCTGGAGCCAAGACTGACCTGGTCGCTCGCACCCTATGTGACCGTGAGCCTGTTTGATCCGGACAGCCCGTTACGCGGCGATTTCGGCCTGCGCGCCCGGGCGAAATACCGGATTGCGCCGGGCTTTGAACTGTCTGGCGGGATACACAAGAAACTGGTCGGCAATCTGGACAGCGCCAAACGACTGTCGGATTCGACCCTGCCGCATGTGCGTTCGGATTTCGGCCTGTATGACCAGCAGGGTGATCCTGCGCTGGAGCACCTGACCCTAGCTTGGTACGCCCGCCCCGGCAAAAACCTCTATAGTCGGATCACGGTCGGTTATCTTGAGCAGATGTACGGCGGTATTTCCGGAGAGGTGTTGTGGAAACCGGTTGACAGCCGTCTTGCGCTGGGCGCCGAGGTAAACATTGTCAGGCAACGTGACTTTGATCAGTTGCTCGGGTTTCGGGACTATGATGTGGTTATGGGCCAGGCTTCGGCTTACTATACTTTCAACAATGGGTTCAGCGGGCAGCTGGATGTCGGCCGGTATCTGGCGGGGGACTGGGGCACTACGGTTTCACTGAACCGCGAGTTTGCAAACGGGTGGAAGATCGGCGCCTACGCGACGTTTACAACAGCCTCGGCCACGGATTTTGGCGAGGGATCCTTTGACAAAGGCATTCGTCTGAGTATTCCGATCAGCGCGTTGACCGGAACGCCTTCGCGTACAACCAGCCAAACGGTTTTACGGTCGCTGTCACGCGATGGTGGTGCGCAACTGAATGTCGAGGGCCGGTTGTATGACCGTGTGCGCGACAGCCATCGTCCCGATCTGGAACAGCGCTGGGGAAGGTTCTGGAGATGAATTTCAAGGGCATCTTTGCCGCCATGGCGGCGCTGGCAATTCTGGCAGGATGTGGCAATGACCCGAATGCGGGCGTTGGGGCAAAAATTGCCGGTGGCTATCTGAAGGGCCTTACCGGAAAGAAGGCCAAGCCCCAGCCAGCAGTGACAGATCCGGCGGCTTATGGGCCATTGGCCCTGAAGGCGGTCAAGGGCCCGGTAATGCTGGGGGTTGTCGAAAAGCGGAATGCCGTGGCCATTCTGGGCCAGAAGGGGCGAAACGGCCCCTATGTGACATGGACGTCGCTATCCAGGCAGACTGTAACCCTGAAACATGGAATTCTGACCGCAACCCGCGGGCTGGGCGATGATCTGATGAACGCAGAGGTTGATTCGGTTTCCGCCTTGATTCGTACCCGCCGTGCAGGTGAGGCAAACAGGGTGATGTATTTTCTGGATGGCGAAAGCAAGACCTACCGTCTGGTTTTCAGGTGTACGGTTTCCCCGGGCCAGCTTGACAAGCTGGCGCTTGGCAAGAACCGGATAACGGCGCGGCGGGTCAGCGAGGCCTGTGCCGCCGATGATCTTTCCTTTCAGAATACCTATTGGATCGGCTCAGATGGATGGATTTGGCAGTCACGCCAATGGGTTAGCCCGGGCGTCGGGTATCTCGTTGCCCAACAGCTACGCCGATAGGATTATAACCCTTTGAAAATAAAACAAAAACGGCGGATGCAGCACCCGCCGTTTTTTCCAAACCCGCCTTGGCGTGCTTGAACAGCTCTGAAATATCAGGTCCCGTTGGACGAAGAAATCGCGGCACCGACCAGAACGAGGCCCAGAATGGCTGCGGCAACACCGGCACCACCAAGGGAACTGGCAGGTGCGGCGGCTTCGTCTACGAACACTTCGTCTTCGATAACAGGGGCACCTGCACCACCTGCATAGGCAGGGGACATGGCTGAAACTGCGACGGCTGCTGCTGCGCAGAGAAGAGTTACTTTTTTCATTTGACGCTACTCCAGATCAAAAACAGATGATGAATCGCACTTGCGAACCTTCGCTGTAGTGATGACACAAAAATCATATTTTGCATAGACCAGTTATATTTAGAGGCGAACTGTGGCGAAATGGCGCCAGTGGTCAGCCGGCGAAATCCTGCGTGATATAGTAGGTCCCGCAATACTCGGCGCTCTTGTCAAGCGCTGCTGCGGTTCCCATCATCCTGACCTGGCGGTTCAGAATGTTGGCGCGGTGTCCGTGCGAATTCATCCAGAACTTTACGATTGTGCGCGCAAGGCTTGCATAACTGTGCTGGGGAATGGGTTGCCCCCCATGAGTGGCGAACTGGCAACTGGATGCGTTGCGGATCAGGAAATTGACATTGTCCACCTTGAAACGATGCACCATCCCAATATTTTCCGCCCCGGTCCGGATCTTGATGCCGGTGCGTTTAATACGGGCCCGGACTGTTTGCCGGCCCGAAACCGTTGATTTATGGCTGACGCGGCGGGCCTTTGCCATCCAGGCACTATGGCCGGCTGCGGCTTTGATCAGCCGCGGCTCGGAACGCACGGGGCTCAGACCAGCGCGGCAGCGTTCATAATTGACCTCGCTCAATATGGCGCGGTCCAACAACCTCTGATTGATTTTCCGGGATGCATCGATCAACTGCGCTCCTCCGGAAACAGGCTTGCGTGAGCAGGCCTGTGCGGCTCCTACCGTCAGCACGATCGTGAGTGAGACGACCAGGCTACGAACCAGATATTTCTTCATTATTGCAGACCTCAGGCTTACGCCCCCCAAGATGGTCTTTTGGCGATAGATTCTGGCATTTGTTTGGCGGAATTCGCACAAAAATGGAAATGAATACTCTCGCAATAGGAGAGTTCGGCTAAAATCCGCTTCTGTTGCAAATGCAGATGCGCGGTTTCCGGCGACTCTGTGGGCGGGATCTGTCGTGCTGTGCAACAACGGGTGCGCCGGGCAGACCCCCCTGGCATCGGGGCTGGCAAGAGGCGGGAAATTCCGACACCTTCCCGCCTGCGACGAACCGGACAGGAAAATCCCTTTTTTCTTGGAGCTTTTGGCTTTAGGTTACCTGCGAGGCCCAATCCGGGCCCAGTTAAGCGGAGAATATCTCCGAAAATTTAGGTGGGAGTAAAACTCATGGGTAAAAGAGACGATTTGATCGCACAGTATGCAGACGATCTGAAAAACAAATGCGGCATGACCCCGGATATGGACCTGTTGACCAAAGTTACAATTGGCTGCGGTCCCGCAATTTATAACCGGGATGCCTCGACCGTTGCGGCTGGTCAGCCAGAAGAGCTTGAAACGGTCAAAAATAATTTCCTCATCAAAAAACTTGGCCTGCCTGATGGCCCGGAACTGATGGATGCGATCAATTCAGTTATCGAAACCTATGGCCGCTCGGAGCGCAACAAGTATCGCGCGGTGATTTACTATATGCTGACAAAGCATTTCGGAAAAGAATCCGTCTACAAGTAAGACAGATCTGCAAATAGACAGCGCCCGTTGTTCATCAGCGGGCGTTTGTTGTTTCAAGCGGCACCCGAATGATTAACAGATTGTATTTAATATGTTTTTTCAATAGTTCCCGATTGCCAAGAATAATCGTATCGCTTAGGTTGATCACATCAAGGCCAGGACGGCCGAGACCTTTTGAAATTTTCACGTGTGGTGCGAAGGGAGCACGTGGGGTGATGGAGGGTCTCGGGGGGTCGGGGCCCTCCATGTTTTTTACGGACATTGTTTATATCGATCGCATGCAGGGCGGTTTTGCCCTGCCACGGATCATATTGACACGGTTTATGAAGAAAACCGCCGCGCTACCCTGCCAATCCGCCCATCTTGCAAATGATCTGCCATTCCTCGGCGCTGACCGGTTGCACAGACAGGCGGGGGTTTCGCACCAGCATCATACCTGCCAGACGCGGATCTTCTTTGCACATTTGCAGGGTTACAGGGTGCGGGAGTGACTGAACCGCCTTGATATCCACACATTCCCAGCGCGGATCATCGGTGGTGCTGTCCGGGTGGGCTTCGCGGATGACTTCCACAATTCCCACAATCGCCTTTTCCGTCTGCGAGTGATAAAAGAATCCGCGCTCTCCGACCTTCATCTGCCGCATGAAATTGCGGGCCTGATAGTTGCGTACCCCATCCCATTCTTCACCGGCTTCACCCTTGGCAAGCTGGTCCTGCCAGCTCCAGGTTGACGGTTCGGACTTGAATAACCAATAAGCCATCAGCCAATCACCTTTTTCCATTGTTGAACCGACACGGTTTCGAAAAGCCCAGCCCTTGCGTAAGGGTCGGATGCGGCCCAATCTTGCGCTGCCTGTAAACTGTCAACATTCAAAATAACCAAGGATCCGCACATGTTGCCGTTATCATCCAGAAATGGGCCGGCAAGCTCTACAGCGCCGGTTTGTTCTATATAGTTCAGATGTGCATCCCGGTTGGAGATGCGAAGTTCAAGCGAATCCGGCTTGTCTTTTGTCACGACAGCGTAACGCATGATCTATTCCTTCTTCAAAGGTCGGGAAAGCAGAGCTTCCATCGCTTCATTCACGGTGATTCTACGTGTTAATAGCGCATTGACAGTATCGGTAATTGGAACCTCCAAACCAAGCTTTCGTGCAAGGATAGAGACTGCTTCGGCTGTGGCAATACCCTCAACGGTAACCGACAGGTCGAAATTTTCGCCGCGCCCCATTGCTTCGCCAAAAGAATAATTGCGGGACTGGGGCGAGGTGCATGTCAGCACAAGGTCACCAAAACCCGACAGACCGGCCAAGGTTTCAGGCCGTGCACCCAGGGCAATGGCAATCCGCTGCATTTCAGCAAATCCGCGGGTCATCAGCGCTGCACGCGCGCTTTCCCCCATTCCCATTCCCATGACCCCGCCGCAAGCAATGGCCACGACATTTTTCAGGGCTCCGCCCAGTTCTGCGCCAATGGTATCGGTGGTGCGATATAGCCGCAGGTTGGTTGTTGTCAGTTGCTTTTGCAGTTCTATGCCAATGGTTTCATTCGCACAGGCAAGTGTAAGGGCCGTGGGCAAACCGCGCGCAATATCAGCGGCAAAGCTGGGCCCGGTCAGAACCGCAACCGGGGATTCGGGGCAGGCCGCCTTCAGTATCTCGACAGGTCCGCGCCCGCTGGCCACATCAATCCCCTTGCAACAAGCGACAAGGGGTTTGCCATTCAGGTCGGATTTGGCGACCTCCACAAAGCCGGCCAGGGCCTGTGCCGGAACAGTCAAAAGAATTGTGCCGGTTCGCGTGGCCAGACCCAGATCAGCCGTCGGGATCACCGCGTCAGGCAATGCTATTCCTTTCAGGCGCTTTATATTTTGCCGTCTGGTCTGCATCTCTTCGGCGTGTTTTTCGCTATGCGTCCACAGGATCACATCCTTGTCACTGCGCGCCAGGGAAATTGCCAGGGCAGTTCCAAAGGCACCCGCGCCAAGTATTGAAATCGTCATGCTTTAGCCCCCTTTTTTCCAAATCCCAACATCACCGGGCTTTTGGTATCCAATGGCCAGCGCGGACGCGCCGAAAGAGACAGATCATCCTGCTCACCCAAACGGAACCGTTCGATCCCGGCCCAGGCGATCATTGCGGCATTGTCCGTACACAGGGAAGGTGGCGGGGCGATAAAGCCCACGCCAAATTCCTTTGAAACAGTCTCTAACGCCGCGCGAATAGTACTGTTTGCCGCGACACCTCCGGCCACGGCAAACATGGGGGCTGTCGGGTTTTCTGCAAGGTACACCTGCAAGGCCCGCCTCGATTTTTCGGCCAGCACATCTGTTACCGCTGATTGAAATGCGGCGCATAAATCTGCTCTTGCCTGATGAGACAAGCCGCCTTGGTCTGATACCTCGGTATCACGGGCGCGCAGAACAGCGGTTTTGAGCCCGGAAAAGGACATATCGCAATTTGGCCTGTTCAAGAGAGGCCGGGGAAGAGAGTAAGACGCGGCATTTCCTGCTTCTGCCGCCTGTTCGACAGAGGGGCCTCCGGGCTGGGGCAATCCTAGAATTTTAGCCGTTTTATCAAACGCCTCACCGGGGGCGTCATCAATGGTTCCGCCCAGCCGTCTGTATTCTGTCGGGCTGTTGACGATCAGGAACTGGCAATGCCCACCCGAGACAAGCAACACAAGGTAAGGGAATGCCAGGTTGTCGGTCAGACGGGGGGTAAGCGCATGCCCCGCCAAATGGTTGACGCCTATCAGGGGAAGGCCGGATCCGGCCGCAAGGCCCTTGGCGCACATGACTCCTGCCAAAACCCCGCCAATCAGCCCCGGCCCGGCCGTGACCGCGATTGCATCGATTTTTTGCAGGGTCAGAGACGATTCCTGCAAGGCCCGCTCAACGCAATAGTCGAGTTTTTCCGCATGGGCGCGCGCTGCTATTTCAGGGACAACCCCGCCAAACTGTGCATGCAGGTCTGTTTGTCCTTCAATCACTGAAGACAGTATTTCGGCTTTCTTGTCTGGGACGTACCGAACCACTGCAGCCGCAGAATCATCACAACTGCTTTCCAGGCCCAATATGGTAAGCGGTTTTGTCATGATCTCACCGGTTGCGAAGAAGGATGAGGACAGATAACACCCTTGGGGAACACCCGACAATAGCCACAACAATTCCGGCAGGGGTTTTATGCCAAAAACGGCAAACACAATACTGCTGACGCGGCCGCTGGCCCAGTCGAAACGTTTTGCACAAACGTGTCGCAAGAGGTTCGGCAGTATGGTGCCGATCGTGATTTCACCCCTGATCAAAATAGAAATGTTGCAGAAGACTGCTTCCATTGAGCAATACAGCGGCCTGATTTTCACATCGGAAAACGGTGTGCGTGCGTTCCAGCATAACTGGCAAAACACAGACCTGCCCGCATGGTGTGTTGGTGACCGAACAGCAAAGGCTGCATCCAGGGCAGGGCTGTCGGCCCGGTCGGCCAAGGGCGACGCCGGCAATCTGGTGGATATGATTATTTCTGATGCGCCAACAGGATGTTTGCTGCACCTGCGAGGGGAACATACCAGAGGAGCTGTTGCAAGCTCTCTGCAAGCGGCGGGCGTGAAGGCAGAGGAAAGAATTGTCTACCGGCAAAGCCCCCAATGCCTGACGAAAGAGGCGAAAGAGGTGCTTCAGGGTGACATGCCGGTGATTCTTCCCCTTTTCTCCCCCCGCAGCGCAGTTCTATTTGTGGAACAGGCGAGGCCCTGTTCGGAAAGCTTACGTGTCGTTGCGATCAGTGCCGCTGTGAAAGATGCGTTATCTGGCTGTATATCAGGGGAAATACTTGTTTCTCCCCAACCGGACGCTGATGGTGTATTAAGCACGATGGCGAGACTTATGGACGCATGAGGATTGCTTGAGAGATCGGGAATGCGCAGCTACTGTAAGAACTGACGCCGCATGGCGGCAAAGAGTGAAATGACGATCAGAGGGGGTTTGTAACGTGGCTGCTGCAAGAAAACCTACAGGAAAGAAACGCTCTGGATCCGGGAAGGCGGCGGGTCAGTCAAAGGCGGGTCAGGCAAAAAAGGCTGACACGGCTGCCGGCAGCCATGTCGACAAGCCGGCAGATGCGAAACAAACAGATGCATCAAAAAAGGAGAGCACTGCTAAAGCTGTGCAGACCATAGAGAGCGGCCCGCGAGAGCAGGAAAAAGCTTCACCGGAAAAGAAAATGGCGCAAACGCCAGAGCCTCTTGTGTCCGACCATTCAAAACCGCAAACGGAGGCCCGGAAGAGCTCGGGCTTTTTTCCAACTCTTCTGGGTGGGGCTATCGCTGCGGCCCTTGGGTTTGGGGCCGCTTATTATATATTGCCACGGGGCATCTCCGATGAAACCACAGCGGCGTTAACGGATCAGCAGGCAAAACTGACCGGGGTTGCGGATACGGTGACAAAGGTTGAAACATCTTTGACGCAACGCCTGGAAACACTGAGCAAGAAAGTCGGGGCAATAGAACCGGAAATCGACACCCTGAAAGCAAGCGTTGAAACACTGCAGGGTGATCTCGGGGAGAGACTGGATGCGGTTTCTGTTGAGATGAAGAAAACGGCAGAGCAGGTTTCCGCGCTGGAGGCACGGGTTCTGGAAATTGAAAAACGCCCCATAGCAGACACAAAAGGCGCTGCGGCAGCGGCTGTCGCGGCCTACGAAGGGGAATTGCAAGCGTTAAGGGCGCAACTGGAGGACCAGAAAAAGCAGTTTGAAGACTTGTCGGCCGAGGTCACCGCACGCATCAATAACGCAAAAGAGCAGGCCGGAGAAATTCAGAAAACAGCAGAGGAAACGGCAAAAGCGGCCACAGCCCGCGCGGCCATCAGCCGTATCGAGGCCGCCTTGGAAGCCGGTGGCGGGTTTGAAACTGCGTTGAGCGAGTTTTCTGAAGCAACCGGAATCACGCCGCCGGCAGCCCTGCAGAATGCAGCAAAAAATGGCGTAACCTCGTTGGCCAACCTGCAAGCGTCCTTTCCCGAAGCCGCGCGTACAGCGCTTGCCGTTTCCATACGCACAACTGCCGGGGACGGCACGGTTGACCGGCTGACGGCTTTTCTGAAATCGCAGGTTTCGCCCCGTTCTCTGGAGCCGCGTGAGGGCGACGATCCTGACGCCGTTCTATCCCGGGCCGAGGCGGAATTGAAAGCAGGCGATCTTGAAAAGGCGCTCGTCACCCTGAAATCGCTTCCGGATGATGGCCGCGTGGCGATGGCCGATTGGCTGGAAAAGGCGCAGGCGCGTGTCGATGCACAAAAAGCTTTGGCTGAGTTGAAACAAGCTCTCAATAAAAAATAAGGGGGCGGAGATGCTCTGGTCGTTGATAAAAATACTATTATTTGTTGCCGTGGTTGCCGGGCTTGCCCTGGGCGCGGGATACCTCATGGAAACGGGCCCGGGGATTCGCATTACACTCGGGAATACCGAGTTTTCTTTGGGACCATTGCAGGCGGTCATTGCCGCGCTTTTGCTGGTTTTATTTGTTTGGCTTCTGATCAAGTTCGTCGGGTTTCTGGTCGCAGTGTTGAAATTTCTGAACGGAGACGAAACGGCAATCTCGCGGTATTTTGACCGGAACCGCCAGAAAAAAGGCTATGAGGCGCTGGCAGATGGCATGTTGGCGCTGGCATCTGGCGAAGGCCGAACGGCGATGTCAAAAGCGGCGAAGGCCGAGAAACTGCTTGAAAGACCCGAACTGACAAACCTGTTGACGGCGCAGGCCGCGGAAATGACTGGCGACACAAGAAAAGCCCGGGAAGTATACAAGCGGTTATTGTCAGATAATCGGACCAGATTTGTTGGCGTGCGGGGCCTGCTAAAGCAAAAGCTGGACGAGGGTGATACTGATACGGCCTTGCAACTGGCCAAAAAAGCTTTGGCGCTGAAACCCAGACAAGAGGAAATTCAGGATACACTCCTGAAACTGCAGGCCGAGAAAGAGGATTGGCAGGGCGCGCGTAAAACGCTTGCAGCCAAGTTGAAAAGCGGAACGCTGCCACGCGATGTCTACAGACGACGCGATGCCGTACTGGCGCTTTCCGAAGCGCGTGATGTTCTGGCCGAAGGAAAGACCATAAAAGCCAGGGAGGACGCGATCGAGGCCAATCGGCTTTCCCCTGATCTGATCCCGGCGGCCGTCATGGCAGCCCGAACATATATCGAGCAAAACAAACCCCGCTACGCAACACGGATTTTGAAGAAAGCGTGGGGTGTCAATCCGCATCCCGACCTTGCAGCCGCATTTGCCGAGATCGTTCCGGATGAGACGCCACAGCAGCGGCTAAAACGGTTTCGGGCCCTTACAAAACAGAATCCGGACAACCCTGAAACCAGAATGCTGTTGGCAGAGCTGAACATTGCTGCCGGGGATTTCCCTGCGGCACGCCAGGCACTGGGTGATCTGGTTGAAAAGAATCCGACAGCGCGCGTACTGACCATAATGGCGGCAATCGAGCGTGGTGAAGGCTCGGATGACAGGGTTGTGCGCGCATGGCTGACCAAGGCGCTGTCTGCACCACGGGGACCACAATGGGTTTGTGACAACTGCCAGACCGTGCATGCCGAATGGGCGCCAGTCTGCGAAAATTGCGGCAGTTTTGATACACTGAGCTGGCGTACGCCCACCGAAAACGTGACGGCGGTGCCAGCCTCAACCGAAATGCTGCCACTGATTGTGGGCGCACCGGAAGAAGAGGAGTCTCTCCAGGACAAGGGCGCGGACGCCGATGTCTCAGCGGCCAAATCCCGGAATGAGCAAACGCAAGACACCGAACCGGTGCAGCATACGAAAGAACCCGAGACGACAGAAGTCGAGAAACAGACAGAGGCAGAACCGCCCAAGGTTCTGGAGGGAGAGGTCGTCGCATTGGGCGGGGATAACAAAGCTGAAAAATAGGGCTACCGCTCCGCCATGAAACTGGATAAAAGCCCTGTCGATGCCGCTGTAGCTCAGATGGTAGAGCACGTCATTCGTAATGATGGGGTCGTAGGTTCGAGTCCTATCAGCGGCACCACGAATACCTATCGGTTTGCAGGATTTATGAGCACCCAGCCAAGATGATGTCAGGCAGATGCCGCAACAAAAGGTATAAGGCTTTGCTATTGAACGATGAATTCCGCATGCAGGGCGCCAGCGGCTTTGATGCTTTTCAGAATGTCAATCATGTCACGCGGGGACACCCCCAGTGCATTGAGGCCGTCAATCACTTCAGAAAGTGATGTCCCCTCTTCCACTTCGGCCAAACCCGTTCCCGGCTCTTCATTGATGGATGCATCTGTGCGGGGTATCACGACTGTATCTCCCGGCGAAAAAGGATTCGGCTGAACGACAATGGGTTGTTCACGAATTCGCAACGTCAGGTTGCCTTGGGATACGGCCACACGGGAAATGCGAACATCTTCACCCATGACAATCGTGCCGGATCTCTGGTCAACGACAACGCGTGCCTTGCGTTCCGGATTGACCAGGATATTTTCAATCTTTGAAAGTGCGTGTGCGGGGGAACGTTGGCCGGTTGCCGCGATGTCGATCAGAACCGTACCGGCATCAAGCATGGATGCAACATTGCCGCGAAACTGACGGTTGATGGCCCTCTCGATCCGGCTGGCTGTTGTAAAATCCGGACTGCGCAACGCAAGCCGCAGTTGTTTGAGGCCACCAAAATCAAAGTCTATCTCTCGTTCAATGCCGGCACCCGATGGAATGGTACCGGATGTTGGTACACCTTCAACCACGCTGGCGCCATCGCCGTTGGCCGAGGCTCCGCCAGCAATGATGGTTCCCTGTGCAACGGCATAGATTTGCCCGTCTGCGGCATTCAGGGGTGTCATTACAAGGGTTCCGCCCAGCAGGCTCTTGGCATCACCGATTGCTGAAACCGTCACGTCTATACGCCCGCCCGACCGGGCGAAGGGCGGCAGCGTTGCGGTCACAAAAACAGCCGCCACATTCTTTGGCCGAAATTGCTCTCCGGTAACGTTGACGCCAAGACGTTCAAGAATGTTGGACATGATCTCTTCGGTAAAGGGAGAGTTTCGCAATCCGTCGCCGGTTCCGTTGAGGCCAACAACAAGGCCATAACCTATCAGGTCATTGCCACGCACACCGTCAAATTCCACCAGATCCTTGATGCGGATTGGGGCCGAAGAAGCAAAACCGGGCCAGGCGAACAGACTGATCAGAAAGAGGGATGCGAGCTTTTTCATTTCAGGAAGTTCACCAGGCTAAGGCGCGAAATTCGCGCAGTCAGGGTATAAAGCATCTCCAGGCTCGACTGAACCGATTCAAGATCACTTGCCGTTTTGTAGGGGTCGGCTGACACAATGTTGTTCCTTGCAATGTTGAGGCTGGCGGACTCAGCCTGGTTCTGCGTTGCCGCATTTTCTATCAACCCTTGGGCTGAGCCGACAGCGGCCCGCAATTCGCCAACACCCTGTTGCGATGAAAGCAGCCCTTCTCCGGCGGAAAGCAGAAGTTTTCGCTGTTCTTCGACATCTCCGGCAAGGGCGCCTTCGGCAACCAGTGCAGCCATGGCAAACCCTTTCAGATTATCGCGAATGGCTTGGTCAGACGCGGTTGCATTCATGGAAGCTTGCTGACCGGGTCCGATCTGAAAAGGGGACAGGGAATCAGATGAGCCCAGATAGGCTACGGTATCATATCCGCCGCCAGGGGTATCGAACCACGCGTTCACAGCGGATTGGATTCCCGCAGCTGTCGTCTGCCCGGCGATAGCGGTTTGCAAACTGGCCAGTATGACCTGAGGGGATGCCATTGCCGGTTTGTCGGTTGCGGTGCCGGAAAGCAGGCTGCGGCCGGCCACCTGCGTGTTCAGGGCAGAAACAGCGGCTCTGAATTTCTGCCTTGAATCAGTGGCTGTCGTTGTAATCAGAGTTGCATGGCCGGAATTTCCTGCGGTCAGGAGCGCAGATGACAAGCTTTCAGACAAGTCCTGCAGCAACCCCAGGGAATCCTGTGCCGCCTGGGTAAAGCTGGCCGCCTCATTTGTGGAAGTCTTGTAGGTTTCCAGATTTGCTAGTGAGAGCTCTATTCCGGCAAGCGGCGTGAAATCCCCCGCAACGGTTTTTGCAACATCGCCAACCACGCCGCTTGACAGTTCCAGCGCAAGTCGGTTCAGATCAGTTTTCAGTTTTGTACTGTGCTGACGCAACAGAAACTGATGGGCCATATCGCCAACTGAAACATAACTCATCTATCAGATCCCCAGCAAAGTCTGAATGAGATCGTCTGCAGTCTGCATGACGCGGGCGTTGGCAGCATAGGCCTGCTCCACGAGCAACAGTTGCTGCAACTCCTGGTCGGTATCAACGCCGTTTTGCAGCTCTTGTGACTGCAGGGCGCTGAGACGGGTTGAGGTGTAGGCCGTTTGAGAATCGGCTGACTGCCGCTCGCCGGCGACAAGTGACAATAATGCCCCGCCCAAGGCGGAGGCAGAGCGGGCCGCAGGGCCAAACGCGCCAGAGACAGGAACCTGCGCGAACGAAAGAGCGGTCGAGAGTTTCTGCAGCAAGCTGGCATTGCCGACGTCTCCGGCGGCAGCGGCCCCGATCCCGTCTCGCAGGCGCCAAAGCTGGCCCCCGGCCGCAGGATCAACGGCCGTGTTTACTGACAGTCTGGAGGAAAGGGCAATTTCATTTGCCGGGACAAAAGCCGCGCCGGCATCTGTAAAAAGGCCGGCCATTCCGGGCGCCAGTGTTGCGTCGACAGACGGGTTCTGGAATCTTTCCACCAGATCACGGGCGAACGCGTCAAGGTTTTCCTGGGCCGTAACGGAAATGTTGTCGCGCGTTTCAAACAGGGCCGCGAGAGATCCGCCTTTGATCGGACTGTATTGTCCGGAAGTATCAACCGGACGTCCATTGATTGTCAGCCCGAACAGGCCACCGGACGCAAGTGTCATTTCCGGCACGATTACCCCGACGGGCGTAAAGCCGAGTTCGGCTGCCGGACCATCCAGCAAAATGGCACCACCCGGCGTGATCAGAGCAATCTTGCCGTTCTCGCGGGGGATCTGCCGAAGTGGAATGATCGAGGAGATGCTGTCAACAAGTTGCTGACGTTGATCCAGAAGACCATTTGCATCATGACCAGCCCCCCTTTGTGCGACAATATCGGTGTTGAGTTGCTCGATACGTTGAAGGGTATCGTTCAACCGGCTGACCTGGAGGCCTATCTCCTGATCGGATTCCATGCGCAGGGTTTGGATCCTGTTGGAGATCCCGTTTATATGACCGACCAGAGATTTGGCAGATTGCAGAACATTCTGCAGACGCGTTTCGGAGTCAGGCCGGCTGCTTGCCTGAATGAGTGCGGATTCAAGTTTTGCAAGCCGGTCTGAGAGTGATCCGGGATCCTCCGGAGAGCCGATAGCCGCTTCGATCTTTTTCAGGAACTGCGCCCGTGTCTGGCTGTTTCCGACGGAAGCATCGGCAAGGCGACGGTCGGCAATGACGACCTCATCCACCAGGCGCGAAACCCCGTCAATCCAGACACCTGTCCCGTTTCCCCCAACGGTCCGGGCCGACAGGTCAAGCTGTCGCCGCCCGTAGCCGTCTGTCATCGCATTTGCTATGTTTGATGATACGACTTCGGTTGATCGGGCGGCAGCTGTCAACCCGGTAAGCGCATTGGATAGAGCCCCTGAAATAGTCATGGATTAACCTCTATGGCTTTACGGTTGGCGCGTTATCGTTTGATGTTCGTCGTTTCCTGCAGCATTTCATCGACAGTCTGGATGACCTTGGCATTGGAGGAATAAGCCCGCTGTGTCTGGATGAGGGATGTCAACTCTCCGGCAACGTCAGTGGTGGAGCCTTCCCTCGCGTAACCGGCGACGGTGCCGGTCGGGCCATCCCCCGCATCCCAAAGGAAGAATGATCCACTGTCGGGCGAGACCTGATAGGTCTGATTATTGAGGGAAATCAGACCGTTCGGGTTGGGAACATCGACAAGCGGAATCTGATAAATCCGCCTGGTAAATCCGGTATCATAAGTTGCGGTTATGAAGCCGTTATCGTCAATATCGACGGAGGTCAGATTACCGACAGGAGAGCCGTCTTTGGTAATGTTGGTTGGCGCAAAACTGTCAGATAACTGAGTCAGGCCGTTCGGATCTCCGACCTTGCCGATGGTCATGGACAAGGGTCCGCCGGCAACCGTAAGGGCCAATTCTCCGGTGGCGGCATTATAAGCCCCCCCTGAAACGACCGTAACAGATGCCAGTGTGCCGCCACTGGCACGGCTTGCGTCAAATGTGATTGTGTATTCGCCAATAACGGCGCCCGCCTGGGCGGAATCGGTAATTTTCATCGTCCATGTATTTGACGAACCGGTTGCAGGAACTGTCGGGGTAAACGTTATGTCCAAGGTCTCCGAGGTGCCCAGGTTGCCGAAATATTCAACCGACAAAGGAAGGGCTGTACCTGAGCTTCCAGCTTCTGTTTCCGTTGCCGGCAGGTTTACACCCAGCTTCATTGCTGTTGTCGGGTCGCCGGCAGATTGGTTGGCATTGATGACCACGGGTTCCAACCCGGTAATTGTATCACGCGGGTAAGTCAGGATGCTTCCATCCGCTTCGGCCGGCCATCCCATGAGGACAAGTCCGGATTCGGTTTTGAGCACACCTTCGGAATCAGACCGGAATGACCCCGTTGTTGTCATCATCAGCGGTTGATCACCGGATGTTGAACCGATGGATACAGCCTCTGTTACGGGCAGCATCCCCCGGCCCGCAATGGCAATGTCCATCGCGTTGTTGGTCGAGACCAGAGCACCATGTTGGTCAATCAGGCGCGTTGTAGATGCGCGGACACCACCAGCCGAATAAGTGCCGGAACCCGGATTATTGCTGATTACCATTGAGCCGAAATCGGCCTGCGCCCGTTTATAGCCAAAGGTACTGGAGTTTGCGATGTTATCTGCAATTGTCGCCAGCCGGGTAGCATTCGCATTTAAGCCGGCAACACCGGCATTGAGCGATGAAGAAATTGTCATGGTGCGCCTTTCTGCTGCAACATTTATCTATAGTGGCCACCCTTACAGATGACCGCTTAACAGGCCACTAACAGATAAAATGCAGCAGACTTTACTGGCGGGAATCCTGGTCCGATCGCAGGAGGATCAGCTCCAGCCGGTTATTGCGCACTGCCATCGGGTTTTGAACCGCAGGCTTTCGGTCGGCATAGCCGCTGACCCGTTGTATCCTTTCAGGCGCTAGCTTGTCCGATTTCATCAGTTTGCGAACCTTGTCCGCACGGGCCGAGGAAAGATCCCAAACCGGGTTTTTTGCTATCACCAAAGGGTATGCGCGCGTATGGGCATTTATTGCGACAGAGTTGTTTACAAGGCCGAACACCTCGGAAAGCATGGCGGTGATTTCCTGTAACAATGGGGTCGGTTCTGCAGTATTTTCGTAAAACAGAGGGTCCCCCTCAATGTCGAAGATTTCGACAATAAGGCCCTCATCCGTTACTCTGGTCAGGATATGCTTTTTGGCGTTCTCCGAGACAAGACTTTCGCCACTGGTGCCAAAAAGGGCTTCTTCGACCTTTTTCATGCTCTGATCTGATTCGCCTGTGCTTTCCCCGCTTGCCTTGTCAGCTTCGGTTGGTCGAAGATTGGTCGCTCCGGCACCGTCGTTTGACATGGATTCTTCGGAAAAAACGCTGTTTCCGCCAAATGCACCGTCCCCTCCGCCGGAAACGCGGGCCATCGGGACCGTCGGGCTGAAATAATCTGCCAGCCCTTTACGTTGCTTTTCTGTCGTCGCGTTCAACAGCCACATCAGCAGGAAGAAGGCCATCATGGCGGTCACGAAGTCGGCATAAGCCACCTTCCATGCGCCCCCGTGGTGGCCACCGGCCGCCACAACCTTCTTGCGTTTGATAATGACTGGCGCGTTTGATTGCGCGCCCATTCCACCACCTCATTTTTCACCCAGGACCAGAAATATCAGCAGGGAGTAAAGGCGGTATTAACCTTTCAAATTGTCCGGATTATATCGGACCCGTGTCGTGTGGCCGGGCATGCCCCTAAAAATAACTCCGGACAATCGCCGAGGAAACCAGAGCCCATCCATCAGCGACCACGAAAAAAGCCAGCTTGAAAGGAAGCGAAACGATCGCTGGCGGCACCATCATCATGCCCATCGACATCAGGACGGCCGCAACAACCAGATCAATGATCAGAAAGGGCAGGAAAATCAGGAAACCAACTTCGAAAGCCCGGGCAACCTCTGACAACAGAAAAGATGGAATAAGCACGGAAAGCGGCTGATTGGCTGAAAGGGTTGCGTTCGCAGTATCCGGGCGCAGGCTGGCCAATGCCTCAAATGTATCGGGGTCTATCCGCCCGGTCATAAATGTGCGGAATGGTTCCATGGCTTGCGCAAAGGCTTGTTGTGCGCTGATCTGGTTGTTGATCAATGGCTCTATCCCGCTGGCCCAAGCCTGTGTAAATACCGGTTCCATGACAAAATAGGTCAAGAACATTGCCAGACTGACGATCAACATATTCGGAGGCGATTGCTGCAGGCCAATCGCCTGCCGCAGTATGGCAAGCACCGTTACAATAAACGGAAAACATGTAATCATGATCGCAAGACCCGGTACAATGCTGAGCACAGTGATCAGGACCATGATCTGAATACTGCGCGCCGCCAGAGAGCTGTCATCACCCAGGTTTATGGTGAATTCCTGTGCGGAAACCGGACCGGATACAAGCCAGAGGCAGAGAATCCCCAGAAGGAGATGTATACCTTTTGCATGAAGAACTGTCCGCATGGGTTATAGGCCGTTCTGCAGATCGGCAACTTCCGTCAGGCGAACAGCAAGCTGACCTTTCTGCTGCCCTTCCATTTCTTCAAGAACACCTCTGGCGATCAGCCGGTCGCCAACAAACAGTTCAACGGGGTCTTCGATTTTCTTGTCCAGGGGGAGCACGGCCTCCGGGCCCAGCTGAAGCAGTTCCTTCACCGTTGGGCGGGCCTTGCCGACCGAAATTGTTATCTCAATCGGAACCTGCGTAAAGGGATTTTGCTTTTCATGACCGGCATCGCCGAGCGTTTCAGGGGTTACGCTATCCATAAGCGACATCCTCTTCGGGCTGATTAAAGAATCCATCAATGGCCTGCTGGCAGCGGGTTAAAACCGCCTCCAGATCGATCTTTTTTTCCAGGTCCTCAAACCTCAGATAGACTTGGCCAGCGCCCAGGGAGGGTTCTTCGACAATGGTGATCGGCAAGCTTTCCTGACCTTCCAACAGTCGTTCCAGGGCCGGACGGTTTTCAGGAGAAATCACCAGTTCAACACTGGCATTGGCGGCATTCCGGGCGATTTCCTGAACCTCTTCAACCACCATTTCAACCAGATTTTCCGTGGCCAGTTTCGGAAGAACCTTGGAAACCATTTCCGACAGCAATGGTTCAAGTGCATTCAGAACCTTGCCTTTGGCTTCGTGGTAGGTGAAGGAAAGCTCCTGCAGGTTTCGCGCGAAATCGGCGGAAATACGTGTCTGGTCTTCTGCCTGCGCGGCGGCCGCATCGTCCCAACCGGCCTTGTAACCCTGTTCGTAGGCTTGCAACTTTTCTTCCTCGCTAATTGCGTTTAACTGTAGCGGTGTTGCCGGGCGCGTAACCACATCATCGAAAACCTCCAGATTGAAAGGAATCGTCATCAAGCGTTCTCCTGTGTTTCACCCATCCATCCGCGCAGGATTTCAACGGTTTCCTCCTGGCGGCTCTCAATGACCTGGCGCAGTCGTGCCACCGGATCCGGTGATGTGCCGGCCTGCGTTTCCAGGCCACCGGCAAAACCGCCAGAGGGGTCGCCGGGCAAGTCAAAATCAGAAACGACAGCCATATTCGGAACCAGCATTTCACCATCGGCAATTTCCCCGGTCAGCGAAGGCAGATCGGAAGCCGGCCCGGAAGACATGTCTGCGAGCGCATTCTCCGAAAGATCACTCATGGAATCGGGGGCGGGCAATGTTGCAGAGGCTGTCGCGCTTTGCAGAATTGGGCGCACAACAAACAAACCCAGAACCAGGGAAACCACGGCAAGAACCGCCAGTTGAATGATGGAGAGAATGTCCAGATTCAGAGTCTCCATGAATGAAGGAGCATTGATCGTCTCTGATTCATTGATCGGCGTGAATTCCATCGATTTCAGGGTAATGATATCTCCACGCTCTTCCTGGAAACCAACGGCAGAGGCAACCAACTCGCGAAGCGAGGCAATTTCTTCGTCGCTGCGAGGGCTGAACACCTTGTTCCCCGCATCATCCTCGGCGATTCTTCCGTTGACCAGAACTGCAATGGTCAGCCGTTTGATGGCACCGGGAGCGCGAAGAATCTCGCGCTTGGTTTCAGACACCTCGTAGTTGATCCGTTCGCGCGTATCGCTGTTCTGGCTGCTGGAGCTTCTGTCGCCGGCGGCGTTGCCGGATGGCAGGTTGCTGGCAACCGTTACGGAGGCCCCGCCGCCGCTGTCCCTGGTTGATGTGGATTTCTCCTGTGTGTCCGTGCTGATCGCGACACGTGAATCCGGATCAAACCGGTGCTCAACGATAGATTCCTGATCGGTGTTTGTTTCCAGACTGACTTCGACCATTGCATTGCCCGGCCCCACATGTGCCGCCAGCAATCTCTCAACACTCGCTTTCAGGGCTTTTTCCCGGTCGGTTCCGGCGGGGGTGCCGCTGGGTGTTCCGTCGTCGGTCTGAATGAGGCCGCTGCGCGTGTCGATTATCGACACATCGTCAGGGTTCATTCCGGCCACGGCTGACGCGACAAGATATTTCAGTGCTTTTGCCTGGCCCGATGAAAGCCGACCGCTGGCGGATGTGACCGTCACCGATGCCGTTGGTTTGATTTCCCGGCGAAACGGGCGTGAGGACGGGTTGGCGATATGGACACGCGCCGCCGATATTTCCGGGCTTGAGACGATTGTCCTGGCCAGTTCTCCTTCTTTTGCGCGCCAGTAGGCGGCATCAAACATTTGCGATGTTGTGCCAAATCCCGAGAGCGAATCCAGCAGCTCATATCCGGCGGTGCTGTTTTTTGGCAGGCCTCTGCTCGCCAGGGTCATGCGCAGCTCATCACGCCGGGACTGGTCGACAAATATGGCGCCGCCGCGCACCTCATAGGTAACGCCCTGTTGCTCCAGCGCCTGAATAACCTCTCCGGCGGAATCACTTTTCAATCCGGCATAGAGAAGGGCCATGTTTGGTGTTGCCGCCATGCGGGAAAGCATCAGAACAGCGGCGAACATGGCCAGGGTAGCCATGACAACAATCACACGGCGCCGCGAATCAAGGCCTGACCAGACGGACAATAGCTGCTGCAAGATAATCTCCTGTTTCCGGCGGGCTTTCTGCCCCCGTCTTGCATGCATCCTTCACAGATCAGGCTTAACAATCGGTTAGTGCCTGACAGGTTATAGAGATTCGACGAAAAAAATCTGGTGATGTGATGGCAGATGAAGAAACCGCCGAGGAAGGCGCGCCAAAAAAGAAGTCGAAACGGCTGCTGATAATTGGGCTGGTGCTGGCTCTTGCGGGCGGCGGTGGCGGTTTCTTTGCCGTGCAATCCGGCCTTCTGTTCGGGTCACATGATCAGGCTGAGGCGGCTGAAACGCCTGCACCTCAGGAAGAGGGAGATCCGTTGCCGGAGGTTGCTTTTGTGCCGATTGACCAGTTGATCATATCGCTCGGAAAAGGGTCCAGAAACAAACACCTGCTCTTCAAGTCACAGTTGGAGGTCACCAAGGAAAGCGAGGCCGAGGTAGAGGCCATTCTGCCCCGCGTTGTCGATGTGATGAACAGCTATCTGCGGGCGGTGGATGTGCAGGATCTGGAAGACCCGAAAGCGTTGATAAAGTTACGGGCGCAAATGTTGCGCCGCATCCAAACCGTGGTCGGAGAAGGCCGGGTAAACGATCTTCTGATCATGGAATTTGTTCTGAACTAGGAGCGTGGAATGACCCTGATTTCCGATATTCTGCTGGTTGCCGCCGCGCTGGGCGCAACCTTTTACTGCATGGTCTTGTCACGAAGGCTGAGCCGGTTCAATGACCTTGAAAAAGGTGTTGGCGGGGCGGTGGCGGTGTTGTCTGCCCAAGTCGATGACATGACCAGAACACTGGTCAAGGCGCAGGCGGCTGCAAGTGATTCAACCTGTTCTCTGGAACAGTTGACAAAACGCGCGGAAAACGCGGCGAAACGTCTGGAACTGCTTGTCGCCTCTATGCACGATTTGCCGGAACCGGGGCCGATTCCGGATGCGAAAGGCCCCGCAGTGAAACCGCCGCAAGCGAAAGAGCCGACAGCCAAAGACCCGGAAACGAAAAAACAGCAACCTGTGCCTGCGGCTCAACCTGATCGCAAAGAAGCTGAATCGGAGGCGTTGTTCTTGCGCCATCGTGATCGCGTGGTGGAGGCTGCGGAATGAAAAAACCAACTGTAAAGAAGGCCAGGAGACGAACAGGTCGCGGTGCTCTGGTTCTGATCGCAAGCCTGTTTCTGTTGTCGGGTCTGCTGCGGTTGGGTGATGGCACTGGCGAAGCAATTGCCAAGAGCGTCGAATCACTGGCCAGCAGCCCGCCAAAAGAGATGGAGACGCCGATTTGTGAGACACCGGCAGGTATAGGAGAGCTGCTTTCAGACCTGCAGGAACGCGAAAAAAGAGTGGCCGAGCGCGAAGAGAAGCTGAAAGATCGATTGCAGGTTCTGGCGGTCGCGGAGACCGAAGTAAAGAATGATCTGGCCACCCTGGCCAAAGCCGAAGAATCGCTCAAGAGTACAATTGCGCTGGCGGATACAGCGGCAGAGGATGATCTGGCGCGATTGACATCGGTTTATGAGAACATGAAACCAAAAGCCGCAGCGGCATTGTTCGGAGAAATGGACCCGGAGTTTTCAGCCGGATTCCTGAGCCGTATGCGCCCGGATGCTGCGGCCGCCATCATGGCAGGTCTCAAGCCACAACAGGCCTATTCAATCAGCGTTGTTCTGGCGGGTAGAAATGCCGGTATTCCGACCAGATAGAGCGCTTGGACAGGGTTTCTTAACTCTCATCTGCAATGCTTGCCCAAAGAAACCAGATGACGAACGGGAAAATCACGCATGATCAGTATTGCAGGCATTGCCCTCATCTTCGTTTGTGTTTTTGGGGTCTATATCCTTCATGGCGGTGATATCTCCATAGTCCTTGAGGCGCTACCTGCCGAGCTTGCCACAATCGGTGGCGCGGCGGTGGGTGCGTTCATTATTGCCAATGACATGTCCACGGTGAAACAAACGGCAAAAGACATCGGCAAGGTTTTCAAAGGCCCGAAATGGAAACATGAAGACTATCGGGATCTGCTCTGCCTTCTGTTCGAGTTGATACGCATGGCGCGGCAGAACCCCGTGGGGCTGGAAGAACATATCGAGGCGCCGAAAGAATCGGCGATTTTTTCCCGATACCCGAAGCTCCTCGAAGATGACGAAGCCATTGCCCTGATTTGTGACACGCTTCGTTCGGCGTCCATGAACTATGATGATCCGCACCAGGTGGAAGAAGTTCTGGAAAAAAGGATGGAAGCAAACCTGTCACATGCCCTGCATTCAAGCCATGCGTTACAGGCCGTTTCAGACGGGTTGCCGGCGCTTGGAATTGTTGCGGCGGTCCTGGGTGTCGTGAAAACGATGGGTTCCATTGATCAGCCGCCGGAAATCCTGGGCGAGATGATCGGCAGCGCTCTCGTCGGAACGTTTCTTGGTATCTTTCTGGCTTACGGAATAGTCGGCCCGTTTGGTGCCAAGGTCAGAAACGTTGTAGAGGAAGACTCGCATTTTTATCAACTCATCCGCGAAGTTCTGGTTGCCAACCTGTACAATCATGCGACCAATATCTGCATAGAGGTCGGGCGCCAGAATGCGCCGGGCCACAACAGACCAAGTTTCGGAGAACTGGAGGATGCATTGAAAGCCGTCAAGCAAGAGGCAGCATAATGTGGCGTGCGTTCTTGATCCTCTGCATGGTTTTTTCAATAGGCATTCCGTTGGAAGGATGGGCAGAAACTGTGCTGGTCCGCTCCGGCGACCATGCCGGGTTTTCGCGCCTGGCCTTCAAGTTCAGCGAACCTGTCGGTTGGAAAATGGGCCGCACCGATACCGGTTATGAAATACGCCTGAGCAGAAAAGGCCTGTCCTTTGATACCAGCGAAGTTTTCAAGAAAATTTCCCACAATCGCGTTCGTAATCTGAGGGTAACCCCCACGGGTGCGGGTATTGCAATTGATCTGGCGTGTGATTGCCACGCAGATGCATTCGAGTTTCGCTCGGGCCTGTTGGTTGTTGATATAAAGGACGGTTTGCCAGAGAAAGACGGGCCATTTGAAGCGGCGTTTGCGGCTGATGAGACTGAAATCACAGATCAGGCGAAAACCGTTTTGCCATTTGAGGCGCCACGCAATGCAGAACCCATCCCCGCGGCCGGCATCCATCCCGTAGAGATTGATCAGAAGGCGGCGGAATCCGCCCCACCTGTTGCACAGGATGTTGCCCGGAATAGCGAAAGGCCGCCGGGCAGCTTGCAGGTCCCGTTGCTTGTGGAAAGAAAATCGGAAGACGCCCTCTTGCCAATGAAGCTGGGCAGGTCGGAACCGGACGGCCGGGTAGCCGCAATGCAATCCGATGTGGTTCGGGAATTGGCGCGCGCGGCCAGCCAGGGGCTTCTGGATGTGGACAGTCAACAGCAATTGAGAACGCAGGAAGAACCGGATCCTTTCCCGAAGGATCCGCCATTGGCGCAGGCTGAAGAAAGCGAGATGCAAACACCTGAAGAGCATATTCGTCTGCGTGCGCAAACCAGCATAGACCGTGACTCGGGCAGTGTATCCGAACAGCCCGCCGCCCTGACCGGCATTGGCGATGAATGCCTTGATTCGTCGGTGTTCAATATTGCCGACTGGGGAGATGAGAGCAGCCCTTTCCATCAGATCTCTGCGCAACGCAGACAGCTGATGGGTGAGTTTGACAAAACGAACCAGGCGGCAGCCGAGGGGCTGGTAAAAGCGTATATTTACGCCGGGTTCGGCCTTGAGGCCCGCACAGTCATACAGCAGTTTGGCAAGGATATTCCGAATCACGACGTATTGCGGGCGATGGCGGAAATTGTGGATGACGGTTGGGCGTTTGAACGCGAGAGGCTGGAAGGCCAGAGCGATTGTGAAACCGCAGCTGCGCTCTGGTCCGTTCTTGCCCTGCCAGATTTCCCGCGGGGCCTGATGATCAACCGAGCAGCTGTGACAAGGAATTTTTCGGCGCTGCCATTGCACCTTCGTCGGCGGCTCGGGCCGATACTGGCCGAACGATTTCTGGCTATTGGCGACAAGGAAACAGCGGCCGAGATCAAGAATGCGATTACCAGAGCAGAAGGCAAAGCGGATGCAGCGCTGGAAATGCTGAATGCACATATGGATGAGGAGGAAGGCCAGCGCAGCGCAGCGATACAGTCATATGAGAAGATATACAGGCAGGACGGCCCCGAGGCCGCAAAGGCGTTGATAGAGCTGCTCAGGGCAAAACTGGAAGAGAACGAAGAAATAGGGCCAGATTTGATCGCGTCTGCTGAAGCCCAGGCATTTGAACGGCAGGGTACGGAAACTGGTGATCAACTTTATATGCTGTCGGTTCTTGCGCTCAGCAAATCCGGCAGGCCGTTTCAGGCGCTCAACCGTCTTCGCAACATTCAGAAAACCCATCCGGAGAGCGGTATCGACCTGCAAGAGCTATGGTCGGCAGTTCTGTCGGATGTGACCGATACAGCCGATGACAGGGAATTCCTGCAGTTTGTCTATGGGGTGAGCAATGACATCAAAGGCGCCGTGATCGACCTGCCAGCCCGCAGAAAGGCTGCACGCCGCCTTCTGGATTTGGGGTTTCCGGCAATGGCAGAAAATATACTGGCTGATTCAGTGGCACCGGAAGACCGAAGCAGAATCATCGTGGCCAGGATCGCACTTGCTCAGGGGCAGGCCCGCCGGGCCCTTGATTTGCTCGCGAATATGAGCGGCGACGAGGCTCTCGGAGTACGAGCCAGGGCATATGAAAGCCTCGGTAATTTGCAAATGGCCGCGCAGACGTTTGATGCCATTGGCGACGAAGAGGCCAGACGGCTTGCCCTGTGGCGGCAGAAAAATTGGGAGAGCCTCCGGAAAATCGGCTCTGGCGCGGAAAAGAAAGTGTCCGAACTGGCACTTTCCGCACAAGAAAACATGCCTGATCAGGTGGTTGCAGCGGGGGGCGATGGCAAACAAAGCCTGACAGAATATCAGAAATTGCTGGCGGAAAGCCAAGCCAGACGCAAGGCAATCGAGGAGGTTCTGACAGCTTTCCCGTCGCCTGCGGAAAACGGCTTGCAAAAATGATGCGTCATTACTTTTCCTAAACATCTTCGGTCTAACGTTCAGAGCAACCAGATCAGCAAGAATTGCGATGGAAAGGGTGAGAAGCACCTTGAGTCAATCCAAAATCATAGCCGTTACAAAACGCCCCTGGGCTGGGCTGTTGCTTCGTGCACTCCTGTTTCCGGTTTTATTGATGCCGGTATTGGCCACAGATGCATCGGCCTCTACCGGGTCTGCAGATTTGTCCGTGATATGCGATCAGGCGGCTTCCTTTGCCGCGGCAAAGACCGACGTGCCGCTGGCCGTCCTGCAGGCGATCTCTCTGAATGAAACCGGGCGAAGGCGAAACGGCAAGATGCGGCCATGGCCCTGGACGGTGAATATGGAGGGTAAGGGTGTATGGTTTCAAACAGAAGATGCAGCACGGGCATTTGTTTACAAGAACTACAAGCGTGGTGCGCGAAGCTTTGACATCGGGTGCTTTCAGATCAATTTCAAATGGCATGGCCACGCATTTGCCTCGATCGAGGAAATGTTTGATCCGAAGGTGAATGCGCTTTATGCGGCCCGTTATCTGATGGACCTGTATCAGGAAAAGGGCAGTTGGGGTGCTGCTGCCGGTGCCTATCATTCCCGAACGCCGAAACTTGCACGCAAATATCAGAAGCGATTTGAAGCCTACCGCACGGCTCTTGCCGGGCCAGCTAGCGGAAAACTACCGGTTCTGCCAGTCAAAGAGCCAGCGGCGCGGGTGATGAGGGAAGCGCCCCGCATCAACCGCTATCCACTGTTGCAGGCCGGAGGGGCTTCGCGCGGGCTGGGCTCTTTGGTTCCGATTTCCGGCAACCAGCCAGTCCGTGTTATCGGTATGACACCGAGAGACGGATAACTCATGACCTCTTCGTTCTCTCTTTCCAGGGTATTTCAGCCGACCGTCCTGTTGGCCTTGGCCCTGATGGCCGTGATCGTCATGATGATTCTGCCGGTCCCTGCCTGGGTACTTGATATCGGGCTGGCCGCATCATTCGCATTGGCAATTCTGATTTTCACCATCACCCTGTTTATTGAGCGCCCGTTGGATTTTTCCGCCTTTCCCACAATTCTTCTTGCATCGTTGATGTTGCGGCTTTCACTGAATGTTTCTTCCACAAAACTGATTGTCGGGCAGGGACATACCGGGACAGGTGCCGCAGGGGATGTGATCGAAGGGTTTGCCAACTTTGTCATGGGGGGCAGTGTCTTTCTGGGGCTTGTGGTTTTTGGCGTCCTGTTGATCGTGAATTTCATTGTTATCACCAAAGGTGCGACCCGGATGGCCGAGGTTGGCGCGCGGTTTGCCCTGGACGCAATGCCGGGCAAACAGTTGGCGATCGACAGCGATATGTCGGCAGGTGCCATTGACCATGCCGAAGCAAAAGCGAGACGAGAGACAGAGCAGGCCGAAACAACATTCTTCGGGTCTTTGGACGGGGCTTCCAAGTTTGTCAAAGGTGATGCCATCGCCGGTCTTCTTATTACCATGCTCAATCTGGTGATGGGTCTGATCATGGGAACGGTTGTTCATGGCATGCCGATTTCCCAGGCGTTCAAGACTTATACCATTCTGACTGTCGGGGATGGGCTGGTCTCCCAGATCCCGGCCGTCATCATTTCGATTGCGTCCGCACTGTTGCTGGCACGCGGGGGCGCCACCGGCTCAACCGATCTGGCCCTGATCTCGCAACTCGGACGTTATCCGCCAGCCCTTGCAACTGTTGCTGTGCTGATGGCGCTGTTTGCCCTGGTTCCGGGCCTGCCGTTCATTCCGTTTCTCGCCGGCGCGGTGACGCTGGCTTCATTCGCATGGATCGTGCACCGCAAGGCCGTTGCGAAAGCACAACAGCGCGCCACACCGGAAACGGAGACAGATGCAGCGGCAAAAGAAAGGCCCATTGGCGATGTTTTGGATCTTGATGATATCCATGTAGAGTTTGCACCCGACCTTGTGGGTATGGCGCTGGATCCGGCCACAGGGCTTGATGCGCGAATTGCCAACATGCGCCTGCATGTTGCATCTGTTTATGGGCTGATCCTTCCGGAAATCCGTCTGACCGATGATGCCTCGCTTCCCGGCGGAACCTATGTCATCCGAATTCAGGGTGTTGAGCAGGCGCGTGACAAGTTGTTCCCGGAAAAGGCGCTGGCGCTGTTGACAGACAGGCCAGAGAACCTGCCGGATGGCGAAGAAGTAAAAGAGCCGGTCTACGGCGCCCCGGCGCGCTGGATTCCCGCCGACCAGCAGGAAGAGGCCGCATTGTCCGGCTCGACTGTGGTCACCGCTACAGAAGTTCTGGCCACGCATCTTCTGGAGGTGATCAAGCACAACTTCTCGCGGCTTCTGACATTAAAGGCATTGCGGCGGATTCTGGACGAGTTCGTCAATCTTTCAGACTCCGACAGAGCTGCGGCAAACCGGCGGGTCATTGACGAACTGGTTCCTGAAAAGGTGCCGGTTGATCTGTTGCTGGCGGTTATGCGGTTGCTCCTGGAAGAACGGGTTTGTGTGCGTAACCTTCCGTTGATCCTGGAAGCCATCGCAGAAGTGCGGACATCATTGCCCACGGCAGAAATGATCTGTGAACATGTGCGCCAGCGCCTGGGTTTTCAGATCGTCGCGGAACTGAAACGTGAGGATGGTACCATTCCGCTGGTGCAGCTTTCCCCGGAATGGGAAGAGGCTTTCAACACCTATCAGATCGAAGGCGATCGGGGTCAGAATGATGTTGCCCTGCCGCCAGAGGCTTTTAACCGGCTGGCAAACGGCATCGCTGAAAAAATAGCCAAAGCGGGCGAATCGGGTATCTATGCCGCTATCGCCACCTCCCGGCGCAGACGCCGGTTTCTCCACACCGTTCTGATGGCAAAAGGCATTCAAAACCCGGTTCTGTCCTTTGAAGAAATAGCGCTGGAGGCCCGTCCATCCCTGGTCGGACTTGTGCCGGCATGAATGACGCCCTTCAAAACCTGGCCGAGCTTGTCAGGACAGATTTTGTCACAGCCGTTCTGGTTTTTCTTCGGGTTGGGGCTGCGATGGCCCTGCTGCCCGCCTTTGGTGAGCGCTCGGTCCCGCAACGCATCCGCCTGTCACTGGCTCTGGCGTTTTCGATCGTCATCTTTCCGGCGGTTTCTGACAGACTGGCCCCGGTGGTGTCCGCACAGGATCCGCAACCGGTTTTCCTGGCCACGGAGGTTATCGCGGGCCTTGTTATCGGTATTGTTCTGCGCCTTTTCATTCTCGCGCTTCAGATGGCGGGTTCGATCGCCGCACAGTCGACATCTCTTTCGCAGATTTTTGGCGGGGCGGCCGGGGTAGAGCCGCAACCGGCGATCGGCCATATCATGGTTGTTGCCGGGTTGGCCCTAGCCGTGATCACCGGGCTGCATGTGCGTATTGCCGAAGTCTTCATACTCTCCTATGACATGATGCCCGCCGGTGTATTTCCTGGTCCGGGCATGCTGTCTGAATGGGGGATCGGGCGTATTGCCAAAGCTTTTTCACTGGCGTTTTCTCTCGCTGCTCCCTTTATTGTCGCGTCGCTGATCTACAATGTGACCCTGGGCGTCATCAATCGGGCCATGCCGCAACTGATGGTCGCCTTTATCGGGGCCCCTGCCATCACCGCAGGCGGCCTGATTCTGCTTTTTCTCGTTTTGCCCTCACTGCTGTCGGTATGGTCGGCGGCATTTTCTGAATTGCTGGCCAATCCGTTCAGGGGCCCGTGATGAGCGATTCAGCAGAAGATCAGGGTGAAAAAACCCATGAGCCGTCGCAAAAGAAACTGGATGACGCAAGAAAAAAAGGAGAGATAGCGCGCTCGGCTGATCTGAACGTTGCCGCATCCTATGGCGGCCTTGTCATGGTTGCTTTTGCCGTGGGCAGCAATTCACTCTTGGGGCTTGGCAATGTTCTGGCGGGTTTGCTGGCAAATTCCGACAGGCTTTCCAGCCAGATATTTGCGGGTTCGTCACAGGCCTTTTCGGGAAGCCTGCTCATGGGCATCGTCAGAGAAATGGGCATCTGGTTTGTGGTTCCGGGGCTATTTGTGCTGCTTTCGATTATCCTGCAGAAAAGTCTGACATTCGCGCCGGAAAAACTGCATTTCAAATTGTCTCGTGTTTCAGTGTTGGCAAATGCAAAAAACAAGTTTGGGCGCAGCGGGTTGTTCGAGTTTGGGAAAAGTTTTTTCAAGCTCCTGATCTACTCGGTGGTTCTGACCTATTTTCTGTTGAACCGCCTGCCCGAAATACTCGGCGCTCTGCATGCAGAAGCCCAGGTGGCAGCCGCCGTGCTCGTCAGGCTGACGATGGAGTTTTTGCTGTTTGTCCTGGCAATTGCAATTGTCATTGGCGCGGTAGATTACCTTTGGCAGTATCAGGAACACATCCGTAAAAACCGGATGTCCCGAAAGGATCTGACCGATGAAACGAAACAGTCGGAAGGTGACCCACACGTAAAACAGCAGCGCCGGCAGAAAGGCTATGCCATTGCCATGAACCAGATGCTGTCATCCGTACCGGAAGCAGACGTTGTTATCGTCAATCCCGAACATTATGCCGTCGCTTTGAAATGGAACAGGCAGCCGGGTGCTGCACCGTTGTGTGTGGCAAAGGGCACGGATGAGATTGCCGCCAGAATTCGTGAGATTGCGATTGAATCGGGCATTCCGATTCACCGTGATCCTCCCACCGCCCGGGCGCTGTTTGCGGTTGTGGAAATTGGTCAGGAAATCTGGCCCGAACACTACCCTGCAGTTGCTGCCGCCATTCGCTTTGCCGAGACTATTCGCACCAGGGCAGGCAGGAGCATGTGAACCTGAATGGATAAAAGAATGAAAGAGCTGCTCAAACTGAGTGAACTGATCTTGCAGGTTGAACTCAGTTCACTTCAGAGTCTGATCCGCGATGAGGCCGCCCTGGCCCAGCAGGTGGACCTGTTGAAAAGAGGTGCCAGAGAACGCGCGGCAAGCCTGCTGCGGAGCAAAAGCCCGGATGCCGCCTCTTTTGCGGGGGCTGATCAGCGCCGATCTGTCTGGCTGGAACAGAACCTTGCGGTTCTGAACACCCAACGCGCGGGTCTTATCGGAAACATCCAGGAGCGGAAGGGCAAATCTAAAAAAGCTTTCGGGCGTTGCGAGGCACTAAAGGCGATCTGTCAGGAAAGCGCTGTGCAGAAACGTATTCTAGCCAAGCGCCGGATTCGGTAGATACACAACCCGTCGTCAGGTATCCTGACGCACGATGTCTACGATCAGAACATCAGAAACAATTGCACCAAGTGTTTTCCTGGCAACCTCCAACAGTGCGTTTCGCAAGATTATCATATTGTTGCTTCGGGTGAACGCCCCGTCGAAACCTCCGGAGTTTGCGTGATCGAACAGAACCTGCAGAAAGGCGTCTCGGAGCTTTGGCTCTTTGGCAAAGACCTCATCATTGCTACCGGGCTCGACCTCAAGGCTAAGCGATAAAACCACCAGCGAGGCCACTTTCTCGTGTTTGACGACCGGAATCACAAACTGGTTGTTGAGTTTGACATAATCATGTTCCTGATTGTTTTCACCGCCCTGGTGGCCATTTGATTCCTCTGGCATGGTGGCTTCTGCTGCCGGATGGTCTGATTCAGTCGTGGCAGGGTTGCAGTTTGCCGCCTCGGTTTCCTCTGAGGCTTTGGGTTTCATCGCAACGCCGGCGCCAATACCGGCGCCGGTTCCGATCAGGAGGAGTATCAAGGGGAGCAGTTTGCGCATGTCTGGCCTCGCTAGAACGGAAGAACGATATCGGCCACCTGTTGGCCGTAACGGGGTTGCTGAACGTCTGAGATCTGTCCACGGCCACCATAGGAAATGCGGGCCGAGGCAATCTTGTCATAGGTAATTTCGTTCTGGCGCGAGATGTCTTCCGGCCGGACATACCCCGAGACAAGCAGCTCCCGGATTTCAAAGTTGACGCGTACTTCCTGAGAGCCTTGGATTGACAGAACACCATTCTGCAGAACATCAACGATGGTTGCGGCAACCCGCAGCGTCAGTTTCTCCTTACGCCGGACCGAGCCATCTCCCGAGGAAGAGCTGGTGGAATTCGTGGCGACGGCCGGATCCATTGTCGCGCCCTGCGGCAGGCTCTGATTGATACGTTGCGGAATACCCAGCAGTGACGGAATCCCCATTCGTTCCGAGCCCTTGCGGGACCGTTTTGTCGAATTGGATATTTCGGCCTTGTCGTCGATTTTGATGACAACGGTCAGGATATCGCCGCGTTTGACGGCGCGCCTGTCCCCCAGGAGGGAAGAACGCTCACCGGTCCAGAGCGAAGCCCGGCCGGATTGCCGCCGGTTTTCCACAACTTCAGGCAGCGGCGGGGTCATCATGGCGCGAAATTCACTGGTTTCCTGGGTGGGGGTAAACTGCGGAACTTTTCCGACATCATTCAGGCGCTGGCAGGCAGTTGTTGCAAGCAGCAGGGAAAGGAAAATGATTGTCTGCGTAAAGCGCATTGGTGGCGTCCTTTCTGGATTCAGTTGCCAACCGTGACCGTACCGTCAGCATTGACAACTCCGGTCACGGTATTTCGGGAAGCAAGGTTCATCACCCTCAGCCGGTCGCCCACACCGGCACGCCCGAGGGACCGTGCTTCGGCCGATATGCGCAAAGTACCGCGCAGGTATACCAGCGTAATAATTTGATTTCGTTCAATAATAGCCGGTGGGCCGATATCTTCGGGCCGGATTGGTCGGCCAGCGTAAAGTACCACACGCGCCTCCATGCCAATTGCGTCTTCCGGGTTGGTGAGGGCACCGGGAATGCGGCTGTCTTCCACGACAAGATCCGCCGCTGAGAGAATGGATTTGCTGCGGATTGTGCGGGCCGCCATAAGGGTTTCGGCCAGAACCGGCCGCGTTGTGGCGACAAGGGCCAGCAGGATCGCAACAAACCGCAACATCAGCGTATCTGCGTCGTTGCGCCGAGCATCTGGTCGGCGGCGGATATGACTTTGGAGTTCATTTCGTATCCACGTTGCGCCTCGATCAGTTCGGTGATTTCCCGGACGGCATCGACGGAGGAATCCTCCAGATACCCCTGGCGCAGAACCCCCAGGCCATCGCTGCCCGGTGTGCCCACAAGCGACGGCCCGGAGGCAGTGGTTTCCAGAAACAGATTGCTGCCTTTTGCCTCCAGCCCTGCCGGGTTAGTGAAATGTGCCAGCGTAAACTGCCCCAGAAGTTCCGGTTCGATACGGTCATTGAAATAGGCATAAATCTCGCCCTCGGCATTGACAGAAATGCTTCTGGCATCCGACGGGATGGTGATCCCCGGTGCCACCGCAAACCCGTCGGCCGTGACGATCTGCCCGTCGGCGGACCGTTTCAGCGCACCATCCCGGGTATAGCCGGAAACACCGGACGGCAGGGTGACTTCCAGATAGCCACTGCCTTCGATCGCAAGATCAAGATCTCCGCCGGTTTGTGCCAGCGATCCCTGTGACAACTGTACGGTAACGGAGGAGGGCCGGACCCCCAGGCCCAGTTGCACCCCGGTCGGAAGCACTGTTCCGTCCGAAGCATTTATCGTACCGGCCCGGGCGACCTGCTGATAATGCAAATCCGCAAATTCGGCGCGCCGGGTATTGTAGCCGGTCGTGCTCATATTCGCGAGATTGTTGGAAATCACTTCGACCCGGGTTTGTTGGGCCAGCATGCCTGTTGCGGCAATTTTCAGGGCGCGCATGTTTGCTCTCCTTGTCGGTTAGCGGCCGAGTGTCTGCAGAACAGACCGGATGCGTTCGTCTTCCTTGTCCATGAAGCTCTGGCCCAGTTCGTAAGCGCGCTGCACCTCGATCATTCTTGATATTTCAGTGATCGGATTTACGTTTGAATCTTCCAGATACCCTTGCAAGATTACGGCGTTTTCCATGGGCCTGGTGCCTTTGTCGGCCCGAAACCGGACCCCGTCTTCGCGAACAAGATCATTGGGGTCGAGCGGTTGGAACAGGCCAATCTGGGTCAGCGGGCGGCCATCGGCGCTGAGGGTTCCGTCATTTGCCAACGAAATCGAAGACGCGTCCGGCGGGATGAAAACGGGTGAGCCGCCGCTGTCCAGCAAACGGTATCCGTCCGGATTGACCAGTTCCCCTTCGGCATTCGGTGTGAATGCGCCCGCGCGGGTCAGGCGCTGGCCGGCCGGGGTTTCAAGCAGAAAGAAGCCGCCGCCTTCTATGGCGAAATCGAATGTCGCCTTGGTCAGGGTCAGCGCCCCCTGACGATTGTCGGTCTGCCGCACATCGGCTGTCGCCATGGAGAGAGAGCCCCCCTTATCGTCGATGGCTGCGATGTACTCTGAAAAGATGACACCTTCCTTGCGAAAGCCCGTCGTTGACATGTTCGCCAGATTGTTGGCAACCGTCTGCATTTCACGCATCAGCCCCGACTGGCGGGTAAGCGTTGTGTATCCGGCGTTTTCCATACGCTAGCCTCCGGCAATCAGCGGGATAAGCTGATCGGTAAAGAACCCGACCAACGTTTCGGTCATGAAGCTCATCGAAACCCAGAAAACAGCCAGGATTGCCGCAACTTTTGGTACAAATGTCAGCGTCATTTCCTGAACGGAAGTCAGAGCCTGAAACAGGCCGATCACCAGGCCCGTCACCAGGGCCACCATCAGAATGGGTGTCGAGACCTTGACGGCAATCCACAAGCCCTGGCGTAATGTGTCAAAGAAGATAAGCTCGTCCATGGCTCAAACCGGCATCCGCAGAATTTCCTGGTAAGCCTCGACCACCTTGTCACGCACGGTTACCGCGGTCTCGATCGCCAATTCCGTCTGGGCGAGGGCCTGAACCAGAGCGTGCGGATCCGCATTCCCGGCCATTGACGCGCGCGCGGTGTCCTCTCCCTTCTGAAGAGTAGCCGCGAAATCATTTGCAACTTTGGCAAAGGCGTCTGTGTTGCGGCCGGCATCAGGCTTTGGCGCTGTTGCAGGTCGCGTTGCGGCGTATTGCCGGGCGGCAAGTGAGGAACGTATGTCCATTCTGGTCTCCTCTATCGGCGCAGAAGATCGAGCAGGCTTGCGGACATTTGCCGCGCCTGGTCGAACATCTTCAGGTTCGCCTCGTAACTGCGCTGCGCTTCGCGCGCGTCAGCGATTTCGACCACCAGATCGACGTTCGATCCATCATAGTGGCCAGTTGCATCCGCAAGCGGGTTTCCCGGATCATAGATCCGCTTCAGCTCAGACGGGTCCAGTTTTACCGGCCCTGTCCTCACTTCTCCTGTGCGGTGCCCCGCTGCCACCACATTTTCAAATGTCGCAGTTTTACGATGGTAGCCGGGGGTGTCGGTATTTGCGATGTTCTCTGATGTATAGCGCAGACGCGTGGCCTGGGCCTGCATGCCGCTTGCGGAAACCGCGAGAGATTTCAGAAGATCACTCATCTGTCATCCCCTTACCGGCGCCCAAGACTGGTTCGCAGAATGCCCAGCGCACTCTTGTAGATCGCGATGGCCATATCGTTTTCCTGGCGCACGTCGGCGGCTTTCACCATTTCTGCTTCGAGCGATACAGTGTTGCCGTTTGGGGATTCGTTTCCATCGGACATGACGGCCAAGCTTTCAGAAAACTGCAAAGGCGGCGCCGCGCCAAAATGGCCTGGTCGGGTGGTGCGGAGAATCTGGGGTTTTGTCTGGTCACGATACATTTCGGCAAAGGATGCAATATCACGCGCCTTGTAGCCCGGAGTATCGGCCTGGGCCACGTTCTCGGCAATCAGCGACTGGCGGGCAGAGGCATGGACAGCCATGGCCTGCGCCATGCGGAATATTTCCAGTTTTTCAAACATCGGGGCTTCTCCCTCGAATAGCTTCAATCAAGCCTTAACCCTGATTCCTTTAGAAATGGTTTGCAGGTTGATCAGGAGAATCCGATGCCCGTTTCTGAACTCGAATGTCTTACCGCTGAAATTTCGGCGCTTCGTCCCATTTATAATGTCGGACGTGTTGCCGGTGTCGGCCGGGGTGTGTTGACAGTGACCGGGTTATCGCATCTGGCGAGTCTGGGCGACCAGATTTGCATCTGCCACAGAACCGGGGCGGATATATATGGTGAGGTTCTTGAGCTGCAGGCGGAAACAATAACGGTGCTGCCCGACCAGTCGGCCGAGGGTGTCGTCATTGGGGATCGTGTCTTATTGCTCGGAGAGCTTCGCATTGCGCCCAGTAATCACTGGATCGGACGGGTTATTGATCCCTCGGGACGGCCGCTTGATGGCCGTGCATTGTTGCGTGGTGCCATTGATCACCCTCTGCGTGCGCAGCCCCCGAAGGCGGCTGAGAGGCGGCCGATGCGCGGAAGGCTGGAAACACATATCGCGGTTTTTGATACCTTGCTGCCGATCGTGCGCGGTCAGCGGATCGGGTTGTTTGCCGGGTCGGGTGTGGGCAAATCAACGCTGCTGGCAAAGTTTGCCCGCGGTGTTCAGGCCGATGTCGTGGTCATTGCCCTGATCGGCGAACGCGGCAGGGAGGTGCGAGAGTTTGTCGACCATGTGCTTGGGCCCGAAGGCATGGCGCGGTCGGTTGTTGTTACGGCCACGTCCGATCAGTCGCCGCTGGTGCGTCGGCGCTGTGCCTGGACGGCAATGGCGGTGGCTGAACATTTTCGCGATCAGGGCCAGCACGTGTTGTTGCTGGCAGATTCGATCACGCGGTTTGCCGATGCGCATCGCGAGGTGGCCCTGGCCTCGGGCGAAGCCGCGTCACTGCGGGGGTATCCGCCATCCACGGCGCATCTGATCATGTCCCTGTGCGAACGGGCGGGGCCGGGGTCAGCCCAAAGTGGGGACATAACAGCCGTGTTCAGCGTGCTGGTGGCCGGCTCGGATATGGAAGAGCCGATCGCCGATATTCTGCGCGGTGTTCTGGACGGGCATGTGGTTCTTGACCGTAAAATTGCCGAGCGCGGCCGGTTTCCGGCGATAGATCTGTTGCGCAGCGTGTCGCGGAGCCTGCCAGAGGCGGCAACACCAGAGGAGAACGCGGTAATTGCCCGTGCGCGCAGCCTGTTGGGGGCCTATGAAAACGCTGAGATGATGATCAAGGCCGGTCTGTATTCTCAGGGTTCCGATCCGCTGACAGATGCTGCCATCCGCGTCTGGCCCGCGTTGGAGCGGTTTCTGTCAGAAGATTCCAGTGATGGCATAGACGCATGTTTCAGGCGTCTTGCACGTTGTCTGGAGGCGGATGAACAAGAACCGGCTGACGATTGACAAGCCCGGTGCAGGGTAGGTTCTGTATCCATAAAGAAGATACCCTGATCCATCGGTGTGTGGTTCGCTTCTGCAAAGAGCAGGGGGGTGAAGATGGCGAGATTTGAGCTGAGTGATGCGGCGCGGCAGATTATCGAGCCGCTCGGTCGCCGTTTAACGGCCAACACCCTGCAGTAACGCAAGTGCGGTCTGGCCACGAACCGCGCCGGCGGTAAAGGCCTGAGCCTCAGAGCGGACCAGAAACAGCCGGATAAGTTTCTCCTGTTTTGCCGGGTCGGTGAACTGGGAAATATCGGCACTGCCAAATGTCCTTTCAGCGCGGTCCTTGAAACCCTTCAGCTGTGTGTCCAGATCAATTGTGGCATAAGAGGAGGGCAGACCAAAAGCTGTTTCAAAAACCTTGCGAAGCGGCGGTTGCCCCATGATCGAGTACCACTTGGTGTCCACGCTTGTTTTCTTGTCAGCGATCTCCTTCAGGTCGCGTTGCAAACTCAGGGCAAGACGCAAATCACCATTCTGGTCACCCACGGCCTTTTCAAAGCTTCGCGCTTTGAAAAGGCCGGTAATTTCGGCCCCGAACTCACTCAGGCCGGTGCGCGGGACCGCGAAATCTCCAAATCCGAACGCCTTGGAGAATGCCAGATACCGTTTATCGGACAGTTTGTTGGCAAGGGCGTCGGTCGTCAGTGTGCCGTCTTCAAGTATTTTCCGGATGAATGCCTTGCTGTTGATGTCATCGTCCAGCCCGAATGCCCCCAGGGCAACCTTCAGGAGTGTCCGGTCTGAAACCAGCTCTTCCGCGGTTCTGATTTTGCCGATGTTCTTTTCGAAATAACGGGTTTCCCTTTCGATTACGGGCGAATGTTCAAAAGCCGCCTGCTGCTTCTCCTTTGTCCGGCTGAGAAAGGCCCAGCCAGCATAGCCGCCCAAGGGTATGGTTGGCTGAAACATCAGTGGGGATGCGCGGCCAGCAGCCGCCCCTCTCTGGGCAACAGGCTGCGCAGTGCCTTCAGGGCCTGATAATACTGGCCGTCGATCACTGCCTGGGTTGCCAGGCTCAGCTGCTTGTGGCTGTCCGGATCATTCAGCGCCTGGCTCAGTTGTTCAATGCCGCGCAGCAGTTGCAGCCGGGCCTCGTCCTTGTCCGCGTCGCCGGAAAGCACAAGCTGGGCAATATAACAGACACGGCGTACCGGTGTGTTCACTTCCTCGGGATGAATTGCATCACGCAGACGCAGAATATTCGCGTTCGGTGTCACAATTGCCAGCCGGCTGCGGCGGTCTCCGTTTTCGATGACCGCACCGTTGATCAACACCCGCTCTTTTGGGCCAAGTTTCAGGATCAGTCCACTCATGACGGGGCCTCCTCTCCGCGAAGGCCGCGCATGATGGCGGTGTTGATGTCGATCAGCGCGTCGATTGTGCCTTCGCCGGCCAGAATCTTGCGTGAATGGTGTTTGGTAAATTCGGCCAGATAGAAAATCTGGGCCCGCAGGGTCTCGGAAAGCGCATTATCCTTTCCCGATACATCTGCCGCCAGTATGGTCCACAACCTTCGGTTTTCATGCAGTGCCTGCACAAGGGCGGGAAATCGGTCAGGGTGTTCGGCGGCTGATTTCATCTGATGGGTGATCCGGGCAAATACATCGTATTCGGTGCCGCGATCGGTGCGAATTGGGGTGGCTGTTCCGGCATAGGCGGATCGGGCCAGGTTCAGAGCGTTCATGTCATTACCTTTCAATGACAGGGGTCATCAGAACGCGGGGTGTCCCGCGGGGGGTGAGGGGCGCCGCATCGGGCGCCCCGTCATGTCCCCTAACGGAACAGGGACAGGACTGACTGCGGGGCCTGATTCGCAATCGACAGGGCCTGAATGCCCAGCTGCTGCTGGACCTGCAGGGCCTGCAGTCTGGCCGATGCCTCTTCCATGTCGGCATCCACCAGAGATCCGATCCCGGCCTTGAGTGAATCGGTCAGTTTGCCGATATAGTTGTTCTGAATTTCGATCCGGCCTTCGACAGAACCAAAAGATGCCGAGGCGTCAATTGATGTCTGGATCAGGTTTTCCACCGAACCAAGCGCTGCAAGCGCTCCGGTGGCGGTGGAAACATCAATGGTGGCCAGACCAGACAAGCCGCCGGAGCCGCGCGAGGCAGACATTGAAAATGCCACGTCGGCATTGGTGTTGTTCGTGATCTTCAGTTCACCGGCAACGGCATCAATATCCATCGTGAAATCAGTATTGCTCAGGCCAGCCGCCTGAAAGGCCGACTTCATGCCGGCAACGATGGCTTCGGCTGTATCGCCTTCGCGAACGGTATATTGCGCCTCGACGGATCCGATCTGGAATGTAAGCTGGTCTCCGGCCATGACGCCACCGGCCACTGTATTGTCCAGGCCGGCCGTGCCGCGGGCCAGCGCCGCCGTGCCGGTTGCACCGCCGGACGCATCGAGAAAGGCGAATGTATCCAGCTTGATCGAATCGCTGGTGCCGCCATTGTTTGCATCGATAACACCGGCGGTTCCTGGATCCGTACCGACAGAGGCCGCGGCACTGGTCAGGGCGGTACCGCCTGTCAGCGAAAGGTTCTGCGAGGCAACGCCGATGGAACTGGACGAAACCGTACCCGAGGCATCCCGATTGAGAGAGGCAAGAACATCGATACCCGTGTTGCCATCGGTATTGGTTGTCGTGATATTGCCGTCAACAAGGTTCAGCCCGTTGAACTGCGCGGCGTTGACAACAGATGTCACCTGTTTGGTCAGGGCGGCAATGTCGGCCTGGATTTTGCCGCGGTCAACATTGTCTTCCTGCGCCGCAACGACCTTGCCTTTGATCTGGGTCAGAAGATCGGTCACCGTTTCGGATGCCTGCCGGGCAACGGCAACAGTTGATTCCCCAAGCGACAGGCTGTCGGAGATTGCCTTGAAGCCGTTCACATCGGCTTCCATAACCTTCGAGATCGCCCATATTGCCGAATTGTCCTTGGCAGAGGCGATGGATTTACCGGTTGAAATTTCACCCTGCGCCTTGGTCAGGTTCATGTTGGTATTCTTCAATGTCTGAAGAGCAACCATTGCGCTGGTATTTGTCAGAATACTGGACATATCGTTTTCCTTTAGTCAAAGCGGCGCTTTACGCCGCGTTTCCGAACCGGTCATGTGCCCGGTTGTTGAAGTGCCATTCTGACAAATGCGGCAAACCTGAACTTATCGGGTGCCGCGCCACCCCTTTTGGGGCGCAAAGCCACATTCGGTGCAAAATCCTAAGGCTTTCCTAAATCGCCGCAGGCATTTCGGTGGTATTTGAATTAACCGGTCCGGCCCGCAGAAGCGGTCCGGGTCCATGCCAGCAGGCTCAGGCTTTATGCTCCATACCGGAGGCAATGGATTGGTCGCCCAACCGCCTGCGCTGACCGTGACAGTCATATGTATCCAATGGCGCTGGTCCTTTTCGCAAGTGCCCAAGCCGTGCGACCGCAGCCTTCACGCCTTCCATGGCTGCGGCAAGCAGAACCGCGTTTCGCTGTGCCTTGCGGCGAATGCGCTGCAGGGTTTCCGCGTTGTTCACCTTCAGGTGCGGGTTGTCCAGAATGCGCGTTTTCTGTTTGGTCAGGCGGTTGATCGCGTCCAGATTGCCGCACAGCAGGATCTGGCGTTCCGCATCCAGCAGATCCTCCAGTTCGTCGGCCAGCCGGCCAGAAGCACTATATCTCATTCGATTTCTCCTTCAGGGCTTCGTACAGGCTTTCGGCCAGACCAATGCCGCCGGCCTTTACCATTTCCCTGGCCTGCTCGGTGCGCAGGAATGAGCCAAACTGGTCTTCCCCCTCACCGCCGCCAAAGCTCTGGCGCGGTTTGCCTAATCCGGCAGATTTCAGCATTTCCGCCAGGAAACTGGCTTCAAGCTCCCTTGCTGCCGCGCGCAGGGCATTGTCCTGCCGCGTGTCCTTGTCCGCCTGTGAAAGGGTTGAACCCGGGACCGTCGCATTCGAAATCTGGGATAGCGTCATGATAAATTCCGTCAAATTCGAGTCAGTTTCCCCGAGCATGACGGTATCGGGTAAAGAATCAGTAACCAGTCGTCTGCATTGTCTGGCCAAGCTCAGGAAGAAATCCGGGATTCGAAATGCAGATGCCAAGAATAGGTCCCATCGGGACGCCAGTGCCTGACGGGACGGAATCAGCACAGCAGGATATTCCACCTGCGGGCGGGGATACGCGCTTTGCCGATCTGTTGCAAAAGCCATTGGACAATGCCGAATCGGCTTTGGATCAATCCCTCCGGGAAAAGCAGCCCTTTGTTGTGCCGGCCGGTTTTGTGCCAATCCCGATGGCAGGGTTGGCCGGCAGGCAATCGGCCCTGCCTGTTGACCTTGTGATGGGTCCGGATGATGTTCCTCCAGATTCTGTTCTGCTGTCGCAGGGCGTCTCTCAGGGTTTGAAGATACCTGCGCAGCGGGGATCACAAACCCGGAATTCCGATCGCGGGCTGCCGATCGAACCTGTGCGGATAAAGCAGGAGGATCCGGCGACGACAGAGGCCTTTCCGGCGGTTTCATTTATCGTCAGCGCCCCGTTATCAACCACGTCATTGCCGCAGAATCCGGATGTGCCCGGCCCGCCCTTGCCGGGTTCGCCGGCCAAAGTGGTGACCAATCCACCTGCCCCTGCAACACAGTCGGCCCCTG